>CAZLVL010000003.1:0-149724 GCA_964563155.1 uncultured Clostridiaceae bacterium | reverse complement strand
AAAATAGGTCGCTGCCGGACTATTTTTCTTTTAACACCTGTATGGGTGTTTTTTTATAATAAATTTTTATGGAATTATAAGAAATCATTTGTATAATGCTTACACTTTAAGTATAATAGGCTTGATTTAAAAATGAGGTGTAAATGGATATTATTTCAATTATAACAATTATCGCCGGCTTAGTACTTTTCCTATATGGAATGAACGTTATGGGAGCCGGATTGGAAAATATTGCCGGCAAAAGAATGCAGGCAGTTATCGAAAAGGCAACCAGTACGCCGATTAAAGGGGTTTTAGTTGGACTTTCAGTTACAGCCCTAATTCAATCTTCTTCCGCAACAACAGTTATGTTGATTGGATTTGTAAACTCTGGGCTTATGAAACTGACACACAGTATAAATGTAATAATAGGTGCTAACATAGGAACTACTATAACTTCGTGGATCCTAAGTTTAGTAAGTATAGATAGTAATAATATTTTCTTAACTATTACAAAACCGGATGTATTTGGTCCTATCCTGGGAGTAGTTGGCATTGGAATGCTCTTAATGAGTAAGAGAAATAGGAATAGGGATATTGGAAGAGTCTTTATAGGGTTTTTTGTTTTAATATTTGGTATGTCTACCATGTATCAAGCAGTTCAGCCCCTAGCGGAAATTCCAGCTTTTACAAATATGTTGACTGCCTTTTCTAATCCCTTGTTAGGATTATTAACAGGAGCTGTATTTACAGCTATTATCCAATCTTCATCTGCATCAGTAGGAATTATGCAAGCTTTATCAGTAACAGGTGTTATATCATATTCTGGTGCTCTTGCCTTAGTTTTAGGTGCTAATATAGGTACTTGTGCTACTGCTTTAATCTCAAGTATAGGTACAAACACAAATGCAAAGAGGACAGCTGTTATTCATCTTTATGTAAAAACAATTGGGGCTTTAGTCTTTATGGCTTTATTCTATATAGCTCATGCCATATTTAGATTTGACTTTTTTGCAAACCCAGTAAGATCTGTTGACTTTGCAATAATTCATACACTTTTCAACTTAACAACTGCTTTCATACTCTTGCCGTTTACAAAATGGATAGTTAGATTGGCGGAACTTACAGTTAAGAGTAAAGGCACTGATGTTGAAACTATAGTATTAGACGAGCGTTTCTTAAACACACCTACATTAGCTGTTGAACAATGCAAAAAGCATGTAACTGATATGGCTAATTTAACCAAGGCTACTATTTTAAGGGCTATTCCCTTAGTAACCCGCTATGACATGAAAGAGGCCACCCTTATTAGGGATAATGAACAACTAGTAGATGTCTATGAAGATAAGCTGGGCTCATATATTGTAAAGCTAAGTACCAAGGCCTTAAATGAAAAGGACAGTAAAGAGATATCTAAGATTCTCTATAGTATAAATGACTTCGAAAGAATTAGTGACCATGCTTGTAATCTAGTGGATATAGCTGAAGAACTGTATGATAAGAAGATTTCATTTTCTGTGCAAGCAAATAAAGAGTTATCAGTAATGGCAGCAGCCGTTATGGAAGTTGTTACCATTTCAATTGATGCATATTTAGAAAATGACTTTGACTTGGCTTACAGGGTAGAACCTTTAGAGCAAGTAATTGATGAGTTAAAACTTATAATTAAAGCCCATCATGTAGAAAGATTACAAGATGGTAACTGTACCATAGAGTTAGGCTTTGTTCTTTCTGACTTGGTTAATTCCTTTGAAAGAGTTGCAGATCACTGTTCTAATATTGCTATACTGACCATTCAAACTGCACAGGGAGTATTTGATACACATAAGTATTTACATGACGTTAAGCAAGGTGATCAAGAGAAATTCTTACCTATTTACAGGGAATATCATGATAAATATGATGTTACTGATGAAGAGGTAATGACTCGTTATTTAAATACCTTGTAATTAAGAAGGGCTTGCACACAGCTTTTTCACAAATAAATGATATAATTATATTAAATTTATTTGGAGGCTTAAAAACATGCTACATAAGATTTTAATTGCAGAAGATGAACCTGCATTGCGAGAGCTTATAAAATCATGTTTGCTTCAAGAAGGCTATAGTGTGTTAGAGGCAAAAGATGGCCAAGAAGCATTAGATATTTTTTATGAAGAAAATATTTCCTTGGTCATATTAGATATTATGATGCCTAAAATGGATGGTTTTGAGGTGCTTAAGAGGATTAGAAAAGAGTCTTTTGTACCTATCTTGGTTCTTACCGCTAGAACAACAGAATATGATGAGCTCTATGGGCTTCAGTTGGGAGCAGATGATTATATAACCAAGCCCTTTAGTCCTGCTGTGCTGGTTTCTAGGGTTAAGGCGGTTTTAAAAAGGTCTGGCGCCCTATCAGAAGATGTTCTCAAGATTGACAATATTACCCTTAAAGTAAAAGAACATGAGGTTTATGTTGATGATGAAAGAATTAAACTTACTCCCAAAGAGTTTGACCTTTTACATTATATGATGCAAAACAAAAATATTGTGCTTACCAGAGAAAAGCTTCTTCAAACCATATGGGGCTATGACTTTTTTGGGGATGCTAGAACTGTAGATACTCATATGAAGTGCTTACGCACTAAACTCAAAGATTCAGGCAGTTTAATAAAGACTGTTCGAAAATACGGATATAAGTTGGAGGAGTAAAATTAAACTTCGAAACAAGCTTATAATTATATTCATCAGCATTTTATTATTGAATATCCTAGGAGTTATTCTTTTTAGTAACCTTTTCTTTGAGAAGTTTTATACCAAAAAAAAGTATGATGAAATAAAAGAGTATGCTAAAGAGATTAATCAACATTTTGCAGATGAGCCTGTGGGCTCAGTAGACTTTAGAAGAGATCTTATCTATAAATTTGATAAGTTAGAAAGAAATAATATTGAAATAATCTGGTTTGTTTACGACAAGCCTTCTTCCCATGCTGATATTGGCTATGCTACCAAGATAACTGGAAGGTATTTGCCTGGTGAGCCCTTGGACATTGAAAGGACAAAAGAGTATATTGGTCAACTCATAGCTAAAGGAGATTTAGAATCTATAAAAGAGCTTTATACCTTTAAAACCTATGATGTAGAAGACGAAGAAAATCCCAGCATAAGTTTGGTTAGCCTTGTTTATCAAACCCAAATTGAGGACTCACAAGAAAGCTTAAGATCCTATATCGTTTTTTCTTCCCCTAAAGAGTATATAGGTACCTTGGCTAAAACAGCTTCAAGTTTTGTAGTCTACCTTTCACTTTCTACACTTCTAATTGCAGTGCTTCTCATTGTTATTGTGTCATGGAGAATAACAAAGCCTATAGAGGATATAAATCATGTGGCAAATAAAATCGCTACCATGGATTTTAGTGAGTCTTGTGTAATTAAATCAAATGACGAGATTGGAACCTTAGCAAAAAGTATTAATGAGATGCGAATCAAGCTTCAAGAAAATATAGGCTACATGGAACAAAGAACACAAATGTTAAGTAGCAATTTAGCTGAACAAGAGCTTTCCAACAAAACAAAAAAGGAATTTATAGCTTCGGTTTCCCATGATTTTAAAACACCCTTATCCTTAATTTTAGCCTACTGTGAACTGTTAGAAGAAAACTGTCCTGATGAACAGTCCAAAAAGCAGTTGCTAATTATTTCAGACCAAGCTGTTAAGATGAACCTTATGGTAAACCAACTTTTGACCCTATCTCAACTAGAAAGTGGCACAGTCACTATAGATGAAACAATATTTAGCATTAACGAAGTGGTTGAAGAGGTAGTAAAAGACTTTAAGATAATACTAGAAAAAGCAGAAATAAAATTGACCTTCAATTACAAAGACCAATATATTGTCCAAGGAGATTACAACAAAATTATCCAAGTCATGACCAATCTTCTAGAAAATGCAGTTAAGTATTGTGATAATAAAAAGATTATTAACATCAATTTAAGTGAAATAAGAAACAAGATTAGAGTATCAATCTACAACACTCACCCTGGATTAGATGATGAGGTTTACAATAAAATATTTGACAGCTTTTACAAAGAAGACAAATCCAGACAAGAAAGGGATAATTCCTACGGCTTAGGTCTTTCTATTGTTAAAGCAATTATGGATATGCATAAGCAAAATTATGGGGTCTACAAGGCAAATGCAGGCATAGTTTTTTGGTTTGAACTGGAAAAATTTGATGAATAGTGAATCTTTCACTCAAGAAACTATTAAATTTCACATATCTTTCACAAAGAGATTCTAAAATAAAAGTATGAGAAAAACAGGAGTTTATATTTTTTAAACTGTATTTATGTTTTTTAAATGAGATTTATGTTTTTTGAACTGAGTTTATATTTACTTATTAATGTAGGAGGTAAGCACATGAATAACCCTTATAATAACAAAAACAATTCATCCAATTTATATCACCAATATAATAGGGCTGAATACAGCCAAGAAGAAAACTATAAAAAGCAGTCTTCAATAAAAAAAGCCTTAACCGTTACAATAATTTTTTGTTTAATTATTTCTTTACTAGCTGGTCTATCAGGAGGAGTTTTAGCTGGAATATATTATCCTAAAGCCTCAACAGATAAAACACCAGGATCTACTTTGCAAAACAGTACTAACAAGGGTGGAGATAATGAGCAAACTAAAAACAACACTCCAATTTACTCCCTTTCTGAAAAAGGTAAAACCTATTCTTCCATCTCTCAAATATATGCTGAGAAGGTAGATGCTACTGTTGGTATAGTGGTAGAAAAAGAGAGTTCCTCATCTTTTTGGAACGCCAGTCCTTCAACCAGTTCTGGCTCTGGAGTTATTATTAGTGAAGATGGCTACATTGTTACTAATAACCATGTTATAGAAGGGGCTAAAAAGATCTGGGTATATCCTTCGGATAACAAGCCCATAGAAGCTAGTCTTATAGGATCAGATGCTCAAATGGACATTGCTGTTTTAAAAATTGACTACAAAGGTTTAGACTTTTTAACCCTGGGAGATAGCGACAAAATTTTGGTAGGAGAACAAATATTAGTAATTGGAAATCCTCTAGGTTACCTACACCAAAGCTTAACAGTAGGCTATATTAGTGGTTTGCAAAGAGAGATTATTTTAGATAATGAAAAGATGACCCTTATACAGACAGATGCAGCTGTTAATCCTGGCAATTCAGGAGGTGCTATGCTAAATCTTGGCGGTGAATTAATAGGTATCATCAATGCCAAATCCTATGGAAACGAAATAGACGGTATTGGTTTTGCAATTCCTATTAATGATGTAAAGAAAATACTAGATGATATTATCTCTTTTGGCTACGTAACAGGAAGACCATATATTGGTGTTTCAATAGGAGAGATTCTTGATAAAAATACCCTTAATTGGTATAACATGATGTACGGCTTGGAACTTACAGACATAGGCACCTACATTACAAGAGTAGAAGAAGATACCCCTGCTTTTAGAGGGGGCCTAAAAGAATGGGATAGAGTTGTTTCATTTAATGGCAAAAAGGTAGAGTCGCCTAGTCATTTAAAAGAGCTAATAGATGAATGTACTGTTGGTCAAGTAGTTGAGATAGTAGTTATTAGGACAGGTGCAGAAAAAACCTTAACCCTTACCATAGGAGAAAGAACTCCTTATGAAAATTAAAAAGAAGATAAGAGTATAAGATAAAAAATTTGTTTTAGGAAAAGACCATAAAAGACGCCCACAAAAGATAAAAGTAATGATATCATATCCCTAACCTAAAAAATGGGATATGATATTATTTATCTAAGAAAGAAATATAAGTAAATATAAGTAAGCATTAATTAATGGTCAAAAGGCTTGTAAAGGACATAAAGTATGGAAAAGAATATTTTTCTAATAATTGAATATAGGGGTAAGAACTATTCTGGCTGGCAAAGACAAAAAAATGGCCTTAGTGTTCAAGAAGTTATTGAAAATGCTCTTTTTAAGTTAACCAACCAAGAGGTCAAATTAATTGGAAGTGGAAGAACAGATGCTAAGGTCAATGCTTTAGGCCAATGTGCAAACTTTCATATAGATTCTTCCATACCTGCTTCCAGATTTTATATGGCCTTAAATAGTCTTTTACCAGAGGATATTAGGATTCTTACCTCCTATGAGGTGGACAAGGACTTTCATTCTAGATACAGTGCAGTTGGTAAGCATTATCGCTATACGATTTTAAATAGAAATGTAGCTTCAGCAATTTACAAGGATTCCACCTACCATGTCAGACAAGACTTGGATGTGGATAAGATGATAAAAGCAGCTTCCTTTTTTGTAGGAGAACATGACTTTAGAGCCTTTATGGCCAGTGGAAGCAATGTAAAAAAAACTGTAAGAACAATATACACCCTAGATATTACACAAGATGGTCCTTTAATTCATATAGATATAGTGGGTAATGGCTTTTTATACAATATGGTAAGAATAATTGCTGGTACCCTTTTGCAGATTGGAAAGGGAGAAATCCCTTGGGATAAGGTAATGGATATTATCTTAAGCAAAAATAGGCAGATGAGTGGGCCAACCCTTAGAGCTCAGGGCTTGTGCCTAGTAGAAGTTTTTTATAATTAACCCAATATTTGAAAAGCTTCATTGTTGCTTTAAAGTGCTTAGGTTATAATATAAATAGAAGTATAAATTTTGAAAGGAGATAGTTTTATGAAGATTTCAATTGTCGGAAGAAGAATGGATATTACCGAGGAGATCAAAAACTGGACCGAAAAGAAATTTGCTAAATTGGATAAGTTTTTTAATGGAAACACAGAAGCAACAGTTGTAGTTGAAGCTTTAAAACAAACCAAACATACAAAAGTGGAGTCAACCATTGTATGGAAGGGTGTTATTTTTAGAGCAGAGCTTTCTGGAAACGATCTTTTAGGGCAAATAGACAAATCTGTGGATATTATTGAAAGACAGGTTAGAAAGAATAAGACTAGACTAGAAAAGAGATTCCACGGTGATGTACCTAACAACTGGCAGAATCTTGAAAGCAATGCTGCTTTTAAAGAAGCTGACTATAACATTGTAAGAACAAAGAATTTCCAAATTAAGCCAATGGATATAGACGAGGCTACCATGCAGATGGAAATGCTCAACCATGAATTCTTTATGTTTATAAACCAAGAAACTGGCATTGTGAATGTAGTATATAAAAGAAAAGATGGAGACTATGGGCTTTTGGTGCCTTACGAATAGGATACCCTTTGTAAATATAAAAAATATTAAAAACAAACCGGCGAAAGCCGGTTTTTAATGTCCTTTCACCTTTAAATAAGGGGCCAGAAATGATAAGATATTTTGGAAAAGAGGAAGATGAGGTGCAAATGTCTAAAGAAAGTGGTATATTAGAAAACTTAAATAATGAACAAAGGATGGCTGTTACAAAAACCCAAGGACCAGTTTTGGTTTTAGCAGGAGCAGGCTCAGGTAAAACTAGGGTATTAACCAGAAGAATCGCCTATATTATTGAAGAAGGTTTAGCAAGTCCAGGAAATATATTAGCTATTACTTTTACAAATAAGGCAGCTATGCAAATTAAAGAAAGGGTCTTAGAACTAAATCAAGACTTAGCATCTAGGTATTTTCCTTGGCTAGGCACCATCCATTCAACCTGTTTAAGAATGTTAAGAACCTTTCCAGAGGAAGCTGGTTACAGGAAAAACTTTTTAATATACGACACTGATGACAAAAAAAGTGTCATAAAGTCATGTATGGACCAATTAAACATTAGTACCAAGGCCTTTAATCCTAATTGGGTTGCCTATGAAATAAGTAGGGCCAAAGATAATCTTTTAAATGCAAAAAAATACCAGGCTAAAAATTCCAATGACTATCAAAAGGGAATTGCAGCTAGGGTATATGAGCTATATGAAGAAAAGATGCTTGAGTATAATGCTATGGATTTTGATGACATAATATACAATACATATTTCATGCTCATAGATCACGAACATATTTTAAATCATTTTCAAAACATATTTAAATATATCCTTATTGATGAATTCCAAGATACAAATATTGCCCAGTATAAGATTTTTGCTATGTTATCTCAAAAGTATAAAAATCTTTTTGTTGTAGGAGACGATGATCAATCCATATATAGTTTTAGAGGAGCAAATATTAAAAATATATTAAACTTTGAAAAGGATTTTCCAGATAGTACAGTTATTAAATTGGAAACTAATTATCGGTCTTGTCAAAGGATTCTAGATGCTGCCAATGCAGTTATTGTAAATAATAAGGCTAGAAAACATAAAAAGCTAAAAACCTATAAAGATATGGGCCATAAAATATCAGTTTACGAAGCGTACAATGAAAATCATGAGGCCTTGTATGTAGCTAGCGAAATACATAAGCAAAATGATAGGGGTACTGCCCTTAAGGATATGGCAATCCTCTATAGAACTAATGCCCAGTCTAGGGTTCTTGAAAGAGTTTTGAGAGAAAAAGATATAAGATACAGGATTTATGGAGGACTTAGCTTCTTCTCTAGAATGGAAGTAAAGGACATGTTGGCCTACATGAGAGTGGTCCTAAATGATAGAGATGAGGCTTCCTTATTTAGGATTTTGAATAAACCAAGAAGAGCCATAGGAAATGTAACTGTAAATAAGATTCAAGCAATTGCTCTAAAAGAGAACATGTCTTCATATGAAGTTATAGCTAATGCTAGTAAGTTTTCTGAGCTTTCCTCAGCTGCTGGGAAGTTGCAGGTCTTTTATGAGCTAATTGAACATTTTAAAAAGTTTAATCAAGCGGGAAGCCTGGAATTTCTTTATGATGAAATATTAAACCACACCCAATTAGATCAGTTTTTCCTTCAAGATGACCCTGTTTTAGGTATTGAAAGGGTAGAAAACATTAAAGAACTAAAAAGCTCTATAGTCTTTCAACAAGAAATTCACAAAGAAGAAGAAGGAAAACTCTTGAGTTTAGAAGAGTTCTTAGAAAGTTCTACCTTATCTACAGATGCAGATAACGAGGAGTTGGAAGAAGAAGATTATATCTCCATGATGACCCTTCACTCAGCTAAGGGCTTAGAGTTTAAGGTGGTATTTTTAGTAGGTTTAGAAGAAGGACTTTTCCCATCTGCCTTATCTGTTAATGAAGGAGAAAACGGGCTAGAAGAAGAAAGACGACTTTGCTATGTGGGCATTACTAGGGCCATGGACAAACTGTACATGGTCTATACCAAAGAAAGAACCAAGTTTGGCAAAACAGAACCAAGCATTGAGTCTAGATTCTTAAAAGAAATTCCCAAAGAATTGTTAGATGGTTACAAAAAACCAAGTTATGGATTTCCTAGTAGGAAGACTTATTCTTTCGATTCATATACTAGCCAAGACCAAGCACCTACAGTTAAAAGAGGTGGTAAGGCTATTGATATTCCTGGTTTGACCACCGCAAAAGATAAGTCTTTATACAAAGAAATATATGCTATATCTGACAGAGTCTTGCACAAAAAATATGGGGAAGGCAGTGTGAAAGACCTATATACAGAAGATGGAATGGATATTATTGAGATTGATTTTGATATGTCTGGAATGAAGAGAATGGTGCTGGAATATGCAAAATTGATTAAAATTCAGTAGAAAAGGCCTAGCTTTTGTCCATTGCCAGATAAATGTTATTGGAATATAATCTATAAAGAAGCTACAAGGAGGCAATACAAATGAAATGCCCAAATTGCGGATTTGAAGAAGATAAGGTTATTGACTCAAGGCCTGCTGAAGAAGGTTATGCCATAAGGCGTAGACGGGAATGTCAGCACTGCAAAGAACGCTTTACCACCTATGAGAACATAGAAAGAAAGCCCATTATGGTTGTAAAGAAGGATCAATCCAGACAAGCCTTTGACAAGTCTAAGTTGCTAAATAGATTATTAATAGCCTGTGCTAAAAGGCCGGTTTCCATTACAAAACTAGAAGACATAGTTAATACCATTGAACTAGACTTCTACAAAAATAACTGCAGAGAGGTAGAATCTAAGGTTATAGGAGATTTGGTTCTTGAGCACTTAATAGATATTGACTATGTGGCCTATGTAAGATTTGCTTCGGTTTACAAGGACTTTGATGATATAGATACTTTTGTAAAAGAAATAGATATGCTAAAAGAAAAACATAAAAAAACAGGAGATACAGATAATGACGGGAAAAAACAAAGAAAAGAGAGATGTTGAGCAAATAACAAAAAGAGAAGATGATTTTGCCAAATGGTATACCGATGTGGTTACTAAGGCAGAATTAATTGACTATACTCAGGTTAAGGGTTGTGTTGTTTTAAGACCATATGCCTATGCTCTTTGGGAAAATATTCAGGCAAGCTTGGATGCTATGTTTAAGGCAACAGGCCATGAAAATGTATATATGCCTATGTTTATACCGGAATCTCTTTTGCAAAAAGAAAAAGACCATGTTGATGGCTTTGCTCCAGAGGTGGCTTGGGTTACCATGGGAGGCTCTGAAGAGTTAACCGAAAGAATATGCGTAAGACCAACTTCTGAAACTTTGTTTTGTGACCACTACAAAAATATTATTAAATCCTGGAGAGATTTGCCCAAAAAATATAATCAATGGTGTTCTGTGGTTAGATGGGAAAAAACCACAAGACCATTTTTAAGGCACAGAGAGTTTCTATGGCAAGAAGGGCATACAATTCACCAAACCTCTCAAGAAGCTGTAGAGGAAACCCTTTTAATGTTGGATGTCTATGCAGACTTTGCTGAAAATTATTTAGCAATGCCTGTTGTAAAGGGGCAAAAAACTGAAAGTGAAAAATTTGCAGGTGCCGAAGACACCTATACTATAGAGTGTATGATGCATGACAAAAAGGCTCTTCAAAGTGCAACCAGCCACTATTTTGGTGACGGTTTTGCTAAGGCTTTTGAAATTACCTTTACAGATAAAGACAACACCCTAAAACATCCCTTCCAAACATCTTGGGGTATGTCCACTAGGATTATAGGGGGGATAATAATGTCTCACGGAGATGACTCTGGCTTAAAGTTACCTCCTAAAGTTGCTCCTGTTCAAGTTATGATTGTTCCCATAGCTCAGCACAAAGAAGGAGTGCTTGATAAAGCTTATTCTCTTTTAGAAGAACTTAAAGCCCAAGGAATAAGGGTGTCAATTGATGTATCTGACCAATCTCCAGGTTGGAAGTTTGCAGAGCATGAAATGAAAGGGGTTCCCTTAAGACTGGAAATAGGTCCTAAAGATATTGAAAATAACCAATGTGTCCTAGTTAGAAGAGATAATAAGGAAAAAGCCTTTGTAAGTCTAGACCAACTTAAAGATGAAGTTTTGAGAAGTTTAGATCAAATTCAAGAAAATATGTTTAAGATGGCTGAAGATAACTTAAAAGCCAATACCCATGTAGCCCTTAATATGCAAGAACTAAAGGATATTATGGCAAACAAGGGTGGTTTTGTTAAGGCTATGTGGTGTGGAAGTCCAGACTGTGAAGCTCAGCTAAAAGAAGAGGTTGGAGTTACATCTCGTTGTATCCCCTTTGAGCAAGAAAACTTGTCTGATGAATGCGTTTGCTGTAAAGGCCCCGCAAAACACATGGTTGTATGGGCAGTAGCCTATTAACCTAGGTAGAAAATGAGCAAAGAAAATATTGCAGCTGTTATACTAGAAAATACTGTAAGAACATTTGATAAGGTATACAATTATTTAGTTCCCCAAGAAATGCTATTGTATCTTGAGACTGGTATGCGGATTTTGGTTCCCTTTGGTAGGGGAAACACTATGAAGGTTGCATATTTTCTAGACCTAGTACCCTATGATGACAAACTTAAAAATATAGAGCTAAAATATATTTCCGAAATTTTGGACGACCAATCCATCCTATCTAAAAACATGTTCAAGCTAGCTAAAAAGATAAAGGACCAATATTTTTGTACCTATGGTCAAGTGCTAAATGCTATGGTTCCTTTAGGCTTGAAAATATCCATAGAAAAGCTGGTTTTAGAAGAAGATGGAAATCTTATACCCTTTCAAACCTACCTTAAATCCTTAGAAGGTGGGATAAAGGAATTAAATGAAAAGGTCTCAAACAATGAGATAAAGATAGTTGAACAAGGGGTTAGAAACATTAAAAAGAAGTCAGAAAAAACTGCTAGACTTCTTTTGTCAGCTGAAGAATTAAGTGAGCTTATGCTCTCAGATCAAATAAAAAATGAAAGACATTTAAGAATCTTAGAACTTTTAAATAGTTATGAAGATATAAGTGTTACCGATTTTGCAGCCTATGAAAATATCTCTAGGGCTGTACTAAATACCCTTGTTAAAAAAGGATATATTGAGATCTTTGACAAGCCTAAAAAAGAAGAAGAAATAGAAAAAGAAGAAATAGATATAAACCCATCCAACCTAGTTCTAACAAGCGAGCAAAAAAAGGTCATAGATAGGATTTCTCTTCCCATGGAAAATGAGACTTATGACAAGTTTTTAATTCATGGAATTACAGGAAGTGGTAAAACAGAGGTTTACTTAAACCTAGTAGAAAAGACCTTGAACTCTAATAAGGCGGCAATTGTTTTAGTGCCTGAGATAGCCCTTACCCCTATGATGGTAGATAGGTTTTCTAAAAGATTTGGAAAAAACCTAGTGGTTATGCACAGCCGCTTGTCCATGAAAGAGCGTTACAATGCTTGGATGAGAATAAAAAGAAATGAAGTAATGATAGCCTTGGGCACAAGAAGCTGTATATTTGCTCCTTTTGAAAATCTAGGTTTAATCATTATTGATGAAGAGCATGATAATTCATACATCTCTGATAGTACACCAAAGTATCATACTAACTTTGTAGCAGACCAAAGAGCCCAAATCCACAAGGCTGTCTTGGTATTGGGGTCTGCAACTCCCAAAGTAAGTACTTTTTTTGGATTCTTAAAGATTGACAGAATACTTACCATGGAAAAAAGAGCTTCTGGTGCCTTACCCCATGTTCAATTGGTGGACATGAGAGAAGATGCCATAAGAGGAAAGCTTTCTGTCTTTTCTTCTAGCCTTTTAGAAAGTATTAAAAACAATCTAGATAAAAAAGAACAAACCGTTTTGTTTTTAAATAGAAGGGGTTTTTCTTCTATTCAACTATGTACTTCTTGTAAAAATGTAGTTAAGTGCCAATCTTGTGATGTTCCCATGACCTATCACAAATCTAGAAATAGATTGATATGTCATTATTGTGGTTCTATCCAAGAAAAAGAAAAAGTCTGTAGCCACTGTAAAGAAGAAAGCCTTATTGATGTAGGTAGTGGAACAGAAAAGTGTGAAAGTGAGTTAAAAGAGATCTTTCCTCAAGCCTCAATCATTAGAATGGATCTAGATACTACAGGCATGAAAAACTCCCATAAGGAGATTTTAGAAAGATTTGAAAAAGAGAAAATTGATATATTAATAGGAACTCAAATGATAGCCAAAGGCCATGACTACCCTCTTGTAACCTTAGTGGGTATCTTAAATGCAGATATGTTAGGGGCAGGGGCCTTTTTTGAGTCAAATGAAAATGCCTTTCAACTAATGACCCAATCAGCTGGTAGGGCAGGAAGAGCTGATTTAGAAGGTAAGGCCATAATTCAAACATATAATATTGATTCTGAATTAATGGGAAGTGCCATAAATCAAGATTATCCTTCTTTTTATAACTCTGAGTTAAGAATAAGAAGAATTTTAGATTTTCCACCCTTTACTAATATGGCCTATGTGATTTTCTCTGCTCCCCATAAACATGTAAGTCAAGAACATGCCGATTTAGCCTATAAACTTTTGCGCCAAACAAATATGACAGTTTTTGCACCTTCAGATGATAGGATAGCAAAAATTAGTGATAGATACAGAACTAGAATTATAATTAAACATAAAAACAGTAAAGAGTTAAATTTAAATTTAACAAAACTACAAATCTTTATGCTTAAAAAGCTTCCCAGCTCTGTAAACATGTCCTTTGATGTCTATAGAGATAGCTTTGGAATCTGGTGATTTTTTTAAAAATAGTCAGATTTTGATGTATAATTTAGGATATATTAATTTGTTCCAATAAGTCTTTTTTAAAATATAAACAAAAGGAAGGTGCTTTATGTTAACTGATATTGAAATTGCTCAAAATGCAGAAATGAAACCCATAACTGAAATAGCAAAAACCCTTGGTTTGAGTTCAGAGGACATTGAACTTTATGGAAGGTACAAGGCTAAGGTTGATCCCAAAGCGGTGACAGGCAAAGAAAGCAAGGGAAATCTTGTTTTAGTTACAGCCATTACACCAACGCCAGCAGGAGAAGGTAAGACTACTACCAGTATTGGCTTGGCTGACGGTTTAAAGAAAATAGGGAAAAAACCTATGTTAGCCTTAAGAGAGCCTTCCTTAGGACCTGTTTTCGGTGTTAAAGGAGGAGCTGCTGGTGGGGGCTATGCCCAGGTTCTGCCAATGGAAGATATTAATCTTCACTTTACAGGAGACCTTCATGCCATAACAGCAGCCAACAATCTTCTTGCAGCTCTTTTGGATAATCATATTTACCAAGGAAATGCTCTTAATATAGATCCAAGAAGAGTCATCTGGAAAAGATGTCTAGATATGAATGATCGTCAACTAAGATACATAGTCTGTGGGCTGGGGGGTAAAACCAATGGCATGCCCAGAGAAGATAGCTTTGATATAACTGTTGCGAGTGAGATTATGGCTATTTTGTGTCTAGCTAAAGATATGAACGACCTTAAAGAAAGAATTGGAAAAATTATAGTTGCTTTTGACTATAATAATAAGCCGGTGACCGCTGATATGCTAAAGGCTCAAGGAGCCCTGGCTGTTTTGCTAAAAGATGCCCTGAAGCCAAACTTAGTCCAAACTTTAGAAGGAACACCTGCCTTTATCCATGGAGGACCTTTTGCAAATATTGCCCATGGTTGCAACAGCCTTATAGCAACTAGCTATGCCTTAAAACTTGCTGATTATGTAGTAACCGAGGCAGGATTTGGGGCTGACTTAGGGGCCGAAAAGTTCTTTGACATTAAATGCAGAACAGCTGGCTTAAAACCTAATGCAGCGGTTATTGTAGCAACTATAAGGGCTCTTAAATATCATGGTGGGGTGGATAAAAAATCCTTAACAGAAACTAATGTGGAAGCTGTAAGAAAGGGAATTCCCAATCTTTTAAAACATATTGAAAATGTAACAAAAATCTTTAATGTTCCAGCTGTTGTTGCAATTAATAAGTTTTCTCAAGATACCCAAGAGGAGATGGATGTGGTTAAAGAGGCTTGCTTAGAACTAGGTGTAAAAGCAGTAGAATGCCTAGTTTGGGAAAAAGGTGGCCTTGGTGGGGTTGAATTAGCCCAAGAGGTTGTAAATCTTTGTGAAATGGAAAACTCCTTTGCCTTTTCATATGACCTAGATTTAAGCGTAAGTGAAAAGCTTAGAACCATTGCTAGAAAAATTTATGGAGCTGACAATGTGGACTTTGGCCCTCAAGCCAAGGCTATGTTAAGAGTTATAAACAACAATGGCTATGACAAGTTACCAATTTGTGTTGCTAAAACCCAATATTCTTTTTCAGATAATGCTAAGCTCATAAATAGACCAGAAAACTTTACTGTTACAGTAAGAGACTTGCGAATATCTGCTGGAGCAGGCTTTATTGTTGCTTTAACAGGAGAAATAATGACCATGCCAGGTCTACCTCCTAAACCTGCTGCAGACACTATTGACATAGATAATGAGATGAAAGTAAGCGGTTTGTTCTAAAATTAAATAAAAACAGATTTGTCTCTGGAATGCTTCTTTTATGTGGATAAGATTAAGACCTAAGTATTCACAAAAAGGAGCATTTTATGTTAAAAGAAACGGTTATTGCAATTATTCAAGAAGATAATAGATATCTCATAGAACCTTATGAAATAAATGGAAGAGTATATGTGGGTTTCCCAAGAATATATACTACAAATGCCCTAGTGGAAAAAGAAGAAATCTTGAAAAAGGGACTTTTTGATAAGTACTCTTTTACAGCAAAGATTGGTCCTTTAGCCTACCAAGAAGATTTTTATGAGGACTTAGATGTTATTAGCTATTCCTTTTTCTTTGTAGATATAAAAGAAAAGGACCTTCCTTTACACATGCTTTGGCTAAACAAAGAAGACTTTAAAAAAGTTGAATTTATAGATACAGACTCTGTCTTTGTCCAACACCTTCTGAATAAAGAAAATAATGAAGTATCACTAAGTAATACGCAACTAGAAAAAGCTTCACTAACTATAGAGAGTGTATTTAAAGTTGATGTTAGTAAAGCAAACAGTGAAACAAACAGTGAAATAAGTTGTGAGACAACAAGTGAAGTTGAAGATGAAGACAAATTATATATGTATTATGATGTGGATAAAATAGCAGACTTAAACAATCTAAGGGCTAATAAGAAAGACTTAGAACATTTAAATAAGATAATAATTGTGTTAAAACATGATGATAAGTATGTAGTAAGAAAGGATTTTTTTAAAGGAAAGGACTTCTATGGCTTTTGGGAACTTCTATCATTAAAGGCTAATGAAGACTTTCCTAACACACTAACTCTAAAGAAGGAAACTCTAAATAAGTATGGATTAAGCATTGAAAAAATTGAATATTTGCATAGGGTAGTTAATAAGTATAGTCATTACTACTTTTATCAAGGTGAGATTTTAGATAGGTCCATAGAAGAATTACTAGATAAAAATAAATGGATTTTAGTAGAAGATTTAAAAGAACATGATAACTATAGCTTCATATACCCAGATGCTTTTTGTAAGGATAAAATACTGGGGATAGAAAAGTATCACAGCCAAACGGAGAAAGATAAGTTAAAGGCAGCAAATTTCATTTTTAGTATAAATGAAAGTGCAGCTAAAACCGACGCCTTTATAGCTCTTATGAATAAAGAAGTGGACCCCATAGAGATTGATAAGTTCATAAAAGAAAGAATACAAAGGTATGAACATGGCATGCCTACCTTTGGTTTTTCAGATGAAAAAAGATCAAATTTAGTGATTTGGAAAAAAGATAAGTAGGAATCAATAAATAATTTACAAGAAAGCCTCCTACAACTTTAATAGGTGTAAAAATAATGCTATTATGTTTACAAGAGGTGAGATATGTCAAATTATATTTTCAAAAAAATGCCATCACCTGATTGGCAAGATGCTCTGCCTTTAGGCAATGGACATGTTGGGGCAATGATTCATGGAAATGTTCAAAGTGAGATTATCTTACTTAACCATGAAAAACTTTTCAGATACCAAAAAGAACCTGTTTATGATGATTTTTACCCTTATTTAGATAAGGTAAGACAATTAATGCTAGAAGGAAACTACAAGCAAGGTGAAGAGTATTTTAATGAAAAGTTTTTAGAAGTCTGTAAAGAGGTCTACAATGTTGACCCTTATCAGCCCTTTGGACAGGTCTTTATAAATAGAAGACCCCTAGATGCTCCTAAAGACTACAAGGCTATTTTAGACTTTGAAAAGGCCCTTACTAGCATAAGTTGGCTAGAAGGAGAAAGAGAAATTAAAAGAGAAAGCTTTGTTTCTTATGACACAGGGGTAGTTTGTACAAAGATTAGTTCTTCAAAAGAAAAGACCTTAGATCTTGATATAACAATTCAAGCTGTAGAAGGTGGAGATGACTATATGTCTTATGCCACCTATCAAAAAGACAAATGCCTTATCTATGATGCTACCTACAAGGACCAAAGAAAACATGGAGCCATAATGTATGTGGATAGCTCTGATGGAGATATAAGTTTTACAAAAGATAGAATAAGAGTTAAAAATGCCAGTGAAGCAAGAGTCTTTGTCCAACTATATATATATGAGGACCTTGAACAAGCCCATAAGAGAATCTTAGAAGAGATTAAAAAATGGGACTATAACCACTTGAAAAACAGTCATGTAAATATATGGAAAAGTTTATACAACAAGATATCTTTTAATCTGGGTCCAGAAGATTCGGAAAAAATGATTCCCAATGAAGAGTATTTATATCAGGCTTATCTAGATAAAAAGCCCTTAAAATTATTCCAACTAATGTTTAATTATGGAAGATACCTTTTCATATCCTCTTCAAGTAAAGATGGACTACCCATAAACTTACAAGGCATTTGGAATGGTGAATATAATCCAAGATGGGATTCAGATATTCATAATGATGAGAATGTGCAAATGTGTTATTGGCCAGCCATGGCCTTAGGTCAAGAGGAGTCAGCCCTAGCCCTTTATGACTATTTTGATTCTTTAATTCCTCACTTTCAAGAAAATGCAAAAAAGATCTACAATTGTAGAGGAATACTAATTCCCATATGTATGAGCACCCATGGGAAAATTGGCGGTAAAACTGGAAGATGGCAATCATGGGTTGGTGGAGCTGGTTGGATAGCTGCTCATTACTATGACTATTGGCTATATACCAAGGACCAAGACTTTTTGAAAAATAGGGCCTTACCTTTTATGAAAGAAGTTGCTCTTTTCTATCAGGATTTTCTGATTAAGGATAAAAATGGAGAGTATATTTTTGTTCCTTCTATGTCTCCTGAAAATATTCCCAATACAAAATATCCTGCCATGATGGCTGTTAATGCCACTATGGATATAGCTATTGCAAAAGAGCTTTTGGGAAATTTAATTAAAAGCGCCAAGTATTTAGGGCTAGAAAGTGAAAATATTGGGATCTGGCAAGAGATTATTGATAATTTACCAAAGTACCAGATAAATGAGGATGGTGCCTTAAAAGAATGGATTTATGAAGGCCTTGAAGACAATTACCACCATAGACACCAATCCCACATCTATCCCTTATTTCCTGGTCTAGAAGTGACAA
The DNA here is from genome assembly GCA_964563155.1 of uncultured Clostridiaceae bacterium. Classification (GTDB taxonomy): domain Bacteria; phylum Bacillota; class Clostridia; order DUPQ01; family DUPQ01; genus DUPQ01. The sequence continues at coordinate 130,862 of CAZLVL010000003.1, read as the reverse complement.
AAGAGAACAATCCAAAAATATATGAGGCAATTAAAAAGGCTGTGGACAAGAGACTTTTAGTAGGATTCACTCAACAGACTGGCTGGTCTTATGCCCATATGGCTAATATTTATGCAAGATTAGAAGACGGGGAAAAAGCTTTTGATTGTCTAAACTATATCTTACGCTCATGTACAGGACAAAACCTCTTTACATATCATAACGATTGGAGAGACCAGGGTCTAACCATGTATTGGGGATCAAGTAAACCTCCTTTTCAAATAGATGCAACTTTTGGTTTTACTGCTGCCATATTAGAGATGCTGCTTTTTACAGGACCAGGATTTTTAAGAGTTCTTCCAGCCCTTCCCAAGGCTTGGCAAGTAGGTAGTATTTTTGGTTTAAGAACAAGAAGTGATTTGATTTGTGATATAAAATGGAGCCAAGACCAGGTTGAAGTAGGCATTTTGTCTAACAAGGACCAAACTGTAACAATTGAGTTTGCTTATCAGGTAAAGCATATAGATTCTACAGATTGTAAAATTGAAAGTGTAGAAAACAAGTACAATCATTTATATTGCACAGTAGTCTTAGAAAAAGATAAAAAAGCCCTAATAAAAACAGATAGATAAGTGCTTGCACAAATTTGCTTACTGGGAAAAAGAAAGGCTATATAGTATAATTAAGGCAGGGAAACAAAATGCAAGATAAGAGATTTTTTATTCAAGAAGTAGAATATTTTAAAGATTACAGAGATAATCTTGTCTATGGACTGACCGTTCATGAAATCCTAGAAACTAAGCTTGTTAGTTTAGGATATTATTATGATGACCAAGGCTTTGGTATACCAGAGGATCTATTCTATTATAGTGAGGATTTTATAGAAAAATTTATAAGCAAAAAAGGAAAAGTGGACTATGTGAAAATTGATAGTTCCCTTAATTATTACGATGCTTGTGAACATATAAGGATGGAAATAAATGTAGCTCATATGGAAAATCAAGTGAAAATTATGTCTGTAGCCTCTACATACATTGATTATTCTGTTAAAATTGCTCCAGGAGCTGTAATATATCCAAACACCTATTTAGAGGGTGAAAGCTATATTCAAGAAAACACCCTTATAGGTCCTGAAAGTATTATAAGAGATTCATGGATTGGTCCTAACTCGGTGGTTTTAAAGTCAGTAGTAGAAGAAAGCAAGATTGGACAAGAGTGCACTATTGGACCTTTTACCTATATAAGGCCAGGAACCGACTTATCCAAGCAGGTAAAAGCTGGTACCTTTGTGGAGTTAAAAAATGCAAAGGTGGAAGAAGGAACCAAGATACCCCATCTTTCATATGTGGGAGATGCAATAGTAGGGAAAAATTCCAATATTTCAGCAGGAGTAATAACTGCAAACTATGATGGTAAAAATAAGCACACAACAAAGGTGGGAGATCATGTGTTTGTAGGTTGCAATTCAACCTTAATAGCACCTGTAGAGCTAGAATCTAATGTCTATGTGGCAGCGGGATCACAAATTGTGGAGGATGTTAAATCAGGTTCTTTGGCAATTGCTAGGTCATATCAGGTAAACAAAGAAGGTTGGGTAGAAAAAACAGGAAGAAAAAAATAAAAGGGGAAATAGAGGGTAAGGATGTGGCAGTAACCAACGATATGAAAATAATGGCTGGAAATGCAAATCAAAAGCTTGCATTTGAGATAGCAAACTATTTGGGTGTTCCTTTGTTGAACAGCCAGGTTTCTAGATTTGCTGATGGTGAAATTAAGATTACAATAAATGATTTAGTAAGAGGGACAGATGTCTATATTATCCAATCCACCTGTCCTCCGGTAAATGAGCACTTAATGGAGTTGCTTCTTATGACCGATGCTCTAAAAAGATCATCTTGTGCCAATGTAATAGCTGTAATACCCTACTTTGGATATGCAAGACAAGACAGAAAAGCCAAGGCAAGAGACCCAATTTCTGCAAAGCTTGTAGCTAATCTTTTAACGGTTGCAGGGGTGGACAGGGTTCTAACCATGGACTTTCATGCGCCACAGATTCAGGGCTTTTTCGATATACCTGTTGACCACCTAGAAGGCTCCATTATTTTTTCAGATATAGTAGTAAAACTAATGAAGGGCAAAAGCAAAGAGGACTTCATAATGGTAGCTCCAGACACAGGATCTGTTAATAGGACCAGCAAGATGGCGGACTTAAGTGGTTTGGATTTAGCTATTATATATAAAAGAAGAGATGAGGCTAATAAGTGTGAAATGGTAAGTGTAATTGGGGATGTTAAAGGAAAGACAGCTATACTTATTGATGACCTTATTGATACAGCGGGAACCATTACAAAAGCATCAAAAATGCTTATGGATTTAGGGGCAAAGGAGGTTATTGTTTTTGTCTCTCATGCAATTTTATCCAAAAATGCAGTAGACCTTATAAACGACTCCCATATTAAAAAGATGTATCTATTAGACACTGTTCCCATATCCGACAACAAAATGAGTGATAAGTTTGAAATTGTTAAGGTAGGTAACTTAATCTCTAAGGCAATTTACAGCATACATAAAAACACTTCTATGTCAGCCTTATTTAAATTGCCTCCAAAGAAACCGGATAAAAAATAATGGATAAATATATAATTATTGGATTAGGAAATATTGGGCTTAAGTATAAAAGCACAAGACATAACATAGGTTTTATGGTAATTGATCAATTATCCAAAAAGCACAGCATAAAAATAAATAAGAGCAAACATCATGCAAGCTTAGGAGAAGGTAGTATTGGCAGCAAGTCGGTTATTTTAGCAAAGCCCAGAACCTATATGAACCTAAGTGGCATTAGCGTTAAGGCCCTAGTGGACTGGTATAAGCCAAATTTAGAGCATGTCATAGTAATATATGATGATATGGATTTACCCACAGGGGACATAAGAATTCGCTACAGGGGAAGTGGTGGGTCTCACAATGGTATAAGATCTATTATGGATGTTTTAAAAGAAGATGGCTTTATAAGAATAAGGGTGGGAATAGGAAACAAGCAAGAAATGGATGCTGCTAACTATGTCCTAGGAAAGTTTCCCAAATCTGAAAAAGCAATAATAGATTCTTCTATTAAAAATGTAGTTGAAGCTGTAGAATGCATTTTAGAAGAGGGCTTAGATTTAGCCATGAATAAATATAATAGCAAAAAAGGAAAGGAATAGACAAAAAGGGATGAATCCTTTTATACAGGCCTTCTCTACGCTTCCACAAATAAGAGCTATTAGTGAAGGCATATATAACAAAGATACCCCCCTGGGTTTGAAAGAATCCGGTCCTTCTTTATGCCCATTATTATCCTATGTTCTAGCAGAAAGTACCGGTAAAAACCTATTACTCATAAGTCACTCCAATACATCAGCCCTTTTTTTATACCAAAAACTACTCCCTTTTTACAAAAAAGATTTAGTGTTTTTGCCCTCTAGAGAATTAATCCTCTTTGATGCCTATGCCTTTGATAAACAAAGTAGAATAGATAGATTAAAAGCCCTATACAGAATAGGGAAAAATGATTTTCGTGCAATAGTAACCTCTGTAGAGGCCTTGACCCTTAAAACTACCAGTAAAGAAAGATTTTTGCAAAGTGTTATTACCTTAAAAGAAGGGCAAAACTATGAGATGGAAGACATCTTAAAAAAGTTGAGTGACATAGGCTATGAAAGAAGAGATATGGTAGAAAGCCCTGGTCATTATTCTTCTAGAGGTAGTATTATTGATATCTTTTCTCCTAATATGGACAATCCAATTAGGGTAGATTTTTTTGGAGACGAAATTGATAGTATAAGGTTTTTTGATATTGATAATCAACGTTCCATAAAAAATCAAAAAGAAATTGAAATAATTCCCTTTAGTGAACTTTTAATTAATTCAAAAGAAGAAAAGATTCTTGAAAGTATAATTGAGGACCCTGAGGACCTTTATCATCTAAGAAGTGGTCAATTTGAAAGGTTAAGAGATAGGTATTTTTCATATCTAGAAGATGCCCAAATAAGTGCCAGCTATTTAGATAAAGAGCTTTTAACTGTGCTTCATGATGACACAAAGGCTTTTAATAATTCTTCCATGCTATACAAAGAATACTCTCAACTGTGCATTAACCTTTTAGAAAAAAAGAAGACTCATCCCAAGGCCTGTAGCATGCAAGACTCAATTTTTGCTCTTCTACCACTAATTGATATTGACCTTGTTTTTTCCTATACAGAATCTGATTACAGCTTAAAAGTAAAAAACACCCTCAAAATGGATTTTGAAGCGCTACCTTCATACAAAGGTGATATAGACCAGTTAATGAATGATGTAGTCTCTTATATGGAAAAAAGAATCTTTGTCTTTTTAATTACAGATAGTAAGAAAAAGAGTGATTTTGTCCATAATCTTTTTACAGATAGCGGTATTGAGGTCAGTCTCTATCAAGAGGGCCAAGATTATACAATTTATCCAGGCAGGGCATATATTATTGAAAATGGATACAACGAAAGCTTTCTTTCAAAAGAGGCTAATGTGGTTTCAATATCCATAAGTAAGGTCTTTCAAAAAATCGAAAGAAAAAGAAAAAGACAAATTCAAGATTCTGATTTTTTTGCTCAAATTGAAATGGATGACTATGTGGTCCATGAGTACCATGGTATAGGGATTTACAAGGGAATTGAGAAGATTGAAATTGAAAAGATAATAAAAGACTACATAAAGATAGAGTATAAAAACCAAGACATGCTCTATGTCCCTGTAAGTAAAATGGACCTTATTCAAAAGTATGTAGGCTCTGGAGAAGGCAAGCCTAAATTGTATGGCCTAGGGGGTAAGGAGTGGGAAAGACAAAAGAATAAGGTAAAAAGTGCAGTAAAGGATATTGCTAAGGATTTAATAGATTTGTATGGACAAAGAAGCTCCATAAAAGGATTTGTATTTCCACCTGATGATGCGTGGCAGATATCTTTTGAAAATGAATTTGAATTCGAAGAGACAAATGATCAAATAAGAAGTGTCCAAGAAATAAAGGAGGATATGGAGTCCTCCAAGGTAATGGACCGTCTTTTGTGTGGGGATGTAGGCTATGGTAAGACAGAGGTAGCTCTAAGGGCTGCTTTTAAGGCTGTTATGGGCGGAAAGCAGGTTGCTTTTCTGGCTCCTACTACCATGTTGGCCCTTCAACATTATCAGAACTTTGTTGAAAGAATGAAGAACTTTCCAGTAAAGGTAGAGATGCTAAGCAGGTTAAAGGACACTAAGAGTCAATATGCCATAATAGATAAGGCTAAAAAGGGAGAAATTGATATTCTAGTTGGTACCCATAGAATATTAGGAAAGGACGTAAAGTTTAAGAATTTAGGTCTTTTGGTAGTGGACGAAGAGCAAAGATTTGGAGTAGCACAAAAAGAAAATATTAAGATTCTTAGGCCTCAAATAGATGTCTTAACCCTTTCAGCCACCCCTATACCTAGAACCATGCATATGGCCTTAACTGGCATAAGAGATGTTAGCACTATTTATGACCCCCCTGAAAAAAGGTTGCCGGTTCAAACCTTTGTTATGGAATATGATAGTGAGTTTTTAAAACAGGTCATATTAAGGGAAAAATCAAGAAAGGGTCAAATTTTCTATCTTTACAACAGAGTTAGAGATATGGAAACTAAGTTTCACTTTCTTAAAGAAGAATTTGGAGATTCCCTTTCAATAGGAATGGCCCATGGACAAATGGCTAAAAAGGAATTTGAAGAGAATATTATTAAGTTTTTAAATAGAGAATATGATTTGCTCTTATGTACCACCATAATTGAGGCAGGTATAGATATCCCCAATGCCAACACTTTAATTGTTGAGGATGCAGATAGGTTGGGTTTAGCTCAACTTTATCAAATTAAAGGTAGAGTTGGTCGTTCTGATAGGTCTTCATATGCTTATCTAACCTACAAAAAGGACAAGCAAATTAATGAAGATGCCCAAAAGAGATTAGATACTATAAAAGAGTTTACCGACTTTGGGTCTGGTTTAAAAATTGCTATGAAGGATTTGGAAATAAGGGGAGGGGGAGACCTTTTGGGGGCTGCTCAATCTGGCTTTATGCAAGGGGTTGGCTATGAGATGTTTGTTAGAATCCTCTCTCAAGCTATAGCTCAAGTAAGAGGAGAAAAACCTAAAGATAGTATTAGTGAGGCCTTGGTTGACTTAAACATCAGTGCCTTTATAGATCAAGATTACATAGTTAATAACCTAACTAGATTAAAAATTTATAAGAGAATTTCTTTGGTAGAGAGTAAGCAAGAAAAATATGATATTATAGATGAGCTGATAGATCGTTTTGGGGAACCACCTCAAGAAGTTTTAAACATTTTAGATATTGCTTATGCAAAAAATTTGGCATCCAAATTGGGTATTGATGAAATAGGCCAAATTGAAAAGGGCTTTTATCTGACCTTTAAATCTGAAAGGCTTGAAAGACTTAATGACCTTTTACAAACCTTAGATGATTTAGGAGAAAAACACACCTTAAAATCAAGGGAAATGATTAAAATTGAGGTACTTAGTACGAAAAAAGGCACAGAGATTTTAGACCAAATAATTGAGATACTTAAAAAGACATATGAAATAGTTGCAAAAGAGCAAGCAAAGGGTCTTGATATAAAATAAGACTTGATAATTACCATCTAAATATTGTAAAATCTTTATTTGTGAAGAGAATTTATATATTTATCATACAAAAGGAGACAACACATGGTAGCCGTAAAGGGTGAAAAAAAGAAAACTGCCCAAGATAAGAAAGCAGATATTTCAAAAGAAGAGAAGGTCATAAGGTATAGCTTCCTAGTTCTTGGAATAATAATTGCTATTTCAGCCTTCTATTTTCTAATAACAGCATTAATACCCAAAAACTATGTAAAGGTTGGAAACAAGAGAATTGAAGAAAAAGAATTCCTTTATCACACCAATCTACAATACAACATCTTTATGAACAACAATATGGACAATATTGCTGCCCTTGGTTTTGATATTAGTAGTCAAGATGGAGTAATGAGCTTTTTGAAGTCTGCCTACGACAACAATAGATCTTTTGGTCAATTGCTTTTGGACCAGGTTGTATCTGGAATTCAAGAAAACTTCATAATCCATGAGCTAATAAAAGAAACAGGCTTTAAAATTGATGAAGAAGAATTAAATGAAAACTATAATATCCAAATGCAAAGTTTGAAAAGACTGGCTGATGAAGAAGGGTTTACCTTGGAACAATTTGCCACACAATATTATGGTTCTAATTTAAAAACAATGCAAAAGGTTATTAAAGACTCTTTAACTGCCCAACAATACATAGTGCACTTAGAAGAAGAGTATCTAGATAATGTTACAGAAGATAGGGCTAGAGCATATTATGAATCTGAAGATTCTCAAGGTTACAAAACAAGAGATGAAATTGACAGAATTACAGTAGTAAATGTAATTAAGCGTACCCTTGGGGATGACCTAAAGCCTTTAGCAGATGATGTTATTGAAGCAGCTAAAAGAGAAGCTGAAAAAGTATATCAACTGGCTTTAGAAGGAAAAGATATTTATGAGCTAGCTAAAGAATATAGCGATGAGTTTGCAGAAGATGAAGATCTTGATGTAGATGATGTTTTAGTAAAAGAAGACACTATAGATGAAGATGATGAAGACCAAGAAGAAAGACCTGGAGAAATATCTTTTTCTAAAAGCGAAATAAGGATAGCTGAAATTTCCGATTGGGCCTTTAATGCAAAAATTGGAGATGTAGAACTTATTAAAACAGATTTAGGCTATTTCGTAATTAAGATAGTTGATAGAACCGATTTTGATGATGTGAAAGATAGGGTCTTTAACTTAATTGCCAGTTCAGACTATGAGTTAAAAATGGCTGAATACAAAAAAATGCCTAAGTATGCAGTTGCTCTGTATAGACCTTTCCAAGAAATGTATCAAGGCTATACTACAACTCACTAAGAGCATTCATGGGTTTATCTTAAAGCTTTAGTAGCGATATAATAAATGATAAAAAGATGAAAAACTCTTGAGACAAACCGTAATTAATAGATAAGAATTTTAAAAAACCCTCATTTTGAGGGTTTTAACATATCTTGAAAATTATTATAAAAAAGACTATAATGAATGAGTTAATTAATAAATAAGGATGGGAAAATGACATTTCTAGAAAAAACAATTAAAAGAGCTAAGGCTGAAAAGAAAACTATCGTATTACCAGAAACACAAGACATGAGAACACTAGAAGCAGCATCAAAGGTGCTAAAAGAAGGTATAGCCAACCTTATACTTTTGGGTAACAAAAAAGAGATTTTGGAAAAATCTCAAGGCTTAAATATCCCAGAAGATATAATTCTAGATATCTCTGAATTTGACAAAATGGACCAATATGCAAAAACCCTTTATGAACTTAGACAACACAAGGGTGTTACCATGGAAAAAGCTTATGAGCTTTTAAAAGATCCTGTGTATTTTGCAGTTATGATGGTAAAAATGGAAGATGCCCATGGAATGGTTGCAGGGGCTGTTTACTCAACAGCTGATACCTTAAGACCTGCCTTGCAGATTTTAAAAACTGCCAAGGGAACAAAACTTGTAAGTGCCTTTTTCATAATGTGTGTACCTGATTGTGAATATGGGGAAAATGGAGTTTTTGCCTATGGAGATTCAGGCTTAGTGGAAAATCCTGATGCTGAACAATTATCTGAAATCGCTATTTCAACAGCCAAATCCTTTGAAGTTTTAGTGGAAAAAGAACCAGTAGTTGCTATGCTAAGTTATTCAACCTACAAGAGTGCTAGTTCAGTGCTAACCGAAAAAGTAGTTGAAGCTACAAGACTAGCCAAAGAGAAGGCACCTGAGTTGGCCCTAGATGGAGAACTTCAAGTAGATGCTGCTATTGTATCAAGTATAGGTCAAACCAAGGCACCAGGAAGTAAGGTTGCAGGTAAAGCCAATGTTCTAATTTTTCCAGACCTAAATTCAGGAAATATTGCCTATAAATTAACCGAACGCTTAGCTAAAGCAGAAGCTTATGGACCTCTTTTGCAAGGAATTGCAAAACCTGTTAATGACCTCTCAAGAGGTTGCTCAGCAGACGATATAGTAGGTGTTATAGCCATAACTGCTGTTCAAGCTCAAAACGTATAAGTAAGACTGCAAGGAGGAGGTGGAGGTATGAAGGTCCTAATTATAAACACAGGGAGTTCTTCATTAAAGTATCAGTTAATAAATACTGATGATGAAAAAGTACTTGCAAAAGGGATATGTGAAAGAATAGGCTTAGCTCAAGGAATACACTCGTATTCTAATCATGATAATAAGTCTTTTGTAAATGAATTAAATATTCGTGACCATTCTTATGCATTTAATATTGTTATTGATGCACTTATTTCTCCAGAATATGGAGTTGTAAAGAATATTGATGAAATTGAAGCAATTGGCCACAGAATTGTCCATGGTGGAGAAAAGTTTAGTAAACCAGTTCTCATAGATGATGAGGTTGTGAAGACCATTGAAGAGTGTGTGGACTTGGCGCCCTTGCATAATCCAGCAGGCCTATTAGGAATTAGAGTTTGTAAAGAGATATTTAAAGACACTCCTATGATAGCGGTCTTTGATACAGCTTTTCATCAGACCATACCTGATTTTGCCTATATGTATGCAATACCCTATGAAATGTATGAAAAATATGGGGTACGTAAATATGGCTTCCATGGAACCAACCATAAATTTGTAGCTAAAAGAGCTGCAGAAATATCAGGAAAACCCCTAGATAAAATTAAGATTGTTTCTTGCCATTTAGGAAGTGGTGCTTCTATATGTGCCATAGATAAGGGCTTATCTGTGGATACCTCCATGGGCTTTACCCCCTTGGCAGGTTTAGCTATGGGAACAAGAAGCGGAACAATAGACCCTTCTATCATCTCTTATATCATGGAAAAAAAGAGAATGACTGTAGAAGAAGTAAATGATTATCTAAACAAACAATCAGGACTATTGGGAGTTTCAGGAGTAAGTAGTGATTTTAGGGATCTTTTAGTGGCAAAAGAACAAGGAAATAAAAGGGCTTTGTTGGCTTTACAAATCTTTGCCTATAGGGTTAAAAAATATATTTGTGAATATGTAGGGATAATGGGTGGAATAGATGCCCTAGTCTTTACTGCTGGTGTAGGAGAGAACAATGCTTACATTAGAGAGCTAATTACAGAGAATCTAGACATATTTGGCATAAAGCTAGATAAGAGAAAAAATAATAAGGCTAAGGGAGAAACCGACATAAGTAGAGATAAATCAAATGTAAACATTTTTATTATCCCTGCAAATGAAGAGTTGGAAATTGCAAGACAATGTAAGAGCCTTCTTGGACGTTAAATAGGAGCTTAAATTTTCTTCTTGACTTTAAAAGGTAAGGCAAATATAATTGTTTTTGTCGGTTTTTTTAAGTGATAAAATGAAGATTGACATATCCGACATTATTAATAACGAAGATATAGTAAAACCCTTCAAAATTGTCTTGAAAAAAGAGGATGTTGGAGAAGGGATTGGGATGACTAATTTGTCCGATGATATAATTGTTGAAGGAGAATTGGTCAGCAACCAAGCAACAGTGTCTTTATGGGGAAAGATAAGTGGAAGTCTTAAAGGTCAGTGCTATAGGTGCTTAAAAAAGACAGAGCAAGCCTTTGAGATTGACATAGAAGAAGACTTTGAACCTAAAGAACATATATCTGAAGAAAGTGATATTTATTATTACAAGGGCCACATTTTAGATTTGAGCCAAGCTATAATAGATACACTCTACCTAAATGTCTCAGACAGATTGCTCTGCAAAACCGATTGCAAGGGACTATGTATCCAGTGTGGTCAGGATTTGAACTTAAAAGAATGTGATTGTGAGGCAGAAGAGGTAAAAAAAAGAAATAGTTTTTCAGCTTTAAAAGACTTTTTTAAAGACTGATGTAAATATTACAGGAGGTGTAAAATGGCAGTACCAAAGCGTAAATCTTCAAAGCAAAGAAGACGTAAAAGAAGGACTTTCTATAAGCTTGAAATACCTAATTTAGTTAGATGTTCTCAATGTAATACCCTTAAGCTACAGCACAGAGTTTGCAAAGAGTGCGGTTATTATGATGGAAAAGAAGTCATAAAAATAGAAAAAGAATAAAATTAGGGCTTTGAATTAGCCTTTTATACTAAGTGAAAAATAAGGCAATTTATATTAAGCAAGTATTGAATAAGAGTTTAGCAAAAAAAGCCGGAATAAAAGCCGGCGATTTTTTACTGTCTATAAATGGTAGGGATATAAAAGATATTTTTGATTATCAATACCTGATATCTTCACCTGAAATTGAACTTGAAATATTAAGGTGTCAAAATGAAGAACTTGTTATTATAGAAATAAAAAAAGATCCAGATGAAGACCTTGGTCTAGTTTTTGAAAAAGAACTTATAGATGACGAAAAATCCTGCCATAACAAGTGTATCTTTTGCTTTATTGACCAATTGCCAGTAGGTATGAGAGATAGCCTCTATTTCAAAGATGATGATGCTAGACTATCTTTTTTAACAGGAAATTATGTGACCCTAACTAACATGTCTAAAGAGGATGTTATAAGAATAGCTGATATGCACTTATCTCCTGTAAACATTTCAGTTCATACTACAGATATGGATTTAAGATGTAAAATGCTAAGTAATAGATTTGCTGGAGACCTCTTAGAAAAAATGCAAATACTAGCTAAAGCTGGCATTGAGATGAATTGTCAAATAGTTTTATGTAAGGATGTAAATGACAAGGAAAACTTAGATAAAACAATAGATGACCTTTATGGCTTTTATCCATCTGTAAAAAGTGTATCGGTGGTACCTGTTGGAATTACCAAGTATAGAAAAGGTCTTCATCCTCTAGATTCTTTTACTTCTTCAGACTGTAAAGATATTATTAAGCAAGTTAGTAACAAGCAAGATTATATAAAAAAAGAAATTGGCTATAATTTCATATACGCCTCAGACGAATTTTATATCAAAGGAAATGTTGAACTTCCTGATTTTTCCTTTTATGATGACTTTTTCCAAATAGAAAATGGTGTTGGTCTTATGACCAACTTTATGCAAAGCGCCTATAACTACTTAGCCACAGCTCTTAAAGACCCCAAAAAAGCAAGAAAAGTAGCTAAAAGAAAAGGAAAGGTTAGCATAGCTACAGGCTATCTAGCCTATAAATATATTAAAGAGATTACAGACAGGATAAAAGAAAAGGCTCCTAATCTGGAGATTTTTGTACATAAAATAAGAAATGAATTTTTTGGAGATACCATAACTGTAACCGGTCTTTTGACAGGCCAGGATCTTGTAAAAGGACTAGAAGAAAAGGATTTAGGAGAATTGTTATTAGTCTCTCAAACCATGTTCAAAAGTGACCAAGATATCTTCTTGGATGATATGACCTTAAAAGATCTGCAAAAGCAATTAAAAACTCCAATTAAAAAGATTCAAAATCAAGGTGAAGAGCTGGTAAAAGCTCTTATAGGCTAAAAGGACAAGTTAGGTTTAAGTTGTTTAAGGCCTATCAATATGTTATTATTTATCCAGTTTACAGGAAGGATTGTTAGTAAATTGACCAAATCAATTGTAGCAATAATAGGAAGGCCAAATGTGGGCAAATCAGCTTTTTTCAATTTTCTAATTGGAAAGAGAATTTCTATTGTCCAAGATACCCCAGGGGTTACAAGAGATAGAATATATCAAGAGTGTGAATGGAGAGATAGAGACTTCATACTGGTAGATACAGGTGGTATTGAAGATAAGTCCAGTGACCACATATTTACTCACATGAAAAAACAGGCTGAGGTTGCCATTGATATGGCAGATGTAATTATATTAATGACCGATATAAAGTCTGGGGTAACTGCAGGAGACATGGATGTAGCAGCCCTTTTACATAAGGCAGGAAAACCAGTGGTGGTGGCTGTTAACAAGGTAGACCAACCTGGAGACCCTCCTTTAGAGCTTTATGAATTTTACAACCTAGGCTTGCCTGATATATTTCCTGTATCAGCTATTCATGGTTTAGGAATAGGGGAGCTTTTAGATAAGGTCTATGAGCATTTCCCTGAAGAAAAAGAAGAAGAAAAAATATTAAATAATATTAATGTAGCAATTATCGGAAAACCCAACTCTGGTAAATCCTTGCTTTTAAACAAACTAACAGGAGAAGATAGGGCCATAGTTAGTTCTGTAGCTGGTACCACTAGAGATGCTCTAGACGCCTTTGTGCAGTTTGAAGAAAGAGGATACACCTTTATAGATACAGCAGGTATTAGGAGAAGCTCAAAAATCTTTTCAGATATAGAAAAGTACAGTGTTATTAGATCTTTTTCAGCTATAGACAGATCAGACGTCTGTATTTTAATGGTGGATGCTAAAGAGGGAATTTCTGAGCAGGATTCAAAAATTGCAGGCTATGCCCATGACCAGGGAAAAGCAATTATAGTTGCCCTTAATAAATGGGATTTAGTGGAAAAGGATACCAAGACCTATAATCAACATGTGGATTCAGTTCGACTAGAATTACCTTTTATGCTATATGCACCGGTTATAAGTATTTCTTCTTTAACAGGAAAAAGATTGCAAAATCTTTTCCCCCTAATAAATAGAGTGTATGAAAACTCTATGAGAAGAATCCCAACAGGAGTCTTGAATGATATCTTAAATGAGGCTGTATTATCTGTTCAACCACCTTCAGACAAGGGTAGAATGCTGAGAATATATTATATGACTCAAACCTCAACTCAACCACCCACCTTTGTTCTCTTTATTAACGACAGAACTTTAATGCATTTTTCCTACGAAAGATACATTTTAAACTCCTTAAGAGAGGCCTTTGACTTTGAAGGAACTCCTATCCATTTCATACTTAGAGAAAGAGAGAAAAATAGATGACCCCCCTATTTTACATAATCATTGGTCTTTTTGGCTACATCATTGGGTCTTTAAATTCAGCCATATTAGTTGGAAAACTCTATAAAAAAGATATAAAGCAAGAAGGCAGTAAAAATGCAGGGCTAACCAATGTCTTAAGAGTCTTAGGGAAAAATGCAGCTATAATGGTTTTTGTCTTTGACATGTTAAAAGGAGTTTTATCTGCTGGCCTAGGCTATCTTTTAATAAAAGGAAGTGTTCACGGTGCTTTAGTTGGTGGAGTATTAACGGTTCTTGGTCATATCTTTCCAGTCTTTTTTAACTTTAAAGGCGGAAAAGGTATACTCATATCTTTTTCAGTACTTTTAATGACAGATTGGAAAATTGCACTAATTTGTTTGGCCATATTTGTAACAATAGTAGCCTTAACTAGATATGTATCCTTAGGATCCATTATTGGAGTAACCATGGCTCCAATACTAGCAATAATATTTAAACATGACCTCTTTTTTGTACTATCACTTGTCTTTTTAATGGTTTTAACCATATATATGCACAGAGGTAATATAAAAAGATTGATAAACAAGAATGAAAATAAGTTATCTTTTAAGAAAAAATAGAAGATGAATAAATTGATTTAAACAAGATAATCAAAAAAATGATTTAGATAACGAGAAATAAAATGAAAAACCTTATAGTTATAAATAAAAGTAAAAATCCTTGGTTTAATTTAGCCTTTGAAGAGTATTTATTAAACAATCTTATGTCTTATGAGCACATACTTTTTTTATGGCAAAATCAAAACACAGTGGTAATAGGAAAAAATCAAAATCCTTGGAGAGAGTGTAGAACAAATCTTTTGGAAGAAGAAGGGGGCAAACTTGCAAGACGATCCACCGGTGGTGGAGCAGTCTTTCATGATTTGGGGAACCTAAATTTTTCTTTTATTATGCCAAGGGCTAATCAAGACTTTAAAGAACAAGCAGAAATAATAATTGAAGCAGCAGCCAAGTTTAACATTGAGGCCTTTGTAAACGGAAGAAATGACATTGTAACAAATGAAGGGAAGTTTTCAGGAAATGCCTTTGCTTTTAAGAAGGAAAGAGCCCTTCATCATGGCACAGTATTGATTGATGTTGATAAGAAAAAATTGGGAAGATACCTTCAGGTCAGCAAGGAGAAAATGCAGGCTAAAGGGGTAAAAAGTGTTCAAAGTAGGGTTGTAAACTTAAAAGAATACAAACAAGACTTAAGCGTAGAGGATTTTAAAAAAGCTTTGGTTGAAGCCTTTGTAGATAGGCTAGGACCTGCCAATATAATAGATGAAGATAAAGAAGACCTCTATGCTAGTCATAACCTAGATAAGCAAGAAATAGATAAACTATATGAGCTTTATTCTTCTTGGGATTTTAGATATGGTCAAGCTCCCACCTTTGATTTAGAGTGGATTAATAGATTTCCTTGGGGTGGAGTAGAAATTCACCTTACCTTTAAAAATGGTATAATTATAACTAGTAAAATATATTCCGATGCCTTGGATCTTCAATTTGTAAAAGACCTAGAAGAAAGTTTTGATCAAGTACCCTTTAAAAAAGAAGCAATTCTTAAGGCCCTTGATGAAAAGCTGCCTTCATCTTCTATGAAAAAGGATATTATGGAATTTATAGAAAGTAAGGAAATTTAATGTTTTTTAAAGACCTAGAAGTAAAAGATATTTTAGATCTACCGGTTTTAAGTTTGGCCTATGTAGGTGATGCAGTGTATGACCTTTATGTCAGAGAACACCTCATAACAAAGGGCTGCTTTAAGCCAATAGAACTTCATAAGATGACCGTTTCTTTGGTAAATGCCAGTAGTCAAAAGGAAAGTCTTATGAAGATAATGGACCTTTTAACAGAAAAAGAACTTAACTATGTTCAAAGGGGAAGAAATGCAAAAATAAAGACTAAGCCTAAAAATGCCAATGGAGCAGATTATTCATATGCCACTGCTTTAGAGGTGCTAATAGGCTATCTCTATGTAAACAAAGAACATGAAAGGCTTGATTATCTTTTGGATATCATGTTGGACCTATAATGGAAAAAGATTTAACTGTAATAGCAGGAAGAAATCCAGTAATGGAGGCCCTTCGTAAGGATTTACTAATTAGTAGAATCCTCATAGGTGAAGGGGACAAGGAAGGCTCAATTGTAAAAATAATTGCAAATGCCAAACAAAAAGGTATCCCCATAAAAAGGACATCAAATGCAAAGTTAGATTCCATTATGTCTTCTCACCAAGGGGTCATAGCCTATATTTCTCCCATTGAGTTTGTATCTGTTGAAGACATCTTGCAAGATGCCAAAGATAAAAACCAAGACCCCTTTATTATCATACTAGATCATATTGAAGATGTTCATAACCTAGGAGCTATTGCTAGAAGTGCTGAGGCAGCGGGATGTCAGGGTATAGTAATTCCCCTTCATAAGGCAGCTCCAGTAACCCCTACAGCAGTAAAGGCTAGTGCAGGGGCTCTTTTGCACATAAAGGTAGCAAGAGTTACCAACCTAAATGACACCATTGATTACCTGAAAAATGAAGGAGTTTGGATTTGTGGAACAGATATGGATACAGACACCATATATTATGATGCAAACCTCTTAGGACCTTTAGCCTTGGTAATAGGGTCTGAAGGAAGAGGAATGAGTAGACTTACAGCACAAAAATGTGACTTTTCAGTTAAGATACCTCTAAAAGGAGATATGACCAGTTTGAATGCTTCTTGTGCTGCAGCTATTGTAATGTTTGAGGCACTAAAGCAAAGAGACTTAAAAGGGTAATGGATTATTTAATTGTAGATGGATACAATATAATAAATGCATGGAAGGATATTTTCGACCATACCAATCCACTAGAAGATAATAGGAAAATCTTGTGTGATGTTTTATCTGACTACCAAGGCTATACCGGCTATAATATCGTAGTTATATTTGACGCTCATCTTGTGCCAGAAGGAAAAGGCTCCATTATTAGTCATGATGGTATAGTTTGTCTTTTTACAAAGGAGAATCAGACCGCTGATACCTTGATAGAAAGATATGTGGCTAACTATGGGTTTTCCAATAAAATTACTGTAGTAACCAACGACTATTTAGAGCAAAAAACTGTCTTTCAAAAAGGAGCCTTAAGAATGACAGCTAGGGAGCTAAAGGCTAGTATCTTTAAGGCAAGACAAAGTCTAGAGGGAATTACAAAAGATACCAACTTCATAATGGATCATTTGACCAAGGAAGAAAAAAGAAAACTTTTGAGGATTAAAAATCAAAATGAATGAACTGCATAATCTTTTAGACCAAGCCAAAAAAGGAAATGAAGAAGCAATGGATTTGCTCATGCAAAGGTATACTGGCTTGGTGAGGAAAAATGCCAATGGCCTTTTTTTAATTGGTGCAGACAGAGATGACTTATTGCAAGAAGGAATGATTGGCCTTTTTAAAGCTGTAATGAGTTTTGACCAAAACAAAGAAGCTTCCTTTGATACTTATGCAAACATTTGCATAAGTAGACAAATGATATCAGCTATTAAAGGGGCTAATAGATACAAGCATAAACTCTTAAATGAATATATTTCCATTTACAAAAGAGAATATGAAGAAGAGGATATGGAAATATCAGAAAAGATATCTGATGACCAATATAATCCAGAAATAATTATTACCCAAAGAGAAAGTCTAGATACCAGAAAAAACTCCATAAGTGGTATTTTAAGCCCTTTAGAAAGGTCGGTTTTTAAAATGCTTATAGAAGGCTATAGCAATCAATATATGGCAGATAACCTTAAAAAAGACCTAAAATCCATTGATAATACCATACAAAGGATTAAAAGGAAGGTAAGGAAAGTTTTGGAAGATGAGCATTGAAATCAATAATATCCCTATGGTATAATAGCAAAGACGCTGTTATGGCTCAGGCGGCAGAGCACGTCCTTGGTAAGGACGAGGTCCCGGGTTCGAATCCCGGTAACAGCTCCATATTGAAAGAATAGGTTTGATACAATCGTATCAGGCCTTTTTTATTTGGAATAAAGGGCGAAAACCCCTATATTCCATCTGCCACCTATTAATAGTAATAATAGATGCGTAAGTTTATAATGATTATTTAGAGGCTTTTTGCCAAAACATAACTACAATTTAACGATTACCCTACAATTTAACGATTACCTAAAAAATCACTTTAATATGAAAAAAAACTATAAATATTATAATTGATTGATATCTCTAGTTATTGATTTCTATAATTTCCTGTATTAATTTTTGGTGTTTTTGTGCCTTCGATTAAGATGCTGTTATTTTGCGTTTACCAAGCTTTTAATTATTTTGATATATGAATAACACTATTTTTAAGTAACTATGAACACTTGTATTTATAGTGCAATTATTAAGCAATTATTATGCAATCGGTTATGCTACTGTTTACTTTATAGGATTTAAATGAAAAACTTTATCACGCAATTATCCTGCAAATATCGCGCAATTATGATGTAATATATTTGAATTTGGGAAGAGAAAATGAAACAGTCGAATTTAAAGAGTCTACTACTGAGTTTGATAAAGCTTGCAAAGCTATTGTAACTATGTTAAATAAGACGGGCTATGGTACTGTCTATTTTGGTGTAAAAGATAATGGTGATGTCATTGGTCAACAAATTGGAAAAGATACTCTTTCAGTTTTGACTGATAGAATTAAAGATTCTATAAAACCCTCTATTTATCCAATTGTAACAAAAGAAACATTTGATGATAAAGAAGTAATATTAGTTTCTTTTAAAGGAACAAATAAACCTTATGCTTATAAAGGCGCTTTTTATATTCGTGTAGAACAACAAAACTTACTAGTAGATCCGCTTGTTCTAAGAGAATTAATAAAGGAAAGTCATGAATATAATAATAAATGGGAAAATGAGATTACAAAGTATGGGGTTGAACATGTTGATGAAGAAGCCTTAGATAAATTTTATCGTCAATCTGTTGCTATGGGTAGGATGAATAAATATGAACACACTTCCGAGGAGTTATTAACGCAATTAAAACTAATGGTTGATGGAAAACTTACCAATGCTGGGTATTATTTGTTTTCTAGTAGTAAACCATTAGTATATAAAGCTGTTGAATATCCCACAAAAGAAAGATTAGATCCTATAGATTTAAAAAGATTTGAGGGGAATATATTCAATTTAGTTGACCTTGTAATTAATTACGCCAGTCAAAAAATGAATTGGAAATCTGAAATCAAAGATATTCAAAGGAAAGATATTCCAGAAATACCTATAGTTGCTTTAAGAGAAATTATAATCAACTCATTAGTACATTGCGATTATATTAGTGATACCGAACATCAAATAACAGTTGATCCAACAAAAATAGAGATATATAATCCGGGCATATTTGGAGATTATACCCCAAATGATTATATAGAGAATACGATTCCATCAAAAACAAAGCACAAGGTAATTCAAGGCATAGTGTTTAAAGCGTTTGATATTGAGACTCTTGGTAGAGGATTAAAAAGAATGGATAAATACTGTAAAGAAGCAAATGTGGAGTGGGATTACCAAAAATATCCATTTGGTTTTTCTTTTATGTTTAAGAGACATAGGGATTCTAAAACTAACGACGTTACTATGTCATTACAAGCAATTGAACTACTAAATTATATGAATTCTAATAATGGCATACTTGAAAACAAAGAAATAGCATGTTCAATAATAAAAAGGAAAGAAAGAACAGTTACTACTATTATTAATGAACTAATCAAATTGAATAAAATAGAACGTGTTGGTTCAAATAAAACGGGTTATTGGAAAATCCTAAAATAGAATAAAATTAATTGACTATAAACAATTGTTTTAAAGAGAATAGAATATAGTGAACCTAAAAGGAATGATAAAAACAAAAAGATGGATAAAAATAGAGCCTTAAACTAAGGGTTGGTCAAAAGATGTTAAATATTATGTTGAAGATATAGAGAAACGAAAATTTTTACTTAGAATATCTGAAAATTCAGCATATGATAAAAAGTTAGAACATTTTAAACTTTTAAAAGAAGTAAACAAATTGGGCTACAATACTCCAATACCTTACGAATTTGGTAAATTTGATGATGGTCGAGTTTATATGCTATTAAGCTGGATAGAAGGACAAGATGCAGAAGATATATTGCCAACGCTGGATGAAAAAACACAATATGAATTAGGTAATGAAGCCGGTAAAATACTTAAACGACTTCATGAAATTCCCATAATAACTAATATAACATGGCAAAAAGTTTATCAAAATAAAATTCCAAGAAAAATTCAAGCAGCCAAAGAGGCGAAAATTAAACATAACCATTTAGATATATTTATAGATTATGTTTTGGAACACATGCATATTGCCCAAAACAATACTATGAAATTTCAGCACGGTGATTATCATATTGGTAATATGGTGATTACAAATGATTTGAAACTTGGAATTATTGATTTTGATAAAATGGATGTCGCTGATCCGTTAGATGATTTTAAGCCCTTCGTTTGGACTGTTAACAAATCAAGTGTTTTTGAAACGGGATTAATTGATGGGTACTACGATAACAATGTACCAGAGGAATTTTTTAAAACACTTGCCCTATACGCTGCAGAATCTTGTATTGGGCACATACCATGGGCGATAACTTTTGGGGATGAGGAAGTTAAAATTGCATTAGAAGTTGCTGATAAAGTTTATGAATGGTATAAAGGTTTTAGCATTAATATTCCAATTTGGTATGATTCAACACTTAAGGAAAAGTATAAAAACGATTAGATATATTTGATAAATAAAAAGTATATGGTAATTGGTAGAACAAATTCTGATACAAAAAGCTTAACAAAGCTATAAAATCTAAGGGTGCATAAAAAACACCAGGGGTGCGCTGGTGTATCAAAATAGGTAACCAAACACAAATTGAAAGAATAGGTTTGATACATAGTGCCAGGCCTTTTTTAGTATAATGGGATGCCGTCAATCTGTGGTGAAAGTGCACAAGTTGCGTATTTGCACGATTTAGTTATGTCCTATGAAATAATCAATATGAAATACAATATAAAAGAATCATAATGTAATCATATTTCGCAAAACCAACTTTTATTTAATATTGCGAAATATGCAAACATATAATATACTGTAATGGGTGATAAAAAATGAAACTTATTAAAAGAGATTTATATCTTGACCGTTTAATTAATGTCATAGGAACACCAGACATTAAAGTAATTACAGGAGTAAGGCGAAGTGGAAAATCTAAATTATTAGAATCATTAATAACTTACTTAAATAAAGGAAGTTCTAATAATAATATAATTCATATTAATTTTAGTTTAAGCAAATTTGATAATTTATTAAATGATAAATCATTAGAAGAATATATTGAGAGTCAATATAAACGTGAATATAACAATTTTGTGATGATTGATGAAGTTCAAATGTGTCAGGGTTTTGAGAAAGCAATTAATAGTATGCATGCTAGTGAAAAATATGATATATATATTACAGGTTCCAATGCCTTTTTGTTAAGTAGTGATCTAGCTACACTTTTTACAGGAAGAACATTTGAAATTGACATTTATCCATTTTCATTTTTTGAATATCTGCAATATTTTGCTGAAGGAGACATACAAAAAGCATTTGAGGATTATTTTTATATTGGTGGAATGGCAGGTTCTTATCTTTATAAGGAAGAAGAAGATAAAGGTAAATATCTAAAAGATATTTTTTCAACATTAATTATTAGAGATATTATTAAAAAATATAAGATTAGAAATAAAATATTAATTGAGTATCTATCAAGTTTTCTTATGAGTAATATTTCTAATATAACATCAATAAGAAATATTGCCGCGACATTAACATCTAATAGTATGAATGTTAACGACAAAACCATTGCTTCATATATTAAATATTTATGCAATGCCTTTGCTTTTTATGAGGTTAAAAGATATGACATTAGGGGAAAAAGATACCTTCGTTCATCTAGCAAATATTATTTGTGCGATCATTCATTTCGATATGCAACATTAGGAAAAAAAGAATTGGATTTTGGTAGAGTTTATGAAAATATTGTTGCAATTGAATTATTAAGACGAGGATATGATTTGTATGTCGGTAATCTATACCAAAAAGAAATAGATTTTGTTGCAATGAAAAGAAATGAAAAACTATATATTCAAGTAGCTGATAATATTTCAGATGCTAATACTTTTGCTAGAGAAATTGCTCCTTTGTTAATGATTAAAGATGCATATCCTAAAATTGTTATTGCGAGAACAAGACATGATATGTATATTCATGAAGGAATAGAAGTTTTCGATATTGCTGAGTGGTTATATAATATATAAAGTGTTTCCAAAAGTAGAGAATTAGAATTTTTGATTTACTCACTTATAAAAGCCAACAACAAAATAATTACGCTTAAACTGGCAGAAAGGGCAAAATCTCCTATCCGCCAGAAGTGAGCTTGTAGTAATATAAGTGTCAAGTTGAAAATCTCAAAAAGCACAAACAGAATAGCACAAAAAGTGCAAACAAAATATCATAGCAAGAGTTTTATAGATTTTTGTTCATCTGGAGCATCCGTACCGCCCTGCTTCATCCCAGCTCATCCTCGTTTGGGTCAACTTTTGGATCAAATGTAGATTTTGGGTCAGACATAAAATGAAAAACCCAGTAAAATCAGGGTTTACGGCCTTAAAATGATGGACAGGGCGCTTTCTTGGTAAGGACGAGATCCCAGGTTTGAATCCTGGTAACAGCTCCAAATTGAAAGAGTAGGTTTGATACATATTGTCAGGCCTTTTTTATTTGGGATAAAGGGCGAAATTCCTATATTCCATCTATCACTAATTTATAACAATCGTAAAAGCTTAAGTTTATAATGATTATTTAAAGGCTTTTTGCCAAAACTCAACTACAATTTTACGATTACTTTGCAATTCGCATGATTACTATAGGATAGTGTACCATCTTTAATAAAAAACAGACTGAAAGTTAAGTATAATTTAATCTTTTGAAGTTATAGTAATATCTTAATTAAAAGGCGCTGTGATGCGTGTTATGTTATATTAGTTCGACATCTAGTCCGACAAGTACAAATGTGGAATAGCAATATTGCAATATATGGAATAGTAATATTGCAATATGTGGAATGGTAATGTTGCATTTTATGGAACATGTGCTATGATATGTTTGTGAAGGTGTTAAAATGAATGTTAAAAACTATAGGAAACGTCTAATAGAAATAGAAATTGAAAATAAACTCACATATAGTGGTGCAGTATATATAGAAGGACCAAAATGGGCGGGTAAATCAACAACAGCTTCAATATATTCAAAAACAATTATAAAGCTACAAAATCCAATTGTTAAAAAACAATATCAAACCTTAGCAACTATATCTAAGGAAGAAGTGTTATCGGGTGAGAAACCAATTTTGTTTGATGAGTGGCAAGAAGTTCCTGAAATTTGGGATTTTATTAGATTGGATATTGACGATAACAATTATTTTGGCGCATATCTTCTAACAGGATCCACTAAAAAGCAAAATATAATTACTTCGCATACAGGAACTGGTAGAATCAATTCTGTTATTATGCGTCCTATGAGTTTATTTGAAAGTGGTGATTCTAAAGGTCTAATATCTTTAAAATCATTATTTGATGGGAATAAAATTATGCCATATAAATCAGATGTCACAATAAATGATATTGCGACATATATTTGTCGTGGTGGTTGGCCAGGTAGTTTGGATTTACCACTTAGTGCACAGCTTGCAATTCCTAAGGATTTGCTTTCAAGTATGATTGCACGTGATATTGATGAAGTAGACGGAGTTAAGAAAGATAAAGAAAAATTTCTGCAGTTTGTAAGAAGTTACGCCAGAAATATTTCTACTTTGGCAACCGACAAAACAATTTATAAAGATCAAAATAATGAGGAAAACACTTTAGATATTAAAACATTTAATACATATTTAAACACATTAGAACGACTATACATTGTTGAAAATGTTAAGGCTTGGTTACCAAATATAAGAAGTTCAAAAAGAATTAGAACATCAAATAAGAAACAATTTATTGATCCTAGTATTGCAGTTGCAGCATTAGGTCTTACGGTAGAAAAGCTTAAAATTGATTTTGAAACTTTTGGTTTTTTCTTTGAATCAATTTGCACAAGAGATATAAGAATATATGCAAACACATTAGGCGGCGAAGTTTATCACTATAATGATTCATCAGGTTTGGAAATAGATTTAATCATTGAACTATCTGATGGTAGATGGGCCGCAATTGAAGTTAAAATGGGAGAGAATGAAGTTGATAAGGCAGCGAGTAATCTCTTAAAACTAGCAGACGACATAAAAAGCTTGAAACCTTCGTTTTTGATGATTCTTACCAATACACAAATGGCTTATCAAAGGCAAGATGGTGTTTTTGTTGTTCCGATAGGGGTGTTGAAACCATGATGAAGCCGAAAAAACTTCAAAAAGGTGATAAAGTTGCCATTGTAAGTTTATCATCGGGAATTTTAGGAGAACCAGAATTAAATCTTCAATTAAATTTAGGTATTAAAAGGCTAAAAGAATTGGGACTTGAGCCAATATTTATGCCAAATTCATTAAGAGGTATTAAGTACATTTTAGATAATCCGAGTAAGAGAGCAGCTGATTTAAAAATGGCTTTTGAAGACGATTAAATTAAAGGTATTATTTGTGCAATTGGTGGAGATGATACTTATAAAACAATACCCTATTTAATGGAAGATGAAGAATTTGAAAAATTAGTAAAAAATAAACCTAAAGTTTTTATAGGATTTTCAGATTCTACAAATAATCATTTGATGTTTAACAAATTGGGTTTAGTTACATATTACGGATTAAATTTCTTATCAGACCTTTGTGAATTACAAACTGAAATGCTTGTCTACACAAAAGAAAGTTATCAAAAATTACTTAGAAACGAGGAATATGAAATTCCACCTAGCCCCGTGTGGTATTTAAATAGACTATCATATTCTGCGGATCAAATTGATATAGCCTTAATTGAAAAAAGTGAAACAAAAGGATACGAAACTATTAATGGAAAAGGAACTATAACTGGATATTTTTGGGGTGGATGTCTTGAAAGCATTTATGATATTTATACAAGTGAAAGATACCCAGATCAAAGAAGTATCTATGACAAATACAATTTAATTCCAAACAAAGAATTCTTTAGAGATAAGATTTTGTTTTTGGAAACTAGTGAAGAAAAACCTAGTCCTGAAAAGTTTGAAAAAATGTTGGATAGATTAATCGAAGAGGGTATTCTTCAAAATGTTCGTTGTTTACTCGTCGGAAAACCCTATGATGAAATTTATTTTAATGAATATCGTGAAATACTATTAAAAATATCAAATAAAATAAAATTGCCGGTAATATACAATATTAACTTTGGGCACTCCTTACCCAGAGCAGTGATTCCTTATGGGGTTAGAGGGAAAATTGATTTTGATAACAAGCATATTTGTGTAACTGAAAGCATTTTTGAATAAAACAAAGATTTGTTAATCATTCAAGTTAGATGGTGCAGTAAATTCCATTAGCGGTGTAGTAGTTGTATCAAAATAGGTCACCCAACACAAATTGAAAGAATAGGTTTGATACATAGTGTCAGGCCTTTTTTATTTGGGATAAAGGGAGAAAATTTCCATCTTTTCTTTTGAATCAATCCTATTTTATTATAATATAGAAAAAAATAGGAATTTATATTGCGCCTTATTAAATTATCGTGAACAATCACCTTCACATATTATGGAAAATATAATATATAATCAATTATTAATGCTTGGTTTTAATGTTGATGTAGGAATAGTTGAAGTATACGAAAAACAAGAAAATAAGTATATTAAAAAACAATTAGAAGTTGACTTCATTATTAATAAAGGCAATTTAAAATATTATATTCAATCGGTTTATCATATGGAAACCAAAGAAAAGCAAGTTCAAGAAAAAAGACCATTATTGAATATTGATGATTCATTTAAGAAAATAATTATTATCAATGACAGCTTTAAAGCACATTATGATGATAATGGATTTTTCTTAATTAATTTAGAAGAATTTTTATTAGATTTAGATATTTTAAATAAATAATATATAAAAATTTAATGATTATTAAGAGTTTGGGCTGATTTTGAAGCTAAAGACCACGCTTATATTAGAAAATTGCCTATTTAACTTATCAATCCAAGCTATCAAGTAAGAATTTATGGAGTGCTTCTCTTTGTCTATTTGTATGTGACACCATTTGGTAATCATGTACTATCTTAAAATAAAAAGAAAATGTCGGTTTAAATGTCGGTTTGAATAAGACAGAAACAAAAGCAATCCATCTACTTATTGAAAATCCAGTTTATAACTCAGGAGAATTAGCCAACATGATTGGTATAACAGGTATCAGCTCACTTGTTTTTCCTCTAAAATAAAAATGCTTTCAACTGGTGTTTCTAAAAATCTGGCAAGTTTCATCGCAAGTTCCAATGTGGGATTATATTTATCGTTTTCAATAGCAATGATTGTTTGACGGGTAACTCCCAATATCTGAGCTAAATCCTCCTGTCTTAAACCTCTTGCTTTACGAAGGCTTTTGATATTATTCTTCATTTTCTTCCCACTCGTCTTTTGTCAATTCATTTGTGAAGATAACTTTTGAAATAAAGAATACGACCAAAGATACTATTGCCAGTACAAGGGGAATGGCGGAAATAAGATCAAATCTTTGCATTGAGAATGAATAAACGAAGGTAAACACAAACAAGCATACTTCAAGAGAAATCCATGCAGTTAATGCTGCTTTCTTAATTATTGCTACTTCCATTTCATCAATTATTCTATTGTGTATTTCCATTTGGCACCTCTTTCAATAAAGTTGTATTTGCAAGAATCATTGTAGTAGAAGTAGAAATAAATGTCAAGAGTTCTTTACATTTGTTAGGTACTTGACTTGCAAAAAAAAGAGCAGAAAGAAGATCTCATGTTTTTTAATGATACCAAAGCAAGCGATATAGATTATTGAACATACTCCAAAAGTATAAATAAGATTAGTGTTGTAGACTGACACATCATTTAGATTAAGTATAATTTTATCCCAATATGCGATTCATTCTTAAATATGGAATTTCTTTGTGTAATGATGAACTTATATTCAAGAGTTGTAATTTCAGGTGACTTTAAGTAAAATATGGATACTATGAAAAGTTATAAAAAAGAATTATATTTCAATACTGAAACAAGAAGAGCTTTTATTAACATTACACCTTATGTACAAGAGTGCCTCCGTGAAAGCGGAATAAAAGAAGGACTCTTACTTTGTAATGCCATGCACATAACCGCATCAGTCTTTATTAACGACGATGAAAGAGGGCTTCATATGGATATGGAAAAGTGGTTAGAAAAACTGGCCCCTGAAAAACCCCACTCCCAATATGCCCACAACGGATATGAAGACAATGCAGATGCCCATTTAAAAAGAAGTGTTATGGGTAGAGAAGTTGTTGTGGCTGTTACTAATGGTAAGTTGGACTTTGGAACCTGGGAGCAGATCTTTTACGGTGAGTTTGATGGAAAAAGAAAAAAAAGAGTTCTTGTTAAAATAATAGGAGAATAATATGCGAAAACTTATATCCCTTCTTTTAATTATATCTTTGTTTTTGAGCCTATTTACAGCTTGTGTGGACAAAGACCCTGGGACACCCATAAAACCTGATGTGGTTACAAAGGGTGAAGTTTCAGATGGCTACTATATCAATAAAGATATGGGCTTTAAAATCCAGGTTCCCAAAGACTACTACCAGGCTAGTGAAGAAGAACTTGGTTCCATGTTTTCTATGAGAGAAATCTTTGGAGATGATGAAATAGAAGAAACAGTTAATTATCTAGCCTTTTTCTCAAAAGACATTATTGATGAAATGGAAAACAATTCACACATAATGATTGCTGTTGAAGATGCAGATAACTTTAGATATATGAATAAAGACTCCTATGTGGAAAATATGTCAGTTGCGAAGGCAGAACTATATAGAGACATTAAGGGAGCTAAGGTAAGTTTATCCAACCAAAAAAGTGTATGGTTGGATACCAGGAAATTTGCAAATAGAAGTGTTACTCTTAATATTGATGAATTTGAAATAACCTTTGATATGTTTGCTGTTGTAAAAAACGGATACTTTTTATCAATTATTATTGGAGCCTATAATCAAGAAGACTTAGAATATCTTAGAAGTATTGTAAATAGCTTAGTTTTTCAATAGGATAAATTCCATGAGACCTGAAGTAAAGATAAACGATATAGTTGTTTCTAAGAAAAAACATCCCTGTGGTTCCGACACCTGGCGAGTTTTGAGAACCGGTGCAGACTTCCGGTTGGAATGTCAGGGCTGTGGTCGGAAAGTAATGTTGGACAGGAATGTTTTTTTTAACAAATTTACTCTAAAGAAGTTATAGAACAGTAGGAATTAATTTAATAGATCTTTATCTATGTCAAGCATTTTATCAATCTCATCTAAACTAGCTAACTCACCCTTACCATTGATATAGGAGTGTATCTGATTTACGATTTGATAAGCCATTTTAATTTGTTCATTATCAAAGTCGTTTAACATGCCAACAATCATGTCTTTGTCATCGCTTCGTCTTTGCTCTATGGAATCAAAGAGCAAGTATCCTGGTGTTACATCCAAGGTATTAGCAATCCTTACCACTATTTCTAAGGAAGGTTTTCTTTCTCCTCTTTCAACCAAACCCATGTAGGACGAAGATACTTCACATTTTTCAGCTAGAGTCTCTTGTGACATTCCAATTGAATTGCGCTTATCCCTTATACGTTTGCCAAATCTGGCGTATAAAATCTTCATAATTCTCTCCTTATTAATTTTTAAATTTAAAGTCACTTGATGATTTAATGTTAGCACAGTGTAAAAATAAATGCAATATAAAGATAGATAAATTTTATTTAATATAGTTAAAGTTTTACATTAATTTAACAATATAATTACAAATTACAAACAAATAATTAGCAGATATAAAACATTGCTTGTGCAGATAAGGAATCTACTTTGGGAAAATGGTAAAAAGCAAGACGATTATTTTCTGATATTTGTTTAAGCAAGAAAAAAAGGTATAATAAATATACTAAAATGAAAGAGGTAATTTATGAAAAAACTCTATTCCCTAGTAATTCCCCTTTTCAATGAAAAAGAAGTTATCCATGAATGTATCAAAAGAGTTACAAAAACGATGGAGGATAATGAATACAATTATGAAGTGATTTTTGTAAATGATGGAAGTATTGATGAGACAGAAGAAATAGTAAAAGAATATTGTAAAAGTAATCCTGCTTTAAAACTTATATCTTTCTCTAGAAATTTTGGACATCAAACTGCAATTACTGCTGGTATGGACCTATCTAAAGGTGACGCCATAATAGTTATGGATGCAGATTTACAAGATCCACCAGAGGTAGTACCTAGATTAATTGAAAAGTATGAAGAAGGATATGATGTTGTTTATGCTGTTAGGTCTAAAAGAAAGGGAGAAAGTTTTTTTAAGAAAATTACCGCAAAGGCCTTTTATAGGTTTTTAAAAGGAATGACAGAGGTGGACATTCCCATAGACACAGGAGACTTTAGACTGATTAGTAGGCCTGTATGTAATGTCTTAACCAATATGACAGAAAGAAATAGATATGTCAGAGGACTTGTATCCTGGGTTGGCTTTAAGCAAACTGGAATATATTATGAAAGAGATGAAAGATTTGCTGGAGAGACAAAATATCCTCTAAAAAAGATGATGAAATTATCCATGGACGGAATTACTTCATTTTCCACAAAACCTTTAAAGATGTCCAAGTGGGCAGGGGTTATACTTGCTCTACTAGCCTTAATTTATGCTCTAGTTATAGTTATACAAAAAATTATGGGAATAGAAATGCAAGCAGGTTGGGCTTCAACAGTAATAGTTATATTATTTATTGGTAGCATCCAACTCATTATGCTAGGAATAGTAGGAGACTATCTGGCAAGAATGTTTGATGAAAGCAAAAATAGGCCCTTGTATATAATTAAAGAAAAGATAAATATGGATGACTAAGTTTGCTCAACAAAGGAGCAAGAAGAAAAATATATTAAAAGAAACAATGAATAATTTAAACTCAATACATGTTCACACTACCTATTCAGATGGCTCCAACCAAGCCTATGAGTATATTGAAGAGGCCATAAGGCTGGGTATGACAGCCATAGGTATATCCGACCATAGTCCTGTACCGGTTGAAAATGACTGGGGAATGCAATTAGAGGACTTAGCTGCCTATATAGAAGAAATAGAATATCTGAAGAAAAGCTATAAAAAGCATATAGATGTATATCTAGGCCTAGAACTTGACTACATCAGAGGAATGGATGTAAAAGAGTATATTGATTTTAATAATCTTGGCCTAGACTACTATATTGGTGCTATTCACTATATCTATTCTCCGAATCTTAGGGAATACCTGACAGTAGACAATACCAAAGAAGAGGTAGATAAATTAGTAGTTCAAGGTTTTGCTAGTCCTAAATCCTTTTATACAGAGTATTATCAGTCGGTAAGAGAAATGATAAAAGAATATAGGCCTATGTTAATTGCCCATTTAGATGTTTTAGAAAAAAGAAACTATAATAAGTCCTTGTTTGATTCTGACTCTTTGGATTATATAAATGAAGTAGAAAAGACTCTGGATGTAATTGAGCATTCTCTTGTAGAGGTAAATACTGGTGGCTGGGCCAATGGATTAATGTGTCTTTATCCTAGCTTTAATATTCTTAAATCTCTTAAAAAGAGAAAGATTGGTCTTTCTATCAATTCAGATTGTCATAGAATAACAAAACTCAATCTTGGTTATGATCGAGCTTTAGAAGAGATAAAAAAAGTAGGCTATGAAGAAGTATATAATTTTCATAAGGGCAAAATGGAAAGAATAAAGATTTCAGATTTAAAATAAAAGTTGTGAGTATTAATATATAGACTTACATCGAATTAAACAAACAATGAGACTGCTAATAAAGCTAATGGCAAAGCCTACTAATAAGTCAGGTAAATAGGCCATTTTAGAAAAAAGAGCTGATAAGAACCAAAGTATAAAGATTATTGGAAAGATCCATTGTAAGGAGGTTCTTCTTACTCTTTTATGTTTAATCTTTTGAAAAACCAAGAAAAACATGGTGGTAGGTAGTAAGGTAGCGGGAACAGAAGGGAAAAAAGAGGTTCTCACATTGTTATACAAAAAAGCTATAAGCTCAGTATCTTCACTCATGGGATAGACATTTTCAATGCTAAAGGTCATTTTTGCAATGTTGTACAAAACTAAGGAAAATGCTAAAGCAAACATGTAGCTTTCATAAGTATTTCCAGCTGAGAAGTATAAAAAGATAAAGCAAGTAGTTAGTATCAAAATCCAGCTAGCATAGCCTATTGCTAGTTGGGGGTAAAAGGGTATTAGCTTATCTAAGGAAAAAAGAAATTCATGAGGAGCTTCACTTTGGAAAAAAACAGATGTTAGTTTTGTGTATATTAAATACAAAAAAAGAATAACACCTAAATATATAATCCTTATATGCCTTCTTGAAAACACCTTCATAATAGTAAGATAACCACTCTTTACCAAATAAATAAAAACTACATCTCTAATTATATATTAATTGTAAGACTTAACAAGGGCAAGACAGGTAATATTGTGCTAAAATATGAGTATAAAGGATATATAAAAAACATGAACATACAAGTTTTCGCAAGAAACAAATGCTTTGACTCAAAAAAGACCCAACGCTATTTCAAGGAAAGAAATATTAAGATTTCTTATCTGGATTTAGGAGAAAGAAAAATAAGCAAGGGAGAACTTTCTAGCTTGGTTCAAGCCTTGGGTAACATTGATAAATTGGTAGATGAAAAGGCTAAAAATCAAAAGGCCTATTTGCAGTATAAGTATTGTACAGAGGGAAATAAATTTTCTTTTCTTCTAGAAAATCAGGATATTCTTAAAACGCCTATAGTTAGAAGTAAGAATAAGGCAGTGGTAGGATACAATCCTAAGGAATGGGAAAAATGGGGGGAATAAAATGATTACAATTGCAGTTATTGGTTTAGGTAATAGGGGAGCTAGTTACATGAGATGGACTAGTCTACTAAACGGGAAGAAAGCAAAAATAGTGGCTCTTTGTGACCAAGATGCAGGGCGCTTAGAGTATTTTTCAAAAAAATATAAGGTTTCTCAAGATAAGGCCTTCTTATCTGATGAAGAGTTTTTCAAGGCAGGTAAATTAGCAGATGCCATATATATCTGTACTATGGACCAAGACCACTATAGACATGCCATGTGGGCAATAGATAAGGGTTATCATATCCTTTTAGAAAAACCTGTATCTTCTGTAATTTCTGAATGTGAAGAAATAAGAGATAGGGCTAAGAAAAAGAATCTTCATGTGGTGGTCTGCCATGTTATGAGGTATGCTCCTTTTTTCAAAAAAATGAATCAGCTAATAAAAGAAGGGAAATACGGAAGAGTCCTTTCTATAGAGCATACAGAAAATATTGGCTACTTTCATTTTGCTCATTCTTATGTTAGGGGAAACTGGAGAAATAGTGAAACTACAACTCCCATGCTTTTAGCCAAGTGCTGCCATGATTTTGATTTAATCCACTGGCTTTTAGGTGATAATTGCCAAGCTATTTCTTCCTATGGAAATTTGACCTACTTTACAAGAGAATTTGCCCCTGTAGGTAGTGGTGATAGATGTTTAGATTGTCCTAGCCACATTAAAGATAATTGTGCCTATGATGCAGAAAGACTATATATCACTACTGCTTTGTGGAAGGCCACTTTTTTAAGATTTCTAGGAAGCGTCATAACAGGCAAATCCAAGTTTAATAAAAAAGACAAGTATGAGGCTCTTAGAAATGGACTTTATGGAAGGTGTGTATATAAATGCGACAACAATGCCTGTGACCATCAGGTGGTTACCATGAAGTATGCTAATGATATTTATGTTAACTTAAATGTAACTGCTTTTTCAAAACTAAATTATAGAAGAACCAACATACACCTAGAAAAGGCAGATATCTTATGTGATGAATCCAAGGGAAGATTTATCATTAGAGAATTTACCAAAAGAAAAAAGGTTGTAAAAGCGGGAATAATACACTTTGTCCATATACCAGGAGATATAGCAATAGTTAAAAACTTCATAAAACTCTTGTCAGGAGAAAAACTAGAAGAAGATGATTTAACCTTTATGGAGACAACTACTATTAGCCACAGAAATGTCATGTTAGCAGAAAAATCTAGAAAAGAAAATGGAGCTATACAGTATCCCAATTGATTCTAGTTTATCTGCTTTTTCGAAATTTCTTTATTTTCTCATATTTTCCTCCAACTTTATTATTGTTTTTTTCTATTCAATTGTATAATAGGTTAAGACTTGGAGGTATGCTATGACTCTTGGATTAGGTATTGATACAGGTGGAACCTATACTGATACAGTAATATATGATTTTGACAAGGAAGAAATCTTAGACTCTTCAAAAACCCTTACCACCCATGACCATTTAGAAATTGGAATTATTAATGCTTTGGAGCTTTTGGACCAAAGCTATTTTAAAGATATTGAGATAGTAGCCCTATCCACTACCTTGGCAACAAATGCCTGCGTAGAAAACAAGGGAGCAAGAGCTAAGTTAATCTTTTTTGGTGTAGATAAAAAAGTTTTTAATATGGTTGGAGCTAACTATGGACTGGCAGATAAAGATGAAGTTTTCTTAAATGAAAACAGTAGTGATTTTAGGGGAACAAAAACTCAAGAACCAGACTGGGACCAGCTTTTTGACCAATTAACCCCCTGGCTTAAAGATGCCCAAGGTTTAGGTATAGTAGAAGTTTTTGCTATGAACAGTGGGGCTAAACTGGAAAAAAGAGCAAAACAAGAAGCTCTAGAAAGATATGATATACCTGTGGTTTGTGGTCATGAACTATTTTATGAATTAAATTCCATTCAAAGAGGAGCCTCAACCCTACTAAATGCCAAGCTTGTCCCCATAATCCAAGGATTTATAGACAGTATAAAAAGAGCCTTTATGGAAAAAGGAATAGATGCCCCTTTGGCAATTATTAGAAGTGACTCTACAAAAATGTCAGAAGAATACTCTAAAATGAGGCCTGTTGAAACTATTTTATCTGGTCCTGCCTCTTCGGTAACAGGGGGAATTAAACTAACCAATGAAGAGGATTGTCTCATAATAGATATGGGAGGAACCACGACAGATATATCCATTGTTAAAGAAGGCTATCCTTTAAAGACAGATTCTGGAGTTAAGATAGGGACCTGGAAGACCTTTGTTCACGGGGTATTTATAGATACCTTTGCTCTAGGTGGAGATAGTACCATAAGGGTAGACAGGGGCCACATTGTTCAAGAATCCAGAAGGATGATACCTCTTTGTATAGCAGCTACTAGATGGCCATATATTATAAATGAACTAGAGGAACTTTTGGCTCAACAAAGACATCACAGTTATCCTTTATATGAATTTTTGTTATTACAAAAAGACTTTAAGGACATTGAAGATATTGAAGCCTATTCCAAAGAGGAACTTGAACTTTGTAAACTTTTAGAAAATGGACCCATGCTCTATGAAAAGGCAGGCCTGTCTTTGAAAAAGGATGTATATAGCCTTAACACTAAAAGGTTAGAAACTGAAGGAATAATTATAAGGATTGGTCTTACTCCTACAGATATAATGCACATAAAGGGAGATTTTAATAAGTTTGATAAAAGACCAGTTGAATTAACAATACAATACCTATTAAATCAAATCCTTGAAGATACAGGAAAGGACTTGACCCAAGATGAATTTTGCAACCAAGTCTATGATTTAATAAAGCAAAAACTCTATGAAAACATTGTAAGAATTCTTTTAGAAGATACCTACAAGGAAATCTTTAAAGATGGTTTAGGAGAAAAATTAAGCCAGTTAATAACCTCAAGTTATTTAGATAAGAACAAGGATCTGCTTCCATTAAGATTTAAGTCTCCTGTAACCTTGGTAGGAATAGGAGGCCCTACTCACATATTCCTACCTGATGTAGCCAAGATGCTAGGATGCAAATGCATTATTCCTAGTCATGCTAAAATTGCCAACGCAGTAGGTGCAATTTTGAGTAATGTCAGGTCAGATTACAGGATTGAAATAATGACAGAAACAGACGGTAGATATGCCATATTTGGTCCTGATGGCAGGCATGAAGAAAGTGACTTCCAAATGGCCTTAGAGTACGCAAAAAAGCTGGCTAAAGAGGCAGCCCTAAAAGATGCTAGAGCAAAAGGCTTGTCAGAAGATTTTGATTTAGACATAAGTTATGAAACTAAAATTGCTAAGGCTGCAAAGGAAAGAGAAATCGATTTGGGAACTGTTGTTAATGCATCTGTAAGAGGAAAGATAAAAATCTAACAAAATCCCTAAAATTTGGGGAAAGTTAACAAAATTTTAATAAAAAATAGCTTAAACAATATTGAGAATCACCTCCGGATATGTTAGAATCTAACATGCAATAAATTGTATAAATTTGTGGAGGTTATTATGGCGACAGCAATTATTATGCCAAGACAAGGAAACACTGTAGAATCATGTATAGTTTCCAAATGGCACAAACAAAAAGGTGATAAAGTAAATGAAGGTGATATCCTTTTTACATATGAAACAGACAAGGCAACTTTTGATGAAGAATCCCCTGTTTCTGGCACTCTTTTAGCTCTTCTTTATGAAGAAGGGGACGATGTTCCAGTGTTAGAAAACATGTGTGTAATTGGAGAAGAAGGAGAAGACATTTCCCAGTTCCTATCCTCATCGCCTGTAGATATAGAGAAAAAAGAAGAGAAACTTGAGCAAGTAGAAGCTGTAAAAGAGACAGTAGTTGAGACCCAGCCTTCCTTGCAAGAGAGAAAAGAAGGAGATTTGAAAATTTCTCCTAGAGCAAAAAATGCTGCTAAAAAAACAAATGTTGATATAGGCTACGCCCAAGCTTCAGGGCCTGAAGGTAGGATAATCGAAAGAGACATCATTGCTCTAGCTAAAGATGGTCCCAAGGTTACATCCGCTGCCAAAGCCCTTTATGATAGCTCCACCCAATATGTTGCTACAGGCATAGGTGGAAGAATAACCCAAGAAGATATAGAAAGAGGAGCAAAGCTTGCTGTAGATACAGTAAAAGTAGAAAAGCCTGCTCTTAGCCAAGATGAGTTCACAGTAGAAAAATTAACCAATATTAGAAAAGTTATTGCAAAGACCATGCATAGGTCCATTTCTGAAATGGCCCAATTGACAATAAATATGTCTTTTGATGCCACAGCTTTGATGAATTACAGGGCCATGATAAAAGCAAGAGGTGAGAAGGTTGGACTTTCTAACATTACCTTAAACGATATGGTAGTTTTTGCAGTTTCAAGAACCCTACCCTATCATCAAGACTTAAATGCCCACTTTGATGGAGAGTCCATAAAGAGATTTTCATCAGTACATATGGGTGTTGCTATTGATACCGATAGGGGGCTAATGGTGCCAACAGTATTTAACAGTCATTTAAAAACCCTAGACCACATTTCACTTGAGGTTAAGGAACTAGCTGGACAAAGTAGGGCAGGAAACATAAATCCAGACCTATTGACTGGTGGAACTTTTACAATTACAAATCTTGGAAATCTTGGTGTGGAGTCCTTTACTCCAATTATAAATCCTCCTCAAACAGCCGTTTTAGGTGTTTGCGGTCTTTCCACTAAGGTGAAAGAAGAAGGTGGCCAAATAAAAGCATACCAAGCCATGGCCTTGTCATTAACCATTGATCATAGAGTGGTAGATGGAGCGCCAGCTGCAAGATTCTTAAGAGACTTGTGCGACAACTTGGAAAACTTTGAGATACTTTTAGCAAAATAGTGAGGGTGATTTAGATGAAATATGATTTAGCAGTAATTGGTGCTGGTCCTGCGGGCTATTTAGCAGCCCAAAGAGCAGCAGAAAATAAATTAAATGTGGTCTTGTTTGAAAAGCGTAATGTGGGCGGAGTTTGTCTTAATGAAGGTTGTATTCCTTCTAAGGCCCTTTTGCATAGCGCAAAAATTTATGACTATGCAAAAGATTCTGAAAAATACGGTATAACCGTATCTCAAGCTTCTATAGACCAAAAGGTAGTTATTAAAAGAAAAAACAAGGTGGTTAGAACCTTGGTAGGTGGAATAAAGAGCACCCTTAAATCTTTAGGTGTTACCACTGTTGAAGGGGAAGCTAAGATTTTAGGAAAGGACCCAGATGGTCTTAGTATAGCAGTAGAGGATCAAGTGTACAGGGCGGATCGCCTCATAATCTGTACTGGTTCTGTTCCTGTTATGCCTCCTATTGAAGGGCTAGCCCAAGGATATGAAAAAGGCTTTGTGCTTACCAATCGTGAAGTTTTAGACCTAGAAGAAATTCCAAAATCCATGGTTATTGTGGGTGGTGGAGTTATTGGTCTAGAAATGGCCTCCTACTATAATTCAGTAGGTTCAGAAGTTACAGTTATTGAAATGCTGGATAGAATAGGTGGACCAATAGATTTAGAAATTTCAAAGCTTCTATTGCAAGACTATGAAAAAAAAGGTATTACCTTTAATTTGAAATCCAAGGTAGTAGCCTTTAAAGATTCTTCTGTAGTCTATGAGAAAGACGGAAAAACCCAGGAATTATCAGCTGAAAAGGTACTAGTAAGTATTGGAAGAAGGGCTGATACACAAGGTTTGGGTTTAGAAAATATTGGGGTGGAGCTAAATAGAGGCGCAATTATAACTGATGAATTTGGTAGAACCAATGTAGTTGGTGTTTATGCTGCTGGGGATGTAAATGGAAAATCCATGTTAGCCCATACCGCCTATAGAGAAGCAGAGGTTTGCATTAATAACATTCTAGGTAAAAAGGATGTAATGAGATACGATGCAATTCCCGCTGTTATATACACCAATCCAGAGGTAGCATCTGTAGGAGAAACAGAAGAAAGTGCTAGTGCAAAAAATCTAGATTTTGAAAGTGTTAAGCTGTCCATGAGATTTTCAGGCCGTTATGTGGCTGAAAATGAAGGTGGAAATGGTATATGTAAGGTCCTTAGAGACAAAAAAACAAATAGACTACTTGGTGTTAGTTTAATAGGTAATTATGCCTCAGAACTTATATGTGCAGCAGCTTTGATGATAGAAACTCAAATGACAGTTGAGGACTTAAAAGAACTGGTATTCCCTCACCCAACAGTATGTGAGGTTATTAGGGAAGCCCTGTTTGCTTTTTAGAAAATTATTTGATTGACAATATAAAGGAGAAAAAAAATGACAAAGGAACTACTTTTAGACCCTAGTGAATTGAGAAAGAGAAGTAAGATAACATTTAAAGATATTGATGTTTGTGCTTACTCCAAAACAATTGAAGAAGAGAAAAAGATATTCACTAAAGAAGAATTTGTAAGGATTTATCGTGATATGGCAATTATCCGTGAATTTGAATCCATGTTGAATGCAATTAAAACAACTGGACAATATAATTCTGTGGACTTTGTTTATCCAGGACCTGCCCACCTTTCAATAGGACAAGAAGCTTCAGCGGTAGGCCAGGCTTTCACTTTGACAATAGATGACTTTATTTTTGGTTCTCATAGAAGCCATGGCGAAATAATAGCCAAGGGCTTATCTGCTATTGAGAAACTCTCAGATAAAGAATTAATGAAAATAATGGAAGAGTATTTTGATGGAAGAATACTCAAAATAGTACAAAAAGATCAAAAAACCGTAAAGGAATTGGCAATTGACTTTTTACTTTATGGAACCTTGGCAGAAGTATTTTCCCGTGAAACCGGTTTCCAAAGAGGTTTGGGAGGCTCAATGCATGCTTTCTTCACACCTTTTGGAATTTATCCCAACAATGCTATTGTGGGAGGTAGTGCGGATATTGCTACAGGAGCTGCTCTTTTCAAAAAGGCCAACTTGAAAAAAGGTCTAGTTATTGCCAACCTAGGAGACGCTTCCATGGGTTGTGGTCCTGTGTGGGAAGGCATGTGCTTTGCTACTATGGATCAATACAAGACCCTTTGGGAAAATGAATACAAGGGTGGAATGCCTATAATATTCAACTTCTTTAATAACCTGTATGGAATGGGTGGACAAACCATGGGAGAAACCATGGGCTTTGATATTTTGGCAAGATTTGGTGCTGGTGTAAATCCTGAGCAAATGCATGCTGAAAGAATTGATGGTTACAACCCTCTAGCAGTTATAGATGCCTACAAGAGAAAGAGAGAAATTATAGAAAAGAAAGAAGGACCTGTATTGTTAGACGTATTAACCTACAGATATTCTGGTCACTCTCCTTCAGATGCCTCTGCCTACAGAACAAAAGAAGAAATAGATTTGTGGATGAAACAAGACTCCCTAATTGAATATAGGGATAAGCTCATTAAGGGAAGCATTGTAAAAGAAAAAGATTTAGACACAGTCTTATCCAATGCTGGAGATTTGATTTTCAAAATCTTTAAATTGGTTACCGACAAGGATATAACCCCTAAGATGAATTTTGTTAAAGATCCACGTGCTATAGAAGATTTAATGTTCTCTAACCAACGGATAGAAAAAAGAGAAGATAGACCTGTAGATACCCTTGGACCTATTGAAGATAATGCCAGATACCAACAGGTTAAGAAAAAAGAAAGAAGGGGAATTGTAGATGGTAAGGAAGTTTCTAAAAACAGAGTATTCCAAGTTAGAGATGCTGTGTTTGAATCCCTATTAGAAAAATTCTATGTTGACCCCACACTTATAGCTTATGGTGAAGAAAACAGAGAATGGGGTGGTGCTTTTGCAGCTTACAGAGGACTTTCAGATTCTCTTCCCTACAACAGACTCTTTAATTCATCCATTAGTGAAGCAGCTATTGTAGGTTCTGCAGTAGGCTATGCTATGGCAGGCGGAAGACCTGTTGTTGAATTGATGTACTGTGACTTTTTAGGAAGAGCTGGAGATGAAATTTTCAACCAACTTCCCAAGTGGCAGTCTATGAGTGCTGGAGATATAAAGTTGCCAGTGGTTGTAAGGGTTAGTGTAGGATCCAAATATGGAGCTCAACACTCTCAAGACTGGACCGGCTTAGTAGCCCATATACCTGGCTTAAAGGTAGTCTTCCCAGTAACTCCCTATGACACAAAGGGGCTTTTAAACTCAGCTCTGTCAGGTAGTGACCCAGTCATATTTTTTGAAAGTCAAAGATTGTATGACAAGGGCGAAATGTTCCAAAAAGATGGAGTACCTACAGAATATTATGAAATTCCCATTGGAGAACCAGATGTAAAAAGAGAAGGTAAAGATATTACCATCTTAACAATTGGTGCAACCCTTTATACAGCAATTGATGCTGCAAACATTCTAAAGGAAAAATATGGCTTAGAAGCTGAAGTTATAGATGCAAGAAGCGTATCTCCTTTCAACTATGAAAAAGTGGTTGAGTCTGTGAAAAAGACTGGAAGAATCCTATTAGCATCAGATGCTTGTGAAAGAGGATCTCACTTAAAAGATATGGCTGCAACAATTACAGAATTATGTTTTGATTATTTGGATGCTCCAGCGGTTGTAGTTGGTGCTAAAAACTGGATCACACCTGCTGCTGAATACGAAGAATATTTCTTCCCACAAGCAGATTGGCTAGTTGATGCAATTGACCAAAAAATCCTACCTCTTGATGGACATATAGCCAAGTCAAATTATACCAGTGGGGAAACAATTAGAATAAATAAAGCAGGAGTATAAAGTGAATCCTAGACAGATTAAGATTAAGCACATGTTGGATATTACCGAAGAAGTTTTTCTTAGGCAGTTAAGAACAATTTTCCCAGAAGTGTCAGAAATGACAATTCGTCGAGATTTGACACTTTTGGAGGATCTTGGTTATGCCATAAGAACTCATGGTGGAGCAGTTAGTGTTAACCGATTTAAAAAGCATGGTAAAGATGAAATAGACTATGGTATAAGACAATCGGAAAACGTGGATAAAAAGGCAATAATAGCTGAAAAAGCCAGCCATCTACTTATAAAAGAAAGACCTGTATATTTAGATGCAGGGTCCACAATTATGGCACTGGCAAAAATAATAAAAGATGACTCTGGTTATACTTTTGTTACCTCTGCCTTAAATACAGCTCTAAAATTATCTTCTTCAAAAAACTCTATAATCCTTTTAGGAGGAAGAGTAAGTCCCTTTACTCTTTCTACCTCTGGCCCTGAAGCCATACACATGTTAAAGACTGTAGGTGTTGAAATGGCCATTTTAGGAGCATCAGGCTTTTCGCCAGACAAAGGTTTTAGTGTGTCAAGTATTCATGATGCAAGATTGAAAAGTCTAGTAATATCTAAGGCAGAAAAGGTTATTGTCCTTA
The DNA here is from genome assembly GCA_964563155.1 of uncultured Clostridiaceae bacterium. Classification (GTDB taxonomy): domain Bacteria; phylum Bacillota; class Clostridia; order DUPQ01; family DUPQ01; genus DUPQ01. The sequence goes on along the minus strand of CAZLVL010000003.1, from coordinate 89,380 downwards.
TGGATACTAGCAAGATTGGTAAAGATAAAGACTACCCATTTTGCAAGCTTAAAGAAGCAGATATCTGGATAACAGACCAAATGCCTGAAAGAGAAGTTTTAGAAAAATGTAAGGAAAACAATGTACTAGTTATCTAAACTCAAATAATAAACAAAAGCGAGATATAATCAAGCTGACCCCCATTAGTTGGACCAAATCAAACTTGTGGGGGTTTTTTATGCCTTTTTGGAGTCTAGAGTTTATACTTTTCCTACTATTACAAAAAAGCCTCATTTATGCTATGATATTTTTATGAACATTTTTCTTATAAGACACGGACAAACCGACTGGAATCTAAATAAAAAAGTGCAAGGCTTTACTGATATTCCCTTAAATGATTTTGGGAGGCTTCAAGCTGAAGAAATAAGAGAAAAGCTTAAAGATATAGACTTTGATTTAGTGGTCTCTTCACCTTTGCAAAGGGCCTATGAAACTGCAAAAATCATTTGTGAAAATAGAAATCTAGAAATTTTAAAAGATGAGAGGATTAAAGAAAGGGACTTTAGATTAAATGAAGGGATCCCCTTTCATAACAATCGAGATTTTCGAGAAAGAGTATGGTCAATTAATCCAGACATTCAATTGGAAGGTTCAGAGTCCTATTTTGATTTTTATGCCAGAGTCTCTTCCTTTTTAGATGAACTTATACAAGAGCATTGGGATGATAAAAAGACTAAGGTAAAAAACATTCTATTGGTTGCCCACGGAGGGATAGCTGTTGTTTTAGGCCACTATTTTAAAGGAGTTCCAGAAAACGAAAATTTGAGAGAATATATTATAGATAATTGTGAGGTTGTCCAATACAAGCCTGAAGACATTGCTTTTAAAAGGATAGATGAATTTTATATTTCTAAATCTAAGTATATAAGGGCAAAACAATGTGAAAAAATGTATTGGCTTGATAAGGTAAAGCCAGACTTGTTTGATTCTTCCATAGTAAATGAGGAGATTCTAAAAAGTGGAACCTATGTAGGAGAGGTAGCTCTAGGACTATTTTCTGATATAGCTTATGTAGAGTATCAAAATGACAAATCTAAAATGATAGAAGATACCAAAAGATATATTGAAGAAGGAAGAAAATATATTGCAGAGGCTTCTTTTTCTCTTAAAGGACGGTTTTTAAGTGTAGATATCTTAAAGGTGGAAGGGAAGAATGTAGAGATTTTCGAAGTAAAAAGTTCTACCTCCATAAGAGAAATTTACTATGATGACATTGCTTATCAAGCAACAATTTTAAGCCTTTTAGGCTTTGTGGTAAAAAAGGTCCATATCATAACTTTGAACAATCAGTATACAAGACAAGGTGATTTAGACTTAAATCAATTATTTAACATTACTGATGTAAGTAAAGAAATCGAAGGTAAAAATCAAGAAATTTTAAGGTTTTTAGAGCATCTGCAAAAGGATATGGATATAAAGGTTGAGCCTAGTATAGATATTGGAGACCATTGTTTTAACCCTTATGCTTGTGGTTACTTTGACTACTGTAAAAAACTATGGGGATTACCTAAAGAAAGCATATTTGATTTAAGAAATGTCTTTAGAAGTACCAAGTTCAACATGTATAGAGATGGGGTATTTTCCTTTGAGGATTTAGTAAATAGTAAGAAGTTTTATCCTAAGCTAAGACCTGTAGTAAAAAACCAATTAAGTAAAAAAGAGATTATTAATAAAGAGGAGATTAAAAGATTTCTAGATGACCTTAGATATCCTATTTATCATCTAGATTTTGAGTCTGTACAATATCCAGTTCCTCCTTTTGATAAAATAACTGTTTATCAGCAGGTGGCTTTTCAATATTATTTACACATTGAACATGAAAATGGAGAACTAGAACATAAGGAATTTTTAGCAGACCATACAAAAGAATGGACCTTGGATTTAGTAAAAGCATTAATACAAGATATTCCAAAAGGTGCTCAAAGCCTAGCCTATAACATAGCTTTTGAAAAGGGGATAATAAAGAATTTAGCATTAAAACATCCTCAATATTCTGATGCCCTAATGGATATTCATGATAATATGAAGGACCTTATGATTCCCTTTAAAAACCACTGGTACTATAATGCTAATATGCAGGGAAGCTATTCTATTAAGTATGTTTTACCAGCCCTATTTCCCAATGAAGAAAGCCTGAAGTACGAAAACTTGCAAGGGGTTCAAAGAGGAGACCAAGCCATGTCAGCCTTTAGGCTTTTAAAAGATTTAGATGAAAACAGGGTAAAAGAAATAAGAAAGCAATTGCTGGAATATTGTAAACTAGATACCTATGCCATGGTAATGATATTAAGAAACCTAAGGAGTTTTACATGAGTGACAGACAAAAAGAAGATGATAAGGCCGAATTTAGACATAAAATCATAAAAACAATAGTAATAGTAATTTTATTCATTATAATTAGTGGAATATGGATTTATTTCAAGTTTTTTTCTTAGTTTATGCAAGTTATTAGTGTCATATTCTATAGGATTATCTTGGAAATTATCATATAATTAGGACAAGAGATAAATTTATTGGAGTGATTTATGGAAATGTTAAAAAACAAGGTTGCAATAATAACAGGAGCGGCTCAAGGATTAGGAGAAGCCCTTGCCCAAAGATTGGATAAGGAAGGTTGTTATGTTGTTGTGGCAGACCTAAATGGAGAAAAGGCAGCTTCAGTGGCAGCAGGCCTTAAAAATGCTGTTTCAATTCAAGTGGATGTAACAAAAGAAGATCAAGTGGATAAAATGACCCAACTGGCAGTGGATAAATTTGGAAGAATTGATATTTTTATTAACAATGCTGGTATAGTTATTTCTGGTTCAACCCATGATTTTGATATAGATAAGTGGAGACTGGTCCAAGAGGTTAATTTGGTTGGATATTTTATCTGTGCCAAATCTGCAGTTAAATATATGCTTAACAACAAAGAAGGAGCTTCTTTCATACAAATAAACAGCAAGTCAGGTAAAAAAGGTTCCTTTAGAAATTCTGCTTATGCTGCATCTAAGTTTGGCGGCATTGGCCTTACCCAAAGTTTAGCCCTAGAATATGCAAGGGATAATATAAGGTTTAATGCAATATGTCCTGGTAACCTCTTAAATTCCCCTCTATGGGTGGATAGTCTCTTTAAGCAATATGCAGCTAATCAAGGAATTAGTGAAGAAGCTGTAAGACAAAAATATTTAGATCAAGTCCCCATGGGAAGGTCTTGTGAATACGAAGATATTGCTAATGTTATGGTCTTTTTAGCGTCTGATATGTCTAGCTATATGACAGGTCAGGCTATAAATGTTACTGGTGGACAGGAAATGAGATAAGATGAACCAATTCTATTTATTACAGATTGAAAACTTAAACAATCCTAAAAAAGAAGAAAGATTGAAAAGTTTAAAGATATTGAAAAAAGCAATAGATAAGGGTGATGTTCAAAAGCCCTTATTTTCTAATGATGTCAATAATCATATTCATACCATGTATTCCTTTTCTCCCTATAGTCCTACAAAGGCCCTTTTTACAGCCTACTTAAGTGGACTAAGCACAGCAGGTGTTATGGACCATGATTCTGCAGCTGGGTGCTTTGAGTTTATAGAGGCTGGAAAGATTATGGACATGCCCATAACCTGTGGTATGGAAATAAGGGTAAGAATGGATGATACTCCTTTTAAGGGTATGAGGATAAACAATCCTGACCAAAATACTTTAGCCTATGTTGCCTTGCATGGTATTCCTCATCAATATATTTTTCAGGTTCAAGACTACATGCAAGTTTATAGAGAAGCTAGAAATGACAGAAATTATAGGATGTGCCAAAGAATCAATGAGGTACTTGGAAAGTATGATATAAGCATTGATTTTGAAAAGGATGTTTTGCCCCTTTCCTTATTTCATGAAGGGGGCAGTGTTACAGAAAGACATATTTCCTATAGCTTAGCCCTTAAACTTATGGAAAGATTTGGAAGAGGAGATAAGTTAATTGATTTTTATAAAAACACACTAAAGCTTCCTCTTAGTCCTAAAAATGAAGAGTTCTTAAAGGACACAGAAAATCCAGTATATGTCTATGATCTTTTAGGGGCTATTAAAAGTGATTTAATATCTTTATTCTACATAGATGCATATGATGAATGTCCAAGTGTCAAAGACTACATTTCTTTATGTAAAGACACTGGGGCCATTTCAGCCTATGCATATTTAGGAGATGTAGGCGATTCAGTAACCGGAGATAAGAAGCCTCAACTGTTTGAAGATTCTTATCTAGATGAACTGTTTTTAGAACTAAAGAATTTAGGCTTTAATGGGGTTACCTATATGCCTTCTAGAAATACCAAAGAGCAGCTAATTAGAGTTAAAGGCCTTTGTGAACAACATGGTTTTTTCCAAATAAGTGGAGAAGATATTAACTCACCAAGACAAAACTTTATATGTACTGCCATGAGAGATGAGTTTTTTGACAATTTGAGAGAGTCTACTTATGCCCTAATAGAACACGAAAAAAGGGCAACTGAAAACATTGAAAATGCAATGTTTTACAAAAAATAAAGGGGTGATTTTGTTGAGCTATAAAGAATTATGTGAAAAAAGAGATTTTGTTAGAGAAAACTTAAAGCTACTCGATTACCAAAAGATTGAGCAACTAGAAAAAGAATTTGAAGCAGATTATACCTTTGAGTCCACCAAGATTAAAGGAAATAAGTTGTCTGCTAAGCAGGTTAGGGATATCTTGAATAACAAGCATTCAGATATGGAAAAGAACAAGGACTTTTACGAAATATTTAATCATGGCAAAGCCTTTAAATATATGAGAATGTTCTTGAAAAAAGACCTCTACCTAGATGAGGAGACGGTTAAGGATATTAATGCCATGTTAGTTGAAGATATTTCAATTGGTGGCATTTATAGAAATGTGAATTTGATAATTCCTGGTAGAAAGCATGTGCCCCCTTCTCCAGAAAAAGCATATTACAAGATGAAAAAATACTTTGTGGACCTTCCATATTTGGAAATTGAAAGTGTTCCAGCCAAGGCAATGTATGCCTATGCCCTCTTTATGAAAATTCATCCTTTTATAGATGGAAATAGTAGAACTGGCAAAATGATTATGAACTATGTGCTTATGAAGGAAGATTTTTTACCAATTTATATACCTAAAGAAAGATATATTGAATATGTTAGAGCCTTTGAAACCTTTGCTTTGGATGATGATTTAGAACCTTTAGCAACTTTAGCTGAAGAATTTGAAAAAACACAGTTGGATAAATATATAAAAGAGATTGAAGCTGTAAAATAAGATAGACATATTTGTAGACATATTTGGAGGTTTAAATTGACAAAGATATTGGCATATGACTTTGGAGCAAGTAGTGGTACTGTTATGCTGGGTCAATTCGATGGAAAGAAAATAGAAATTGAAGAAATACATAGATTTCCCAATGAGCCAGTTTTAGTCCACGATACCTTGTATTGGGATGTTCTAAGACTCTTTCATGAAATGAAGGTAGCCCTTATAAAGGCTAAAAATGATGGTCATGGAGATATTGACGGAATAGGCATAGATACTTGGGGAGTGGATTTTGGGCTTTTAGATGAAGCTGGAAGACTCTTGGAAAACCCTGTTCACTATAGAGATAAAAGAACAGACAAATTAATGGAAGAGGTCTGGGACTTAGTAGGTAAGAAAAAGTTATACGATCGAACAGGCATACAATTTATGCAGTTTAATAGTATTTACCAGTTGTATTCCTTGTTGAAAAACCAGCCAGAGCTCCTAGATAGAGCGGACAAACTTCTTTTTATGCCTGACCTCTTATCATGTTTTTTAACCGGTGAAAAGGTTGCTGAGTTTTCCATAGCCTCTACCACCCAAATGCTAGATGCTAAAACCTATGATTGGGACTATGAACTTTTGGATAGTTTAAATATTCCTACAAAGATTTTAGAAAAAATTGTAGACACTGCTACTGTTATTGGTAGCTTAACAGATGGGATTAAAAGAGAAACAGGTATTGAAAAGGATATTCCTGTTATAGCGGTAGCTGGTCATGATACAGGTTGTGCCATGATTTCAGCCCCTGCCCAAACCTCTCCTTTTGCCTTTTTATCCAGTGGTACTTGGTCCATTTTAGGAACCGAATTGGATAGCCCAGTTATAAATGATATGACCTATGATTTAGAGTATTCTAATGAAGGTGGCATTAACAAGACCACAAGGCTTTTAAAGAATATTATGGGCCTTTGGATTTACCAAGAGTGTAGAAGGCAGTGGAATAAAGAAGGACAAGCCATGACCTTTGATGAGTTAGAATCAGCTGCAGCCAAGGTTGAGCCCTTTAAATGCTTTATTGATGTGGACCACAATGATTTTTATCATCCAGGCAATATGCCCCAAAGGGTGGTAGACTTTTGTGAAAGAACAGGCCAATATGTTCCCAAAAATAAGGCAGAGATTGTTAGATGTATTATGGAGAGTCTAGCCTTTAAATATAGGTATGTTTATGATGGCTTGTGTGAGATTGTGGGACAAAAGATTGAAAAACTCCATATGGTTGGTGGTGGTTGTAAAAACACCATGCTTTCTCAATTCACAGCAGATGCCCTAGGTGTTGAAGTAACAGCAGGGCCTATTGAAGCTACTGCTATTGGCAACATTGTAGCCCAGTTAATTGCTCTAGGTAAGATTAAAGATCTAGACCAAGCTAGAAGGATTATAAGAGATTCCTTTGAGATTAAATCATATTTTCCTAAAGATGCAAAAGTCTGGGAAGAAAAGTATGAGTATTACAAATCCAATATTTTGAATAAGGGATAATAAGTATTTTTAATATAAAAGAGGTAGCATATATGTATGAAAAATTGATTAAAGAAATGGTAGACATGTCAGTAGCGGTAGGATCTCAGCCTGACTATACCCAAGGTGGTGGAGGTAATACATCTGTTAAGTTGGATGATAGGCTTATGGCAGTAAAGGCCTCTGGCTATAATTTGTCTGACTTAAATGCCAGTGAAGGCTATGTTGTAGTAGATTACAAAAAGGTTTGTGATTACTATGATAATGTAAACTTGGATGAAAAAAGAGACTTTTATAAAGAAAGTGGAGATTATGTTAAACAAAACATGATCCAAATGCCTGGCCTAAAAGAAGGAAGACCCTCTGTAGAAGCAGGTTTTCATTCCTTTTTAGATAAATATGTTTTACACACCCATTCAGTTTATGGAAATCTTCTATGCTGTACAAAAGAAGGAAAAAGTATTGCAGATGAGCTGTTTGAAAAAGGACCCTATAGCTACTTATGGCTCGACTACATTGCACCAGGTTTTTATCTAACTTTAGAGATTAAGAAAAAAATAGAAGAAATGAAGACCATTCCTAATATTATTTTCATGGGCTCTCATGGTGTTATTATTACAGGTCCAACTATGGAAGAGGCTCAAAAAATTAATCAATATGTTACAGATAAGATTAGAGAAAAACTTAATATTACAGATGACTATGGACCTGTGGCGGTTAAGCCCCAAGAAGATGGCTCCTTTGTAACTGATACAAAAAGGCTAGTATCCTATCTAAAGGGTGCAGATTTTACTGATGAGTGGTTTGATTCTAATATTTTGTATCCAGACCAAGCAGCCTATATGCTAGGAGCTATAACTACTAAGGGAGCAGATAAGAAAGCTTCTATAGACCTAAATACGGGTCTGGTAAAATATTCCACCTCCTATAAAGAAGCTTTAACTTTAGAAGAGAGCATTCTAGCATTTTTATACATTATGGACCAAGCAAAAAAAAGCAATTTAACTACCTTCACCATGACCGATGATGATGTGGCTTTCATTATGGGTTGGGAGGGTGAACAATATAGAAAGGCTATGTTAAACAAATAAGCATAGTGCAGGTAGATTTTATGGACTTTATAAACTATACAAAGAAATATCCAGATAAAAATGGAAGATTTGGAAAATATGGTGGAGCATACTTGCCACCAGAGCTTCAAGAAGCCTTTATAGAAATTGAAGAAGCCTATATGACCATTGCCCATTCAGCATCTTTTATTAATGAATTAAGAAGAATAAGAAAAGAGTTTCAAGGAAGACCAACTCCAGTTTATCACTGCGAGCGTTTGTCTAATAAATTAGGTAGATGCCAAATTTATTTAAAAAGAGAAGACTTAAACCATACCGGTGCCCATAAGTTGAACCACTGTATGGGAGAGGGACTCTTGGCAAAATATATGGGTAAGAAACGTCTCATAGCAGAAACAGGTGCTGGACAACATGGAGTTGCCCTTGCTACAGCAGCAGCCTTTTTTGGTTTAGAGTGTGAAATCCACATGGGAGAGGTGGATATAGCTAAGCAAGCTCCCAATGTAACTAGAATGGAAATTTTAGGGGCTAAAGTGGTTCCTGTAAGTCATGGACTAAAGACCCTAAAAGAAGCGGTGGATTCTGCTTTTGACTCCTATATGCAAAACTATAAAGACTCAATCTATTGTATAGGTTCTGTTGTGGGACCTCATCCTTTTCCCATGATGGTTAGAGACTTTCAAATGGTGGTAGGAATAGAAGCAAGAGAGCAATACACAGAAATGACTGGAGAGTTGCCAGATGAAATAGTAGCCTGTGTAGGCGGTGGCAGTAATGCCATGGGCTTATTCACAGCCTTTTTAAATGACCCTGTAAGAATAGTTGGTATAGAACCAATGGGTAAAGGTAGCGATATTGGAGACAATGCTGCCTCTATTACCTTTGGAAGTCCAGGTGTTCTACATGGATTTGAAAGTATTATGCTTCAAGATGACAAAGGAGAGCCCCTACCAGTTTATTCTATAGCCAGTGGCCTAGATTATCCTTCAGTAGGACCAGAGCATGCCTTTTTACATGAAATGAATAGGGTAGATTACCTATCTGTAACTGATAAAGAAGCAATAGAAGCCTTTTTTATGTTATCTAAATACGAAGGAATAATACCTGCCTTAGAAAGCTCTCATGCCCTAGCTTATGCCATAGACGCTGCAAGAAATGGAAAAGCCAATTCAATTTTAGTTAACCTAAGTGGCAGAGGAGATAAGGATATAGACTATGTGGTGGAGAATTTCGGCACAGGTCAAGAGTTTAAATTGTAAAATAAATCTTTAAGGAAGTGTAAAATGGACTTTGAAGAAAACAAAAACAATGAAGAAAAAAAAGATTTGGGAAAATGGTTCACCGCTAAAAGAATGAACAACTTTCCCTACCCAGTTTTAGCTACCATAATATTTCTATTAATGGGTTTTGTTTGGGGTTTGTGGCATCCTGGCTGGATTGTCTTTTTAACAATCCCTCTTTTTTATTGGATAGTAAATGCCATTAGATTCAGAACCGTCTCTTATACATTAATTGTTGCCATAATTTATGTAGCTATGGGACTAATTTGGGGCATTTGGCATCCAGGTTGGATAATATTTCTAGCCATTCCCATCATTCATTGGTTTGTAGGTAGATAATTAAATACAGGAGGAATTTTCTTTTCCTTCTTTTAATATGCACATAATTTAGAAAAAAGGTGATAAAAATGACAGTAAAAGTTGAAAAAGTTTCTTATGGTGGTTGGGATAACTGCTACAAAATATCAAATGAAATGGTTGAGCTTATTGTTACCTCAGATGTTGGCCCAAGGATTATGAGATATAGTTTTTTAGATGGAGAAAATCTTATGTGCCAAGTCAAAGAAGATATGGGAAAAAGTGGTTCTGATAAATGGCTTATGTATGGCGGACATAGATTATGGCATAGCCCTGAGCATCCCATAAGAACCTATAATCCTGACAACTTTCCTGTAAAGGTTAAGGTTCTAGAAAATGGAGTTCACTTAACTTCGGATGTGGAAAAGGTAAGTGGTATTAAAAAAGAAATGATTATTAAGCTTTCAGACAAAACCAGTCAAGTTGAAGTGGACCACATTTTAACCAACACAAATCTTTGGACTGTTCAATTGTCTGTTTGGGCCTTATCTGTTTTGGATAAGGGAGGTTTAGAAGTTGTACCTCAAGAGACCAAAGATACAGGCTTATTACCCAATAGAATGATTTCACTTTGGCCCTATACAGATTTATCTGATAAAAGGGTTATGTGGGGGAAAAAATATATCTTCTTACAACAAGACCCTAAGATTAGCCAGCCTTTTAAGTTTGGAATATCAAATACTCCAGGCTGGGCAGCCTTTTTTAACAAGAATGATATGTATATAAAAAGATTCTTCCCCCAAGAAGATAAGCTTTATCCAGATTATTCTGCTTCTATGTATGAAACATATACAAATGAGTTTATGACAGAAATGGAGACCTTATCTCCTTTAGTGAATCTAAAAGAAAATGAAAGCATTTCCCACAAAGAGATTTGGAAGTTATATAAAGATGTACGAGTCCCCAAAAATGAAGAGGAAATGGATGAAATAGTAGGTGAGTACAGGTTAGATGGCTAAAATTGTTGCAGTATTATCAGATATACATGGAAATCTAAAGGCCTTAGATTTAGCACTTAAAGTATGTGAAGAAAGAAAAGTTGATAAGTATGTTTTCTTGGGAGATCTGGTTACCGATGGACCAGATTCTTCTGCCATTTTAAAGAAGCTAAAAAAGATGGATAAGGACAAGGTTGTTGTTGTAAGTGGAAATAGAGAGGAATCCTTAGTAGATTATCACTATGGAAGAAATGAACAATGGAAGGGAAACTACCAATGTGAGGCCCTTTTACGTTCTTATGAAGATTTAGACCAAGAAGATATTAAATATTTAGAGTCTCTACCTGGACTAGTGGAGGTGGACCTTTTTGGAATTAAAACCTTGGTTATGCACGCATCCCACCTTAAGTCAAAACACTTTATTCTTCCTTCTCAAAACATTGATGTTTTTATGGATATGTATGATAAGTTTGATGCATCCTTGTATCTGATGGGTCACTCCCATCAGTCCTTTTGCGTGAAGATTAAAGAGAAGTATTTTGTAAATCCAGGCCCCTTAGGTTTTCCCCATTCCATGAACCACTATAAAAGAGATGATTCTTTAAGTATTTCTCTTTTACACATTGAGAATTCCAGCTTTATCCATGAGTTAGTATACATAGATCATGATAGACAAGAGATGAAAGATTACTTTGTAAACAAAAGAGAAAATTTTGAAAATTCTTTTTGGTTGGAACTTATAGGGGAGTCCTTTATTGATGGCTTTTATAGAAGAAGTCATTTCTTGAAAATTGTTAGAAAAATAGCCCAAGAAAAAGGCCTTGATAATATAGATCCTACTCCCAATGACATTTGGCTTTTAGCAATAGAAGAGTGGAAAAAGCAAGAAGAAGCAGGGAAAAGCTGATTGAGTATAAAAAACTTGCTATTTAAGTGGGTAATATATAAAATTGGAATATACTTAAATTTTTTAAAAGAGGTGAACAATGGCAAAAAAGAGATTTCGTAGCTCCATGAGCGGATTTAATAAAAAAGACGTAAATAGATATATTGAAAGTTTGATGGATGAGTATGAAGAAAAACTAATTCAAAAAGATAATTCTATTAATGACTTAAATGACCAAATTGAAGAGTATAAGAATAATCAAGCAAGCTTGGAAGCCAAGGAAGCTGAGCTTATGGTAGAGACAGAAAATGTGGCCAAGGCTCTTTTAAAAGCAAATGAAATGTCTGAACAAATTATTAAAGAAGCTAAAGAAGCAGCTTTTAATGAAGTTACAGATTTAGAAATCAGGGCTGAACAAGAAAGAGAAAAGATAATTGACCTTAAAAAAGAATTGGCGCAGCTTCAAAAAGCATCAATTGAAATGCTGGAGAGCTTTAGTAAATCTTTAGAAGAATTAACCGGTAGACCTCAAGAAGAAAACTGAACTAAGATATAGTATTTAAGGGGAGAACACAGTGTTCTCTCTTTTTGGCAGGTTAGAATTTATATAATATAAGTTTAAACAAAAGTTTAAACAAAAGCTCAAGACACAAGTTTAAGTATAATAATAGATAAGTAAAAGACCGGTTTTGAAAAAAAAGAAATATAAAGATTAGGTGACAGAATTGTTAGATATAAATATTACAACAGAAGAATTAAGAGAAATAAATGATTTATCTCAAAAACTTATAGGCCAATTAAAATCAAAAGATAGTAAGGCAGAGCTTGAGGACCTTGAGAAAAAGACCCTAGCGGAAGATTTTTGGCAAAATCAAGAAAACTCTCAAAGAATACTCCAAAGAATAAAGGAATTAAAAGATAGGGTTGAAAAGGCTGATAGTTTAAATTTGCTTATTGAAGACTGCCAGGTTTTACTAGAGTTTGTTAAAGAGAGTCCAGATGATTTAAGTCTAGAAGAAGAATTTCTAGAAACATTTGAAGAGTTAAAAAAACTCTTTGTAGAGATACGCATGTATTCTCTTTTAAACGGGCCTAATGATAAGAACAATGCCTATTTAACCTTACATGCTGGAGCAGGAGGGACCGAAGCCTGTGACTGGGTAGAAATGCTCTACAGGATGTATACCAGATATTTTGAATCAAAGGGCTTTAAATTTACTGTAACAGATTATTTAGATGGAGATGGAGCAGGTATAAAGGCAGTTTCTCTTTTAGTGGAGGGTGAATATGTTTATGGACACCTAAGAGGAGAAATAGGGGTCCATCGTTTGGTTAGAATATCACCTTTTGATTCAGGTGGAAGAAGGCACACTTCTTTTGCTTCCTGTGAAGTTATCCCTCAATTGGATAAGGATATTGAGGTAAATATAAGGTCAGAGGACCTTAGAATAGATACCTTTCGTTCTTCTGGAAAAGGTGGCCAACACGTAAATAAAACAGACTCTGCTGTTAGAATTACCCATCTACCAACAAATATTGTAGTAGCCTGCCAGTCGGAAAGAAGTCAACATCAAAATAAGGATACAGCAATGCGAATGCTTATGTCTAAGTTGATGGAAATAAAAGAAAGAGAACATAAGGAAAAAATAGAGGATTTAAAGGGAACCCAAAAGGATATTGCCTGGGGCAACCAAATTCGTTCCTATGTCTTTTGTCCCTATACCATGGTAAAAGATCATAGAACTAACTATGAAACAGGAGATGTTCAGTCTGTTATGGATGGAGATTTAGACCCCTTCATAAATGAGTATCTAACTCAAAACCCCACCATTACTTAATCAATATCACTAGCTATATCACTAACTATATTTATTAGAACCTTAACCATCTTTTCCATTTGGTCTATAGATAAATATTCGTATCGACCGTGGAAGTTGTAACCACCGGTAGAAAGGTTAGGACAAGGTAAACCCATATAGCTCAATCTGGCACCATCGGTGCCACCTCTAATAGGTGAAGATGTGGCAGTATAGCCTAACTTTTCATAAGCTCTTACTGCTCTATCTATAATTTCCTTTTTCGGCAAGATCATATCAGCCATATTAAAATATGAATCGCTAAGGGTAAGCTTTACAGTATCTGGGCCATAGACAAAGTTAAGGTAGTCAGCAATTTTTGTCATTCTTTCTTTTTTCTCTTCAATCTTCTCTTTATCATGGTCTCTAAGTAAACAGTTCATGCTAACTTTTTCTTCATTACCTGCTATTTTATATACATGATAAAAGCCCTCTTTGCCTTCAGTAGTGGCGGGAGTTTCATTAGCTGGTAAGAGAGATATAAATTCATTGGCAATTAAAACTGCATTTTTCATAATTCCTTTTGCATCACCAGGATGAATGGATAAGCCCTTAATATCTATTTTGGCAGAAGATGCATTGAAGTTTTCATATTGAATTTCTGGAATAGCTCCACCATCTACAGTATAGGCATAGCTGGCATTGAAAAGTTTTACATTAAAAAGATTAGCCCCTCTTCCTATTTCTTCATCAGGAGTAAAACCTATAGCAATTCTTCCGTGCTTTATGTCTGTATCTTTAAGTAACTCTTGGGCCATTTGTAAGATTATGGCAATACCTGCCTTGTTATCAGCTCCTAAAAGAGTTGTTCCATCTGTAACAATTAAGTCTTCTCCAATATTTGTAAGAAGGGTAGGGTATTTATCTGTCTTCATTACAATATTTTCTTTTTGGTTTAGTACTATATCTCTCCCATCATACTTGTGTATAATCCTCGCCTTTATATCCTTACCACTTACAGCACTAGAGGTATCCATGTGGGCAATAAAGCCTATGGTCTCAATATTTTCAAAGCCTGGGCTAGCCTCAATCCAAGCATAAACATAGCCATTTTCATCCATTTGAGCATTTGATAGCCCCAAATCTTTCATATGGTTTACCAGGTATTCTGCAAATACTTTTTGGTTAACTGTAGACGGACAGTTGCTAGAGTCCCCATTAGATGTGGTATCAAACTTCGTATAGGCTAAAAACTTTTCTGCAATATTCATAGTCATATCCTCCATACAAAAAGTATACCATATATCCTAAATTATCTATCTAAGTAGCATGAATAAAACTTGTATAGAGGTCTTTTGCTATGGTAAGATTAAACTAACATTTATTATTATAAATAGAAGGTGGTGCAAAATGACTCAATTATCACAATCTATGGAAAACTACCTTAGAACAATTTATGAACTCTCCTATTTAAACAAGGGCGTAAGATTAACCGATTTGGCAGAAAAAATGAAGGTAAAAAAGGCCTCAGCCAACAATGCTATTGCCAACCTAATTAAAGATGGTTATTGTAGCCAGGTTAAGTATGGACCAATTTTTCTTACTGATTTAGGTATAGAGGCGGTTAAGGCTGTAACTGGAAAGCATATTATACTTACAAGATTTTTCAAAGAAATACTTAAGGCAGATGATAAAACTGCCAATCAAGAGGTTTCAAAAATTCAGTATCATTTGTCTACAAGCACTGTTTATTCAATTCATCAACTGTATCAAAGATTAAAAGAAGATACTTTAGATGAGTAAATTTGATTTAGACTACTTTGAAATGATATAATTTAAAGACTAAAAAACTTACTTACTAAGAAGGAGTTAATGGAAAGACTAATTAATTTTGAAAACTTGGATGATATGATGAGCGTTTTTGGCTCATCTGACCAAAACTTAAAGATCATTGAGAACATGCTCAATGTTAATTTACTTGTTAGGGGTAATGAGGTCCGGCTTAAAGGTGAAGTTGAAGGGGTTAATATAGCTGAAAGACTAATAAACAGATTAATAGAGGTATCTAGAGGTGGAGAGCACATTAACAGCCATAGCATTACCTATATGGTAGACAGGCTTAAAGAAGGTTCTGATGAAGTACTAGATTTACCCTCATCATATATTTGTCTTAACTGGTCAGGAACCCCTGTAAAACCTAAAACCCTAGGACAGAAAAAATATGTAGATGCTGTTAAGAAAAACGGCATCACTTTTGGTGTAGGACCAGCAGGTACTGGTAAAACCTATCTGGCTGTAGCCTGTGCTGTAGCTGCCTTTAGGGCTAAGAGTGTTAAAAGAATTATTCTAACTAGACCAGCTGTGGAAGCTGGTGAGAAACTAGGGTTTTTGCCTGGGGATTTGCAGTCCAAGGTAGACCCCTATTTAAGACCTCTTTATGATGCCCTTTTTGAAATGATGGGCCCAGATTTGGTGGTTAAGAACAAGGAAAAGGAATTGATTGAAATTGTTCCTCTAGCCTATATGAGAGGAAGAACCTTAGATGATGCTTTTATCATTTTAGATGAGGCTCAAAATACTACTGGAGAACAGATGAAAATGTTTTTAACCAGAATGGGTTTTGGGTCTAAGATGGTTATAAATGGAGATATAACCCAAATAGACTTACCAAGAGATAAAAAGTCAGGTTTAATCCTGGCTATAGATATTCTTAAGGATATTGAAGATATTGGTATAGTTAACCTGTCATACAAGGATGTAGTAAGACATGAATTAGTCCAAAAAATTATTACTGCATACGATAAGGCAGAAAAGAAAAAGGATGAAAAAGATGGCAAAAAACAAAAAACTTGATGCTTTTAAAAACAAGCTATATGCTGTTTTGATACTGTTCTTCATCTTATTAATTTCTATTTTTGGAATAATGAAAAAGGTGAGCGACTCAAGAAGTCTCATAGATAAAAATAATGTGGTTACCGCAGATATCTATGCAGTTCAAGACTACTATAACCAAGATGCTACTATTAAAAGAGCTCAAATGGCTCAAGAAACAATAAGTCCAATCACAAGCCCAATAGATGGGATAACAGACTTTTCTCTCTTTCAACGTCTTGATAAAGTTTTAGAAACCACTACTAAGTACAAAGAACAGATGAAACTATTTTCTGTAACAAATCCTGATTACAATAAAATGGTTAATGACTTGACTACCCAATATACTCAAGTTCTAGCATATTCAGATATCTTTATTCCCCACAAGGTGGCAAAAGAGCTTTTAACAAATACATCAAGTATTGCTTTTGATAATTACAAAATTATATTAACAGCACAATTTACCCAACTTCTAAAAGAAGATATTTATCAGGAAAATCTTCTTTATCATAGGGAGCAATTTGTAGAAGGAGTTAATTTAAAAACAAAAGATGAGAATTTACATGAATTTACCACCTATCTAAAAGATTACTTGATTCAAGTTAATAGTGAAATTGACCCTATCCTAACCGAATTTGCTAAAGAAGATATATATAATGAGGTTATGGCCAGATCTCCTGTTATAGTAAAACAAGGTGACCTTCTTTACAAAAAAGGAGATATGCTGACCAAAGACCAGGTTAGTGAATTGACTAGCATGGGAATTTTGGGAGCTGGAAATAGTATATATATGTATATTGGAGCAGCTGTCCTATTTATCCTAAGTGTCTTTGCTGCCCTGGCTTCAAAAGCAGTCTCTGGACATGTAATGAAGCTTCAAGCAAAAACCACCTTTATTATTATCCTGCTATTTATCCTAGTCTATGTACCAGCACTTTTTGTGCCTTCCCAATTTTACATGTACATACCCTACTTTGTCCTACCTATTATGCTGACCATACTAGTGTCAGATAATATAGCATATATCTTTTCTTTACCTATGACAGTCTTTTATGCCTTTATAGTGGAAGCAGACATTGTCTATTTAGCCATTTTGCTAATAGGCTGTATAGCTTCTATTTACCTAGTTAGAAAGGCTCAAGCCAGGGTTAAGATGGTTGTAGCTGGAATTTTACTAGGCTTTATAAATGTAATGGTATATTTATCCTACCTGCTTCTTACAACCGATATAACTAAGAGTTTTCCCTATGGAAATGTAGTAGCCCTTTTGATTTCCTCTGTAGGGGCAGCTCTTTTGAGTCTTGGACTCTTACCTGTATTTGAGGCAATTTTTAATATTGTTACTCCCTTTAAATTAATGGAGTTAACCTCACCTACAGCCCCTCTTTTAAAAAGACTAATGGTTGAAGCACCAGGTACCTACCACCACTCTTTGATGGTGGGCAACCTAGCAGAAGAAGCAGCAGAGGCTATTGGAGCCAATGGGCTTTTAGCCAGGGTTGGTTCCTACTATCATGATGTGGGAAAACTAAATAGGCCCAGCTTCTTTTCTGAAAACCAGTCCTCTAAGACTGGAAATCCCCATGATACCCTTGCCCCCCAATTATCTGCCTCCATAATAATAAGTCATGCAACCGATGGAGTTGATTTGGCAAAGCAGGCAAAACTACCTTTGGCCATAAGAGATATGATATTACAACACCATGGTACAACCTTGGTTGAATACTTTTATCACAAGGCAAAAAGAGAAGAGACAGAGCAACCCATATTTGAAGAAGATTTTAGGTATTCAGGACCAAAACCAAGAAGCAAAGAAGCTGCCTGTGTTATGCTAGCAGATTCATGTGAAGCAGCTGTTAGGTCCCTAGAAACTGCTGATACCTTAGAGATTGAAAAAATTGTAAAATCCATAATAAACAAAAAAAGAGATGACGGGCAGTTTGACCGTTGTGATTTGACCCTAAAAGATTTAGATGAAATTCTCTTTGTATTTATGAAGGTCTTTACAGGATTTTTCCATCAAAGAATTAAGTATCCTTCAGCTGATGAAAAAAAGAATTTGAGAGTTAAACAAGACTAATGAAAAAGCAAATTGAGTTTGAAATAGAACTTGAAATAGATTATGAAAAAAATATTGAGATTGAAGACTTCATACAGCCCATGAAAAGAGTTTTAGAAAGAATTATTCAAGACCATCAATATGAGAAAGAAAAATTCAAAATAAGGCCCAGTAAATTATCCACCTATATTGCTCTTGTTGACCAAGATTCTATTAAGGAAATCAATCTAGAACATAGAGGAATTGATAAAGCTACCGATGTTTTATCCTTTCCATCAACTTATAGTAAAAAAGGAAAATTAATATTTGATATCTTTGATTTAGATCAGGAAACAAAAGAGCTATTTCTAGGGGAAATTATTATTTCAGTAGACCATATTTTCAAACAAGCTAAAGAATATAACCATAGCTCTTTAAGAGAGGCTGTATTTTTAGCCAGTCATGGCCTTTTGCATCTTTTAGGTTATGACCACCAAAACAAAGAAGAAGAAACAGAAATGATAAATATACAAGAGAGCCTTTTAAAGGAGTTAGGATATGGCAGATAAAATTGCAAAACTAAAAGAAATAGCTGAAAAAGCCTATGCTAAGGCCTATTCTCCCTATTCAAATATAAAGATAGGTGCAGCAGTGCTGGCATCTTCAGGAAAAATCTACGATGGAGTCAATGTGGAAAATGCCTCATTTGGTGCCACTATTTGTGCTGAAAGAACCGCCCTTGTAAAGGCAGTAAGCGAAGGAGAAACAAGTATAGAGGCCATAGCGATTACTGGTGACTTGGATGATTATGCCTATCCATGTGGAATATGTAGACAGGTTTTAAGAGAATTTATGGCCAAGGATAAGAAGATTTTTGTTTCTGGAAAAAACAAGGAATGGAAACAATATGAACTAGAAGACCTACTTCCAGATTCTTTTGCATATTTTGAGAAGAATAAATAATTAATAATAGTCTTAAGTAAAAGAACCAAGAAGGTCTTGGATGAAAGAAAGGATTGAAAGAGATGACCTTTAAATCTGCTTTTATATCGGTTATTGGTAGACCCAATGTGGGTAAATCTACTTTAATAAATTTAATAACAAAAGAAAGGGTGTCCATAGTAACTCCCAAACCTCAAACTACTAGAAAAAACATCAAGGCTATATACACTGATGATTCTGTTCAAATGGTTTTTTTAGATACTCCAGGAATTCATGAGCCTAAAACAAAACTAGGAGAATTCATGGTAAGTTCAGCTAAATCTGTTTTTCAAGAGACAGACATAGTAGTATTTGTAACAGCCCCAAAAAGAGGAACAATTATACCTCCAGAAGATGAACCCATACTGGAGATGTTAAAAAATGCATCTTTGCCTAAAGTATGTGTAATAAACAAGGTTGATTTTTTAAGTCAAGAAGAAGCAGCTACATACATTGAAGCTTATTCTAAAATGGTTGATTTTGAGAAGATACTACCTACCAGTGCTAAAGATTCATTAAATATCGACAGTCTTAAGCAGGTCATCATTGACTTAATGGAAGAAGGCCCTTTGTATTATGACCCGGACCAAATTACAGACCAGACCATGAGACAGATGGCAGAAGACTTCATACGTGAAAAACTCCTCTACCTCTTATCAGAAGAGGTACCCCATGCCCTAGCTGTAGAAGTGGAAAATTTTAAAGAAAGAGAAGATAAAAAGATCCTAGATATAGATGCAGTAATTTATTGTGATAAGGAAAGCCAAAAGGGAATAATTATTGGAAAAGATGGGAGTAAGCTTAAAAAGGTTGGAACCCAGGCTAGAAAGGCAATGGAAGGAGCCTTTGACTCTAAGGTCAATTTAAAGCTTTGGGTAAAGGTTAAGCCTGATTGGAGAAATGACCCTAGGATGCTAGGCAGCTTAGGCTATAAGATTTAAATATTAAAGATTATTAAGAGTGGGAGGAAGCTGGAAAGCCCTTCCACTTGTTTTTTCTAAATAGGAACGAGAAAGTTCATAAAGAGATAAAATATCCTTTTTATCTATGGAAAAGAAAAATATTTTAGAAGCGTCTTGGCTACAGATATGATCTATTGCCTGATAAACCCCCTTACTTATACAGGTTCCATGATTACAACAAGAGATACCATCATAGTCTAAGGAAAAGCAAAAAGAAGATGATTCATGTAAGTCCTTACTACAATGGACACAAGTATCTGTTATTGGCGCTAAACCCTCTAGGGCTACTATTCTAAATTGAAGTATGGCAGTAAGAAAGAGAGGGTCTGCTTTGTCTTTCATAAGTAGATAAAGACTATTTAAGAGTAAAGACATCTCTTCTTCAGCAGCTTGTTCTTCTTGTATGAAAAAAGAGGCAACCTCCATAAAATGGGAGGCATAATAGAGTTTTTCTAAAGAGGTGGTTAGTTGGAAAAAATCTTGAATTTGTCTAGCTCCAATAAGAATAGGAAGCTTTTTATTGCCTGTAAATTCAAAGGTACCACAGTAAAATAGTCTGGTAGCATGAGAAAGGGCTGCTTTAGGTTTTTTCACTCCCTTAGCAATTAAGCTAATTTTTCCCCTTTCAAAAGATAAGATGGTTATTATCTTATCAGCTTCTCCATATTCAGTAATTTTACATACTATTCCTCTAACCTTTGAGTTTTCCATGAAAAAAGCATACCACTTAATGAGAAAAGCTACAAGGTATAGCCTATATATCTAACTTCTTAGATTTTCAAAGTTTTGCTTCAATAATTTTTTGCAAATTTTCCATGTCTGGATGTAGTTTTGCCACTATATTTAAGTCCTTTTGACTAAAGGGATGCTTAAAGTTAACTTGGTAAGAATGAAGGGCTTGTCTATCAATATATTTGTTTAAATATGAGTCTTCTCCATATAAATCATCATGGATTATGGGAAAGCCATTTTCCTTACAATGGACTCTAATTTGGTGGGTTCTTCCTGTTTCTAATATGAAAGAAAGTACTGCTCCTTCTTTTCCTTGTATAAGGGTCTTGTAATGGGTAACGCTATGTCTACCCTTTGGGTCATATTGTCTTAACATGGCTACATTAGGTACTCTAGCTATAGGTAGGCTGATGGTAGCTTCTTTTTTTTCTGGGATTTTAATAACCATGCCAATATATTCTTTTTCAATTGGAGTCTTTGCCATCTTGAAATGAACAAGAGGATGCTTGGCATACAAAACTAAGCCAGAGGTATCCCTATCCAGCCTACTTATGGGGTGGATTCCCATATTGGGATATAGATACCGTAAGCCATTGGCTAAAGTAATTTCATCATCATTTAATAAGGGGTGGCAAATCAAATCTGCCCTTTTATTTATGGCAATAAGGTAAGAATCTTCATATACAATATCTAGTTTTAAATCTACTGGTACAATTTCTTTAGAAGATACACTTTTAGGTACCTTTACACTAACCAGCTGACCTTGAGATAAGATATAGTCTGTAAAGCGAAGGGTGCCATCTACAAAGATTGTAGAGGCCTTTTTAGCCTTTTTAATGCTAGAGCCAGATAAATCCATTTCTTTTCTTAAAAAGTCAGAAAGTCGTCTTTCATGGCTGGCTTGGTCCACTATTTTTTCAACTAAAAGATAATCAGTGCTTTTGTTCATTAATACATTCTATTTTATATGCTCCTACTTATCAAGAATATACCTTTTAATTTCCTATCTTGCTAATTTGCAAATTGCAAATTGCAAATGATAAATGAAGCTAAATTTATGGTAAGATTTAAAGAGTCTCTAAAAACTATAAAATTATTATCTTATTGATAAGAAGCATCTTGAATGATAAAATTCTTCTTGAGAGCATAAATATGAAAAAGAATAAAGAGAAAAAAGAAATTAATAGAAATGACAGAATTAGAAAACCCAATATTCTAGTCCAAACACTTATTAGGGGCCTATTTGGTTCTATCCTTCGAGTCTTTCTCTATGTTAGAACAAATAGGGATAAAGAGATAGACAACTTAGAAGGACCTGTCATATTCATAGGAAATCACGTGTCTGCCATTGATCCTGTTGCTATGGGAGCTTTTGCCAGCAAGAGATGGATACACTATGTGACATCTTCTTCATATTTTGAATATGCTGTAGTTGCACTTCTTCTAAACTACTTTGGAGCAATATCAAAACGCCAAGGAACCAAGGATGTTAGGGCAACTAAAAAGATAGTTAGAATCTTAAGGGACAATGGAGTGGTTGGACTTTTTCCTGAGGCTGCAAGAACCATAGACGGAAGTTCTCTTCCTTTTAATGATAGTGTTGCTCGTTTAGCAAAACAGACAAAATCCAATATTGTTGTATCAAAAATGCATGGTGCAGCCATTTCTTTACCTAGATGGTACAAGGGTTGCTCAGGAGGCTATAGATACGGCAGGATTCAACAAGAGGCCTATGTGCTTTTGAAAAAAGAAGAGGTAAAAGAAAAATCAGCAGACGAAATACATGAAATGATTGTAAAAGCCTTAAGCTACAATGAGTATGAATGGCAAAAGGTACATAAAGTTAAGTATAGGTCTAAAAGTATGGCTGATGGAATGCACTCTATCTTGCATAAGTGTCCTAAATGTCTAAAGGATTTTTCCATGGCCACATACGAGAATTTGCTCTTTTGTAAAGAATGTGACAACAGAGTTATAGTTGATGAATATGGTCTTTTAAGGGCTGAAACAAGAAATGATGCTTCTTTTGAGGATATGGTCCAATGGAGAACCTGGCAAAATGGGTATTTGCGTAAAGAGGTTGCAGATGATGATTTTTCCATGAGGTTTAGGGGTTCATTAAGAATAAAGGATATAGATGGTAAGGTAACAAAAGAATATAAGATTTGCACCTTAATAGTTGATAAAGAAAATGTTACCTTTACATATGGTGATTTTTCAGCAAAAATACCCTATTCTTCCATAACTGATGTGGTAAGCGACTATAGCTATAGGTTTGAAATAAATCTAGAGACAGATGCCTATCAATTTGCCCCTAGAAATGGCCAGACAGTTATAAAGATAAGCGATTCTATAAAATGTATTAAAGGAATACTTGTATAATGAAATTTCACAAAAGATTAAGTGATCTTGCAAAAAGCGTAGAAGCTGAATGCAAGAAAATGTTTGAAAAAGCAGAAGAAATATCTGAGTTTAATCAAATTAAAATAACTAAAATATTTCAAGATAAAAGAGTAAGTGATAGCCACTTTGTTGAAACAAGTGGCTATGGCTATGCAGATAGAGGAAGAGAAGTATTAGATGAGGTATATGCAGATATCTTCTCTACAGAAGATGCCTTAGTAAGAGACAGTATAGCCTCTGGCACTGTTGCCATATCTTTAGCTATTTCTTCTAATTTAAGGCCTGGGGATGAGATAATTTTTGCCAATGGAATGCCCTACGATACCTTGAGAAGTACAGTGGGAATTACAAAGGCTAAGGGCTCTTTAGAAGAGTTTGGCATAAGTCATAAAATAATTGACTTAAAAGATGATCTCATAGACTTTAAAGCCTTAAAAGACTCTTTAAGCGAAAAAACCAAGATGGTTTTTGTGCAGCGCTCTAGAGGCTACTCCCTATCTCCTCCTGTTACAAAGCAAGATTTTTTAGCTATATCCCAGCTAGTGAAGGAATTTAATAAGGATATTATCTTGTTTGCTGACAATTGCTATGGGGAGTTTGTAGATAAAGAAGAACCTAGCCATTGGGGTATGGATATGATAGCAGGGTCTTTAATTAAAAATCCTGGAGGTGGCTTGTGTTCTAGTGGTGGATACATAGCAGGAAGCAAAGAGTGTATTGAAAATGCAGCAGCTAGATTTTATGCCCCAGGTTTACAAAAGGAGGTTGGCTCTAGTGGGAATAAGAGACTTATGTATCAAGGCCTATATATGGCCCCTCATACAGTGTGTCAAAGTATAAAGGGGGCAATTTTTACTGCTAGGCTTTTTGAAAGATTAGGTTTTGAGACATATCCTCTTTTCAATGAAAAAAGAGAAGATATAATACAATTGATAATATTTAATGAAGAAGAGCAACTTTTAGAGTTCTGTAGGGGAGTTCAAGCTGGATCTCCCATAGACTCTCATGTAACCCCTTTTCCTTGGGAGATGCCAGGCTATGATGACAAGGTGGTTATGGCAGCGGGAACCTTTGTACAAGGAGCTTCTATAGAGTTTTCTGCAGATGCCCCCCTTCGTGAACCCTTTGTAGCCTATATGCAGGGTGGATTAACATATACTCAGGTTAAGTATGGAATCTTAAGTGCCACCAATGTATTAATAGAGAAAGGTCTTTTAAAGATTTGAGTAAGAAAAAGACAAGTAAGCCTAAAAAGCAAAAACAAAAGAGGGCGAAAAAAGAGAGAGAAAAGAACAACTCTAAGTTTTTAATTAAGCTTATGGTTATTATTGCTAGCCTTTTGTTTCTAATTGTAATTGTAAAAATGGCCACTGAGTATCTAGCAACCGTAGTAAAAAAGGATATGGTCTATTCTGGCAAGATGGTTGACAGCATAAACATATCTGGTTTAATCCTCTATGACTATGACCAATACTACATAGAAGGTGGAAGCTATTTGATAAGAACCATCAATGAAGGGGACAGGGCCAGAGTTGGCAGCGTCATAGGAGCTGGTGTTAATACAAATAATCCTCTTTATGAGCAATTAAAAAAGGTAAGCCAAGATATTAATAGTGCTAACAAACTATTGGAGATTAATACAGGTATAGCCTCTCAAGACCAAATTACTATTAATAAGCTTTTAGAAAAGGAAATGCTGGATTTACCCTTAGCCATTTCTCAAAAAAAGATAAATGAAATTGAAGAGCACAAAGAAAAGATTCAAGATTATCTAGAATATAAAAAAGCTTTGGTGGCAGGACAAAATTACAAAAAAGACTTACTTGATGACCTTTTTACCCAGTTTAATGGACTGAAAATGGCTATGGCCAGTGACTATAGGCCTGTTTATTGTGCTAGTCCTGGTTATGTAACCTATAGCGGTTATGAAAACCTTTCATATGAAGAGGTCAGCAATATTTTGCCAGAGGATTTGAATTTAAGGCTAGAAGCTCAAAAAGAAGAGAATAATCCCTATCTTATAAAAGTAAGTAAATCAAACAACTTCTATATCGCAGCTGTATTAGCCTCTTCTGATGCAGCTAGAATAAAGGACTTATCCCAAGTAATAATACACATTAATACTGGAGGAATAGATTTACGCATTGATGTTAAAGACATAAAGATTGGCAATAGCAGTGGAAATGAAACTGTAGTCTTTTTTATGACAGACAATGGACTAAGCAAACTAGCTTCAATAGGTGCCTTTGATGGGCTTTTAGAAATTGGTAAGTATGAAGGGTTAAAGGTTCCGGTTAATAGTATATATAACTTTAAGTATTCAGCCTTTCAAAGACCTCAGATGGCAATTATAAAAGGGATAACTGTTAAGTTTGTAGAGCTAGAGATTTTGTATTCAGATGACCTTTATGCTATAGTCAAGAGTAAGGATCCAAACTATAGTTTTAAGGTTTATGACTATTATGTACTAGATCCATACAAGGTAAAAGATGGAGATGTTGTTAACTAGCAAGGGGTGTGAGATAAATATTGGACAATACAGATAATTATGTTGTTAGAAATATTGATAGAATTAGAAGTGAGATTAATAATCCAGATATCTTGATAGTTGCTGTTTCAAAAACAGTAAAGCCTGAAATTGCACAATTAGCCCTAGGTCGAGAAAATGTAGTGCTGGGAGAAAACAGGGTTCAAGAGTTTTTAAGAAAGTATGAGTATCTTGAAGGAAAAGGACAAATCCATTTCATAGGTCATCTTCAAAAAAACAAGGTCAAGTATCTTGTGGGAAAAACCCCTTTAATTCACTCTGTAGATTCCCTAGGCTTAATAGAAGAAATTGAAAAAAGATCTCAAAGATTAGACCTTACAACAGATATCCTATTACAAATAAAGTTGTCTGATGAAGAAACAAAATATGGCTTAACCCGTGAAGAGGCCTTGGAAATTATTAAGGCTAATGAGCAAAACTCTCACGTTAAAATCAAGGGATTAATGACAATGGCCCCATTTACCCAAGATCAAGACCTAATTTTAAGTATATTTTCCAAATTACATGAGATTTTTATTGACATAAAAAATAATACATTCTACAATACTGATATGGTACATCTTTCAATGGGAATGAGTAATGACTATTTGTTGGCAGTTAAGGAGAACTCCAACATATTACGTTTAGGTACATCAATCTTCAAAAAGTGACCATACACGCTAAAGATAAGTTTTTTATTGTACACAAAAGAGGAGGGAAAACATGAGTGTTTTTGACAAATTTCTAACAGAATTTTTAGGATTCGAACAGACTTCAAACGAAAAATCACAGGTTGCACCAGAAACAAGAGACATTAAAGCAAAGCCTAGACAACAGGGCATTAGCATTGTGGAAAAACTTGGAGAAATGGAAGAGACTCAGGCTAACAGTCCAAAGGTTCGTCCAATTGAACGTTCCACAGGTGTTCTTAATGTTATGTATCCAGAAAGCTATGAAGAAACAAAAAGAGTTTGTGATTCATTAAAGGCAGGTAAGGCTGTAATCATTAATCTTGAACAGGTTGAAAAAGGCTTGGCTCAAAGAATAGTGGACTTTTTAAGTGGCACAGTTTATACCTTAGATGGTGCTATCAGCAAGCTTTCAGAAAAAATATTGGTAGTTGCTCCAAGAGGCTATCATATAGATGATGAAAGACAAGATGTAACTAGGCCTGTAGAAAGCAAAATAAGAACATACACAAACTAAAGGAGTAGAGTTGAAGTTTATACTCAGTCTTATATATTACTTTTTATATGCAATTTCCTTGCTTGTTTTTATAAGAGCTTTATCATCCTTTTTTGGTAATGCCCGAAATAGCAAGTACTATGGAGTACTATATAGGTTAACCGAGCCATTTTTGGCTCCTCTGAGAACTCTCATGGCTAGACTTTTTAGTGGTAGGCCCATGATGTTTGACTTCTCCTATATTGCCCTTTATTTAATTGTTATGGTTTTGCAAAGGATCATCTTAATTATTCAAGCTAGCCTATAATAAATAATAGTACAACTTTACCTAAATGGAATAAAGTGTAAAATAAGCATATAAGAAAGTTTATATGCTCTTTCTTCCATTTATTTTTATTTAGTTAAATTGGGAGAGCCCCTAGCCCAATAAATAAATGCCGGTATAATGTGAGAGTTGAAAAATCTTTTTTATGGATATATAATATAGGCAAGGTCAAAGAAGGTCAGACCTGCTATGAGAGATTAAACATGGGAGACATGGATGGAATACAAAGATTATTACAAGGACCTTGGAGTAGATAAAAGTGCTGACAAGGACACCATAAAAAAAGCATATAGGAAATTAGCAAAAAAGTTTCATCCCGATAATAATCCGGGTAATAAAAGGGCAGAAGATCGATTTAAAGAGATTAATGAAGCCTATGAGGTCTTATCCAATGATGAAAAAAGAAAGCGCTATGACACTATAGGAAATCAAGACTTTGGACCTCAAGGTTTTGACCCTTCATCTTTTGGTGGACAATATTCCTATGGGGGTGGATTTTCTTCTGCTTCTTCTTCAGATTTTTCTGACTTTTTTAATATGTTTTTCTCTGATTTAGGAATGGGAGCAGATCCCTTTTCTACTCAAGCAAGAAGGCCAAGAGCTAGCCAACAGATTGACAGTCAAGCTCAAATGTCAATAAGCATTGAAGATGCTATTTTAGGTAAAGAAATGCTGGTTACCTTAGATGACACAAAGGTTAATTTAAAAATACCTAAGGGTATAAGACCGGGTCAGAAGATTAAGATGAAGGGAAGAGGTCAAAATGGAGGAGACCTCTATATCACCATAGACATCCAAAACACAGCCAGTCTCTACCTTGAAGGGGATGACTTGGTTAAAGAAATTGATATTTACCCCTGGCAGGCCTATCTAGGTTCTTCTATTCAAATAAAAATGCCAGACACTAACTTGAAGGTATCTATACCTAAAAAGTTTAGGGGAGGGTCAAAAATACGGCTAAAGGGTAAAGGTTACCATAAAAAAGATAAGTCTAGAGGAGATTTGTACATTAAGCTTAATATAATAAATCCATCAGATATGACCGAAGAAGATGAAAAGATTTATGAAAGCCTGTTAAACAAATATAGTTGATGATAAAATGTCTTTATGAAAAGATCTGATATTTTTCTCATCTGTACACTTGTATTAATCTTCCTTGTTTTTCTAGGGCTCTACCTATTTAAAGATGGAAGAGACAAGGACCTTTTAGTTATTCAAAGGGAAAATAGGATAATATATAAAGAATCTATTTATCTAGATAATGAGATAAGTATTTTTGATGAGAAAGGAAATCTTCTAAACATTGTTCACATTGAAAATGGAGAAGCTTGGGTTTCTTATGCCAGCTGTTTTAACAAAGACTGTATAAAGATGGGTCCTATAAAGGTAGGCTCAAAAAAGCAAATAGCTTGTCTTCCTAATCAGGTCTTAATATATTTAGATAGTTTAGTAGAAGATTGGGATGGGGTGGTAAAATGAGAAAATCCCAAAAAATAGCCTGGGTAGGTGTTTTTTCTTCGGTAGCTATAGCCATTTCAGTACTAGAATCCTACTTTTCATTTTCATCTTTATTGCCTGGCCTAAAACTAGGTTTGGCAAATATTGTGAGTCTAACCGCCCTTTATATTTTAGGGCCAATTTATGCTTTAGCCATTCAATTTGTAAGGATTATGCTTACAGGTTTTTTAAGGGCTAGCCCAATTACCTTTTTGTTTAGCTTTGTTGGAGGTATGACCTCAATTTTACTTGTAATACTTATACGAAGAATAAACAAAGAGGCTTTTTCTGTGGTGGGCTTAAGTGTAATAGGTGCAATTGTACATAATGTAGCTCAATTTTTTGCAGCTTTATTAGTTTTAAAAAACATCGATATATTCTGGTATATAGCTTTTTTAACCCTTTTTGCTGTTCTTGGTGGAGTCTTAACCGGCATAAGTGCCAAGTACTTAATTAAGGCTTTAGAGGCTAACAAAAGGCATTAATGCTATGATATGAGGGGCTCTTAAGGTATAATATAAAAAAGAGAAAAAACAAAGAAAAAGCAAAGAAAAACAAGAAAAAGAGTAAAAGGAGAGACCATGAGTAGAGCTGATATAATTTTCAAAGATATGTGTAGAGATATTATCGACAATGGTGTCTGGGATAAAGATCAAGCAGTCCGTCCAGTTTGGGAAGACGGAGAGCCCGCTTACACTGTAAAGAAGTTTTGTGCAGTAAACAGATACAATCTGAAAGAAGAATTTCCCATTCTTACTCTTAGGCCCACCGCCTTTAAAAGTGCAATAGATGAAATTTTGTGGATTTGGCAGAAAAAATCAAACAATATAAATAATCTTAAAAGTAGGATCTGGGATTCATGGGCAGATGAAGAGGGCACAATTGGTAAGGCTTACGGTTATCAATTAGGGGTAAAACATAAGTATAAAGAAGGTATGTTTGACCAAGTGGATAGAGTCTTGTATGACCTAAAACACAATCCCAGCAGTAGAAGGATAATGACCAATATCTATGTTCATGAGGATTTACATGCAATGAACCTTTATCCTTGTGCCTATAGTATGACCTTTAATGTGTCTGGTAAGGTCTTAAATGGAATCTTAAATCAAAGATCCAATGATGTCTTGGTAGCCAACAACTGGAATGTAGTTCAATATGCTGTATTACTTCATATGATGGCCCAAGTATCAGATTTAGAGGCAGGAGAATTAGTCCATGTAATAGCTGATGCCCACATATATGACAGACACATTCCTCTAGTTGAAGATATGCTAAAAAGGCCTATGTATGAGGCTCCCAAGTTTGTTATGAACAAGGAAATTAAGAACTTTTATGACTTTACAACCGATGATTTTGAATTGGTGGGATATGAGAAGAATAAGCAGATTAAAAATATTGAGGTGGCTATATGAATATAATTGTGGCAGTTGATGAAAACTGGTCCATTGGATACTTAGGAAAAATACAGTGGCATGTAAAGGAAGATTTAGCGTACTTTAAGGCAAAGACTTTAAATAAGACAATTGTTATGGGTAGAAAAACCCTAGAGTCCTTAAAGGATGCCAAACCTTTAAAAAATAGGAATAATATAATATTAACAAAAAATGCAGAGTACAAAGTAGATGATGCCTTGGTATTAAATACATTAGAAGAAGTTTTAGAAGCTATAAAAGATGAAGACCCTTCACAAATTTTCATCATAGGGGGCGAGAGTATATATAAAGCCTTTTTACCTTATTGCAAAAAGGCCTTTATAACCAAGGTTTATGGAAGTTTTCAGGCGGATAAATATTTTCCTAACCTAGACCAATCAGACCAATGGGAACTAACTCATAAGTCTGACAGGATGGTGACAGAGAACGGAACCCATATAAGTTTTCATGAATATGAAAGAAAATAAATATAAGATAATTGAACAACTAAAACCCTATAAAGAAGAATTAACACTAGGACTCATCTTTCTTGTGGCTTTTCTTGTCCGTATCTTCATATCTGGATCGGTTTTAGGCCATACTACAGATATGGGCTGTTTTTCCCATTGGTCTGAGCAAATTTTTACCCAAGGCCTATCAGGCTTTTATAGCGGCAACATAATATGTGACTATCCACCCTTATACATATATTTCTTGTGGATAGTAGAATTTTTTAGATCCATGCTTAACCTTATGTTCGTTTCACCAGAGCACTTGATTTTGTTAAAGCTGCCTTCTGTTATCTTTGATCTATTGACAGCAGCCTTAGTATACAAGATTGCAAAAAAGAGATTAAGCTATAGGGGGGCTATCTTAAGCCTTATGCTTATTGCCTTTAGCCCAGTATTTATCTTCAATTCATCAGCTTGGGGTCAAGTTGATAGTATTTTTACCTTCTTTATTGCTCTTACAGCCTATTACATAATTGAAGATAAACTGCATTTTGCCACCTTATCATATGTACTTGCTGTGCTCTTAAAGCCCCAAGCCTTCATATTTGCCCCTATACTCATATATGGATATATTAGAAGTAAGGATTGGAAGAAGGTCCTTTTATCCTTGACCTATGGTCTTATGCTTTTTGTAGGAGCTGTTTTACCCTTTGCAATTTATGAGGGGCCTTTGTGGATCTTTGATTTGTATTTTGGGACCATGGGCCAATATGCCTTTTCTACCTTTAATGCATATAACATCTATGCCCTTCTTGGTCAAAATATTGCAAGTCATTCAGATACCCTATTTTTAATGCCTTACAAGTATTATGGCTATCTATCAATTGTAATAACCTGTATTATTACAAGCCTAGCCTATTTCAAAAAAGGCAAAAAAGATGGCTTCTATTTTGCAACTGCCAGTTTTTTAATGACCATGGTCTTTACCTTTGCAACCATGATGCATGAAAGATACCTCTTTCCATCTGTCCTTTTTGTGCTTTTAGCCTATATATACAGCCTAGACAAAAGATTTCTATACATCCATATCCTCCAGACAATTACCTTTCTAGCTAACAACATATATATCTTAAGTTTAGACAAGGTAGCTGGTTATGATTTCTTTTCACCATATATAGCTATTGTTTCTGCCCTAACAGTCTTTACATCCCTTTGGTATATAAAGGTTTATGTCCAACAATATATAACTGACAAGGAAGAATTAGTGAATCTGTTTTGATATAGATAAAGTTACTTAAATGATGAAGCAAAGATAAGAAGAGTATAAGAAGAGAGAAAGAAGAGAAAGAAGATGAAAAAAGAAAAGCATATTAGAAAATCTAAAAAGAAAATTTTAAGATTAAAGAATTTAATCCTTCTAATGGTTCTTTTTGCTCTTTTAATATCTTTAAGTGGGTGTGGAGATTACTTTGATGCCTTAGAAAACATTGCTCAATCACCAAGCTTACCTTCAAAAACTCCAGTGGTAAGTCCTAGTCCCAGTCCTAAGCCTAGTGAAACACCTAAAGAAAAACCATCTGCCAGCCCTAGTCCATCTCTTCCTGTAGAAGAAGAAATTGACCAATCACTGGTCTATGCAAGAAATCCTTTAATAGGAAGATATGAATACATGCATGAGTTTTCTACAAAGACTAGGCCTTTAGCTATTATTCAAGAAAATACTTGGCAAAGTTTACCCCAGCATGGCCTTCAAAGTGCTGATATAGTTATTGAAATGTTGGTTGAGTATGAGATATCTAGATTCTTAGCCATCTATCAAGACCCATATAATGTTGAAAAAATAGGGGCTGTAAGAAGCTTAAGATCCTACTTTACCCAAATGGCCTTAGCCTTTGATGGCTATATAGTCCATTATGGCTATAGTGATTCTGGAAGGGAAAATGCCAAGGGTGATTTAGCAAGAAGGGGACTTACCACCATAAACGGTCTATTTTTAGGAGATGGGGGCAATCCCTTTTGGAGAGACAGATCCAGACTGTCTGCAGGTTATTCTTCTGAGCACACTGTGGTAACAGCGGGAGACAATCTTTTAAACAAGGTTTCTTCTTTACCTGAGAGTGTAACAAAGAAGGAAAACAGGGACTATGTCTTTTCCTTTTCCAACACCTCTAGTGCTGAAGGAAAAAGTCCAGCCAATGACATATATATTGGAAATATCTATGTAAACAGTCCCTACTTTTTATACAACGAAGAGTTAGAAAAGTATGAAAGATATCAGTTTGGACAAGCCCATTATGAAGGAAACACAGGAGAAATCTTAAACTTTGACAATGTCTTTGTTTTAAAGATGGACACTTGGCCTCTTAACGACAGCCTTCGCCATGTGGCAATGACAACCTATGGGTGGGGAAGTGGCTACTACTTTAATAAAGGGGCCTATGTACCTATACAATGGAAAAGAAACAATGACAGTTCTCATTTTGAAATCTTTTATGAAGGCGAAATCTTAAAAGTTGCAAGAGGTAATACCTGGATATGCTGCATACCATCTAATAGGGGTATAACCATAAGATAGAGAAGAACTAGTGGAAAAAGTAATTGTAAAAAAACAAGTAATAGTAAAAACAAGAAATAATAAATATAAAGATAAGTTGGTAGAGTATGAAATGTATTAAGAAGGTAAAAAAGAAGAGTATTGTGATTTTTAGTCTAATAATGTTGGCACTTTTGCTTGTGTTAAGTGCCTGTTATAAGCCTATTGAACCATCTGTAAATCCCAGCCCTAGCCCTAGTACGGATGTAACAATTGAGCCAAGTCCAAAAGCTTCTCCGAGTTTAGAGCCTTCACCTACTCCTACACCAACACCTACTCCTACTCCTAGTTTAGAGCCCTCTGTAGAGCCCTCTCCTAGCCCAACTTTACCACCTAAGGGAGAATACATAGAGTATTTAGATGCTTATGTGGATTTTGAAGAAGCTAAAGCTATGTCAAAAGATATAATTTATTGGAATAAGAATAGTCCACCAATAGAGACTTTGGATAAGCATGGAGCCATTACCCATGGAGATAAACAAAAGAAGGAAATATATTTGACCTTTAATTTAGGTTACGAGCATGTGGCTGGTAACACTGAAAGAATGTTAGATATTCTAAAAGAAAGAAATATTAAAGCCACCTTCTTTATGGTTGGTGAATATATTGAAGTCTTTCCTCAAAAGGTAAGGGCAATTTATGAAGATGGCCATACCCTAGGAGGTCATACCTATTATCACTTTCCACCAACTTACACTATGACAGAAGAAGAACTTATTGAAGACTTTGTAAAAACAGAGGAGCTTTTAGAAATAGCTCTAGGGGATAAATATGAAAAGATGAAATACTTTAGGCCCATTGCCAGTGAATTTAACGAAAGAGATATTTATGTGGCCAAGTCTTTAGGATATACAACAGTGCTTTTTGATGCTACATATGATGATTGGAATAGGACTATAACCCATGGATTTGACTATGCCTACAGCCAACTTAAAAAAGATATTAAACAAGGAGCCATATATCAGTTGCACATTGTTACCCCAGACAATATTGAAGCTCTTCCTGTATTTATAGATGAGCTTTTAGCAGACGGATGGGTTTTTAAGACTTTTGACTAAAAATTGACAAAATTGTGTGGTTTTATATAAAATGTAACTACACTAAAGAGGAAGTCTCATGAAGGAAAAAACTAAAAGCAGATTAAAAACCTTTATAGCCATAGCTTTTATCGTATATTTTTTATATGCCATAATTTCACAGCAGCCAAGATTAGACGACTTATCTGCCCAGCTTAATAAGTTACAAAAAGAAATAGAAGAAGAAGAGATTATTAAAAAGGAATTGGAATATCATTTATCTATTATAGATACAGATGAATATATAGAATATGTAGCCAGAGAAAGATTAGGCTATGTAAAGGCCAATGATCTAGTCTTTATTAGTTCTAAGGAAAAGTAAAAAATATAATAAGAAAAAGAAGTTGAGAAACAGAAACTGTATCAAAGACTTGCAAAGCTTCATTGGAATAAGAAATAATATGTGTTAATATAAATGGAGTTTTAAATAGGAAAAAACTGAAATATAGCTAAGTTTATTGAGGGATAAAATGATAACCATTAAAAAAGATATTGCAAACCAATTAAGTAAAGAGATTGAGCAACTTACCAGTCAGGAAATATTAGAGATGCTAGAATACCCACCAGAAGATAATATGGGGGATTTAGCTCTACCTTGCTTTAAGTTGAGTAAGGTGCTAAGAAAATCTCCTCTTATGATAGCTGATGATTTGGTAGGAAAACTAAGATCCCCAGTAATCGATAGATGTGAGAGCAAAAATGGCTATTTAAATATCTTTTTAAACAAAGAATATCTTTTGAATTTAGTATTAGCAAAGGTTAGTAAAGAAAAAGATAACTTTGGTAAGAGTGATGAGAATGCTGGCAAGGTAGTGTGTTTAGACTATTCAGCCCCCAATATTGCCAAGCCCTTTCATATAGGTCATTTAAGGTCTACAGTTATAGGTCATGCTATAAAAAGGCTTCATGAGTTTAGAGGCTATAAATGTGTTGGAATAAATCACTTGGGAGATTGGGGTACTCAATTTGGAAAGCTGATAGTCGCTTTTCAAAAATGGAGTTCTAAAAAAGAAGTTGAAGAAAAAGGTACCCAAGAGTTAGTCAGGATATATGTAAAGTTTCATGAAGAAGCCCAAGAGGATGCGTCATTAAATGACCAAGCTAGAAAATGGTTTAGCAAACTAGAACAAAATGATGAAAAGGCCCTAGATTTATGGAAATGGTTTAAAAAGATAAGCCTAGAAGATATCCAAAAAACCTATGACCTTTTGGATATAGAGTTTGATAGCTATGCAGGGGAATCCTTCTACATTGACAAGGTGGAAGCGGTTATTAGAGAACTAGAAGAAAAGGATCTTCTAAAAAATAGTGAAGGTGCCAAGATTGTAGATTTAGAAGAATACAAAATGCCACCATACTTAATCTTAAAATCTGATGGCTCAACCCTTTATGCCACTAGAGATTTAGCAGCTGCCTTTTATCGTAAAAAGACCTACGACTTTGATAAGTGTATTTATGTAACTGCCACAGCCCAGGATCTTCACTTTAAGCAAATGTTTAAGGTTATTGAACTAATGGGTTATGACTGGGCCAAGGACTTAAAGCATGTAGGCTTTGGTATGGTATCTATGGGTGGTGCCAAGTTGGCTACTAGGGAAGGAAACATTGTTTATTTAGATGACCTTTTCAAAGAAGCTGCCAAGAGGGTTTTAGCTATTATAGATGAGAAGAATCCTAATATGGAAGATAAGGAGCAAAAGGCTCTAGATATTGGAGTAGGTGCCATAGTCTTTTCAGATTTATATAATGGTCGTATTAAAGACATAGATTTTTCATGGGAAGATGCCTTAAACTTTGATGGCTCCACAGGACCCTATGTTCAATATACCTACGCTAGAGCTTCTTCTGTTTTAGCCAAGTCTGGCCTAAAAGAAGAAGACTTTAATATGGAAGATGTAGATATCTCTCATTTAACTAACCAAGAAGAATTTCAACTTCTAAAAACTCTAGCTCTTTTTAATGAAAAAATTGATGTTGCTATTAGAGATTTAGAACCTTCAATCATATCAAGATACATGATTGATTTATGTATGGCCTTTAATAAATTCTATAATTCCCACACCATCTTAAATGCAGAAGAAAACAAAAAGTTTAGACTTATGTTAACTTATGCAGTTAAGAAGGTTTTAGCCAATGGCCTATATATCATTGGACTAAAAAGAACCGAAAGGGTTTAATCCAATTCCTGTATAAACTCATGTATGCCCGGAGTTACATCAATGTAATATCCGGGTTTTTGGTCATAAAGGTCTACATATAATTTAAAGGATTTTTTAATCTTTAATTTATAATAGATTTTATTATCCTTTCTTTCAAAAGTTATTTCCACATCTGAAAGGGGAGTAGGCTTTTTGTAGGTTCCTTTATTTAGCTGAAGAGGAATTCTGGGTTTAAATAGGGCAGTTTCAAAGCCAAAATCTTTATAGGTAAAGCCCATAAAGAGATCTGTCATTATCATAGGAGTGCTAGACCAAGGATGGCACATACTACAATTAATTTTATCATCTGGATGCCAAGCCTCTAAACAAGAAGTGGCTCCCACATCAATCATGGTTTTCCAGGAGCTTCTCTTGTTAGAAGTCATTAATTCAAAGACCTTATCATAAAGCTTTTCTCTTAAGAGTACTGCAAAATAGTAATAGGTGAAATAGACACCACAGGCAATTTCTCTTTCTAATATATAGTCAAAGAGTATTTTCTTACCTTTTGGTAAATCCATTTCTAAATAAAGGGCCATTACTTGGTTGTGGAAGTTTATGACATCTGAATCTTCTGTTATTCTTAAAAAGCCAGTCTCATGATCATAAAAGACATCTATTATGCCCTTTTCCAAAAGCTTAGCTTCTTCTAGTAATTTATTGGCTTCATCTTCTAGATTTAGGTAATTATAGGTTTGAGCTGTTTCTTTTAAAAGGGCAAGATACATAAGATTACCAAAAGAATTGGTGGCTAAAAGATTTTCAGGATTGTATCCATCCCTATAGGCCACAGGCCAGTCCACTAGTACGGCAGGCTGATCATCCCTGTGAACAAGTCTTAGTTCCTCAAGAATTCCTCTATCTCTGTAAAAGTCGGCATAGTAGTCTAAAATACCCCCTAGTATTATATAAGAATCTTCCAATATCTTTTTATCATTGGTAAATTTGTAATATAGGTTTAGAACCATGGGAAAGATTAAAGAATAGTCAATAAGTTGTGTGGCATCATAGGTAATAGCTGTAGAAAAGAGGCTGGGACACATTTTAGCAGAGTTTATACAATCAATTAGAAACTTCTTCATAATTCTTGTGTCGTTGGTATAGGCTAAATGAGAAAGTCCAGTAATTAGGCCATCTCCTAAAAAGGCTCCTTTTTCTCTTGTAGGACAATCTATGTAGGCTTCTTGGGTTCCTTCTGTGATTCCTCTTTCGCAAATAGTCCATATCTTGTTAAATAGCTCATGGTCAGATTGAAAGCTTCCATGATTATGAGGGATTGGATAGTGTCTATGCATAACGTACACATTTTCTTTTTCTGCTTCTAAATCATTTGGATAGTCTATAAGTTCTACAAACCTAAAACCTTTAAAGTCATAAAATTCAGCAAAATCATCAAGACCAGTAAGAGTAATAGTCTCATCATAATCACAGCCACATCGCATATTGTGCCTAGCTTTATTTTCTCCTTCTACCAGCTCTTCAGCATGCCAGACTCTAATTACATGATCTTTATCTCCCTTAGCTTTTATAACTGTGGTCCCGCATACTTGGGTACCAAAGTCTAAAAGATAGTTACCTGGCCCCTTTTTAATAATCTTCTTAGGATAGAGTTTTTCAAAACTCACTGTGGGCGTTATCTGGGCTTGGAGCTTGTAGGATAAGGGATAAGGTACAGCAGATATAAAAGGTGTATCCCATAAAGAGTCATCAAAGGAGTTTTCTAACCAACCATAAGGATAGAGGTTTAAATCAATATTTTCTGAAAAGGCAGTTTCATAACCATAGATTTTATCAAAGCTATAGGCTTTTAGATTGTGGCATTTAAAAGACTTGTCGGAAGAAATTAATAATTCCTCTCCATCTAAATACTTAACCTCTAGCATACAAATCATCCCATTTAGATTGTCTGCAGATAATAAGGCCATATTGAGCATTCCTTGATAAAATACATGGGCTCCAAAGGTATTGTTTCCTGCTTTTAATAAGGATTTAATTTCAAAGGCATTGTAGTTATATGAGGTGCAAAAAGACTGGGCAGGGCCAAAGGCAATAAACTCTCCATTCATATATACCTTATAGCAGTCATCTGCAGTGATATATAATAGGGCACTTTTAATTGGCTTGTCTTTAAGAGTAAACTCTTTTCTAAAAAGACTATGAATATTTATCTTTTCTGTACGAAAGCTTTTAACTCTTTTTGCATCTATGGGCTGAACCACAGATTCTTTTTTCATAATAGGGTCATGTAACCAAAAGGCTTTCCATTCAACTTCCTTTTTTAAAATAAGATCATACATAAATTTTCTCCCAATTCTCTGCTAGATATTTTTCTTTTTTTATCTTTCTCATTTTTTACACAAGACTATTTCTATCCTTACTATATCAAAAATATGTTTGTCTGTGTATTAATACTGAATTTAAGGAGACAATATAAAGGGGGTCTTATGTTTTATATTCTTTCAGCCATATTTTCACTGTTAACATACAAGAGGATGTCTCAAGCCTTGCACAATGTATCCTACACAGACAATAGTAAAGCAGACAAGAGTTTGAGTATTCTACTTTGTTATATGCTTTTTTTATCTCTAGCTCTTCCAAATTATTTAGACATCTCTTTAATAGATAAAATAATCTCTTCTTTATTATTCTTTTCTCTTTCTTCAATTATTTTTACAGACAGCCACTGTGGCTATATCTATGATAGGTTTAATCTTTTAATAGGTGGTTTAGCAATTTTAAAGTTAGCTCTTTTATGGAATTATGACAATATTATTTCTAGTGTTCTTGGTCTTTTCATAGGTGGAGGCTTTTTGCTCTTCATAGATAGTTTTTCCTTACTAATCTTTAAAAGAAATGGGGTTGGTAGAGGGGATATTAAGTTTGCCTTTGCTTGTGGTTTTCTTCTAGGCTATCCATTCATATTACATGTTTTTGTACTAACCTTTTTACCTGCCTTTTGCTACTGTCTTTTAACTTCTCAAAAAGATTATTTACCCTTGGGTCCTTTTTTATGTACAGCTACTTGGCTGGTATATTGTCTTGGATTAATTTAAATGATAATATTATACAAGAGGTAAAAATGACAAAAGATACTTATATACCCATTAACCAAAAACCTGGTTATATTAATATGTGGCATGTTTTTCATGTTAAGACCGGTGAAGAAATGAAAGCCTGCGAGAATTTAACAACGATTGCAAACAGGCACAATGTAGAATTGGATTTTCTTGTTCCAACCACAGTTAAGTTTTTGAAAAAGGGTAAGCAAAGAATTAAGGTTAATAAGGCTATCTTTCCAGGCTATGTTTTTGCAAACGGAGAAATGAATGTAAAAATATATAATATGTTAAAGGGTATACCTAGTGTTTACAAACTTTTAAGAGATAGGTCAACCTTTGAGTTTTTGCCAGTTCCTGCCCATGAAATGGAACTTTTAGCCAGCCTAATGAATGTCTATGGTGTTATAGAAGAGTCTGTTATCCTATTTGAAGAAGGCGAAATAGCAGTTATAACAAAAGGGCCTATGGCTAGTTTTAAAGGAAAGGTTGTATCAGTAAACAAGCATAAGAATAAGTTGACCCTAGCTGTTCCTTTTTTAGGAGAGGAAAGAAGGGTAGAGGTTGGATTTCTTTTTGCAGAACCTGTAAATCCAAAAGTTGATGAGGTGGATTCATGAAGAAGGGAAGTTTTTTCGCATTTATACATAGGATAGGCTACATAAATAGATGGGGTCTTATGAGAAATACTGGTTATGAAAACCTAAAAGAACACAGCTATGATGTGGCAGTTATTGCCCAAGGTCTTGCCCTTATAGGTAATGCCAAGTTTAACAAAGATTATGATGTTAATAAGATTACTTCATCTGCTATCTTTCATGATGTAAATGAAGCTTTAACAGGAGATCTTCCTACTCCTGTAAAGTATGCCAATAAAGAAATTGAAGAGGCCTATAAAAAAATAGAAGCAGATGCCGTAAAGAGCATTATAGAGATGCAAGATGATTTAATAAAAGATAGCTACATAGACTATTTCTATCCCAATGAAGAGGATTTGAAAATAATCAAGGCAGCTGATAAAATCTCAGCCCTCATTAAATGTAAAGAAGAAAAAGACAGAGGCAACAAAGATTTTGACAAGGCATATGTCTCTATCATGAAATCCATAAAAAAATCTGATTTACCAGAGGTGAAATACTTTATGGATAAGATGATTCCCCACTATGATTTGATTTTAGATGAATTTCTGGAATGAAGGTGGAGTAAACAAGAGATAAACAGAGCATTCGGGAGAAATAAAAAGATTTAAAGGGATATATAAATTTCATGTTGACAAGCACAGTTTTATGTATTAAAATCATCAATGCCGTCAAAAACGGCATAAATTACGGAGGATATTAGTAGAATATGAAGACTTTTATGGCAAAAGCTCAAGAAAACGATAAAAAATGGTATGTCGTCGATGCTAAAGACCAAACATTGGGCAGAATGGCAAGCGAAATAGCCAAAGTACTTATGGGCAAGAACAAGCCTGAGTATACCCCCAGCGTTGATACTGGTGACTATGTTATAGTTGTTAATGCTGATAAGGTTAAAGTTACTGGCAAAAAAGAAATGCAAAAAACCTATGTTAGACACAGTGGATATATTGGCGGAAGAAAAGAAATCCTTTATAAGGATGTAATGGCTAAGCACCCTGATAGAATTATCACTCATGCAGTTAAGGGCATGCTTCCAAAAAACAAGTTGGGAAGACAAATGCTTAAGAAGCTTAAAGTATATGCAGGAAGCGAACATCAGCACCAGGCACAAAATCCTACGGTTTTGGTTCTAGGCAAGTAAGAGAGGTTAAATTATGACACAGTATTTTGGAACAGGTAGAAGAAAAAGCTCCGTGGCCAGAGTTAGACTGGTTAGCGGATCAGGAAATATTACAATTAACAAAAAAGACATCCATGACTATTTTGGTTTGGAAACTCTTCATATTATAGTTAACCAACCTTTAGAACTTACTAATCTTAAGAATAAGTATGATGTTATCGTAAACGTTAAAGGTGGCGGTTTTACAGGCCAAGCAGGTGC
The DNA here is from genome assembly GCA_964563155.1 of uncultured Clostridiaceae bacterium. Classification (GTDB taxonomy): domain Bacteria; phylum Bacillota; class Clostridia; order DUPQ01; family DUPQ01; genus DUPQ01. The sequence continues at coordinate 47,915 of CAZLVL010000003.1, read as the reverse complement.
TATAAGACAAGGTATTACAAAGGCTCTATTAGAAGCTAATCCTGACTTAAGAGGACAATTGAAAAAAGCTGGTTACCTTACCAGAGACTCAAGAGCTAAGGAAAGAAAGAAATACGGTCTTAAGAAAGCTAGAAAAGCTTCTCAATTCTCAAAGAGATAATATTTCAATATTAAATCATCAAGGAAAAAAGATGACCCCCATAAGTTGGACCAAATCAGCTTATGGGGTTTTTTTCAAAGAATTTACCAGTGAAAGGTTGTACAGTATAATAATGTCAAAGGTGATGACAAAATGGCTGCTATAGATGTAAAAAAGGCAAAAGAAAACTTATATAAACTAATAGATGAAGTAAACGAAAGCAGTACTCCTATTATCATTACAAATAGTAGAGGTAAAAATGCTGTTCTTGTATCTGAAAATGATTGGAATGCCATACAAGAAACCTTGTACCTTATGTCTATACCAGGCTTAGTTGAGTCTATCATTGAAGGCGGAAAGACCCCTATCGATGACTGTTTAACACAAGACAATATTTACTAATCCAGTTTTCAATGAGATAATGAGTTATACAAATATATAAAAAATCCATCGGAGAGAATCTTGATGGATTTTTTGCATAAATACACAGCCTAGATTTGATAAAAATCATTATATATAACTAATCTTAAGATATATGATATTGACATAAAGTATATACGCGTATATACTTTATGTTGAAAAGATTTACGAAGAGAGGCGAATTTGATGAATGTTAATTTAGTAAAATGGGGTAATAGTGCTGCCATACGTTTGCCCAAAAAAGTATTGGATGAGTTAAATGTAGATGAAACTAATTTTGAAAATATTAGTTTTGATATAGATATCGAGGGAGATATTTTGCTGTTAAGCAAAAAACAAAAGAAAACAAAATTTGAGCTTTTATATGAACAATCAAAAGGTGAAAAGCTTAATCCCAAGATTGGTATTGACTGGGGAGATCCAGTAGGTAAGGAAGAGTGGTAATATTATGTCAGTGAAACATAAGAGCAAGTACATTGATTTGGAATTTGGTGACATAATAAAAATTAATTTTTCTCCTTCAGAAGGACATGAGCAAAAAGGATATAGACCAGGTCTTGTAATTTCAGATCCGGCTACACAAAAAGAGTTAAATGGCTTAGTAACAGTTCTACCCATTACTAATTCTACAAGTAGCTTTTTTACTAGAGTAAATTTAGATATATATAAGCTAAAAACTAAAGGAGATATTTTAGTAGATCAGGTTAAGGTTTTAGATTTAAGTTATAGGCAATATGAATATGTTGAAAAAGCACCAAAAGAGGCCTTGGAAAACTGCAACATAATCTTTAATGCCATCTATGAAAAGTTATTAAGCTATAAATGATAAATCATAGAGGATACTAATTTATGAAATATTTAGAGGTACTTGCTATGTTTGTTAGAATACAAAAATGGGAAAATAGTGCTGCAATAAGGATAGCCAAAGAAATCTTAGAAATGGCAGATCTTAATGAAAATGATAGGGTTAAATTAAGGGTAAAAGATGGAAATATTATTCTTATTCCTGTTAAGAAGCATATACCATTAGCTGATAGAATTGTAGAATATGAAGAAGAATATGGATGTGAGGAATGGGATGTAGGAGCTCCTAGAGGAAAAGAGCAAATATAATTCCATTAACATATATCTGAATAATGGCTGCATGCATGTAAAATCTGAAAAATATCATATATTTCAAACAAGTAGGTTAAAGGACTTACTTGTTTTTTCCCTTTATTTAAAAAAGTTAACAAGAATGGAAAAGTATCGTATAATATGTTTTAGTAGAAGGAATAAGACATATGAATTTTTTGGAAAGAATACAAAAAACCATAGAGTTTATAGAAGATAATCTAGATGAAGATATAGATTTGGAGGATGTTGCAGAGCTGGCTAGAATGTGCCAAATCGAATACACAAGATACTTTCATGCAGTTACAGGGTATTTTGTCCAAGACTATATTGGAAAAAGAAGGATAGATTTGTCTATTGAAGATATTCTTCTAGGTAAAAAGGACATTAAGGATATTTCTGAAAAATATAAGTTTTCCAGTCCTGAAGTTTTTTCCATGCTTTTTAGAAACAATACAGGCTTTCTACCATCAGAGTTTAAAGATCAAAAGAGTGACTACAGGTTTGGTGCAATTGATATACCAAAAAAATATTATGATGTCCAAAAACTTGAACTATTAGAAAGATTTCCAGATATTAGACTTTTAAAGCCAATAGATAGAATAAGAATGGCTGCCTACACAGTTTATGGGGATGAGCCAGAAAACATGGCTTGTGAAGCTATCGTAAATTATGCCTTAGAATACAATTATGTTTGTAAATTCAAGTCTTTTAGGATATTTGGATTTAATACCCCTGACTCTATAAAAAGTGATGGAACCTATGGTTACACAGTGGCTATGACCATTGATGAGAGTCACAAGATAAAAGATCCCTCTTTAGAAGAAATTGTGCTTGAAGATGTTCAGTATGTTTTGGTAAACACTAGGGTAAGCATGATTAGAGATGCCTTGGTTAAGTTTAAAGAGTGGCTCCGAGATTCTGGATATTACCATGGTAAGCACCAATACATGGAAGAGCACATCTTATGTACCAAGTGGAGAGAAAAAGAAGCTCTTAATGATATTGAAATAAATCTGTATCTTCCGGTTTCAAAAAGAAAAGTATAAATACAGCTATATATGGTCTGGGACTTTGTTTGACAACTTGTCATTTTTTTTGCATTATCATAAAATAGGTTAAGAAAGTGATGGTGGAAAATGACCAAAACATACATACTTGCTACAGAAAATGAGCAAGAGACTATAAATTTAGGGATTGTTATGGCAAAAGTTTTTTTAGACCAGGTCATTTGTGTAAGTGGAGATTTAGGCTCTGGCAAAACTCATCTGGCTAAAGGCTTGGCTCAGGGTTTGGGTATTGAAAAGCATGTGACCAGTCCTACCTTTAATATATTAAATGTATACCAAAACAAGAATAAAAGTTTTTATCATATGGATGCCTACAGAATTACAGATGAAGAGATGATTTATGATATAGATACATCGGAACTTTTAGAACCAAAAGGTATTTCATTAATAGAATGGGCTGAAAATATAGATTTTATCTTGCCTGATACTTGTGTAAATGTATATATAGAAAAGACAGATAAAGAAGAAAAAAGAATCTTCTATATTACCAGTGATATAGAAAGTATAGAAAGGATGGCAGGTATAGTATATGAAAATACTCTTAGGTGATACCTGTTTAAAAAGTTCTTCTGCAGCCCTTGCAGACAAGAATAATATTTTAGCTCATATGGAGTCTATGGGGGAAGAGCCCCATTCTGTTATGTTTCCTAAACTTGTAGACCAGGTTTTAGAGACCAGCTCTTTAAAACCAGAGGATTTAGATGGTATTGCAAGTGTTTATGGACCAGGCTCTTTTACAGGCCTTAGAATTGGGCTTACCTACTTAAAAACCCTAGCATATATGCTAGAAAAGCCCCTTTATCTAATTAATACCCTAGATATTCTAGCTCAAGCTGATGATGTGGAAAAAGATATTCTATCTATTCCCTTAATAGATGCTAGAAATCAAGAGGTTTATACATCCTTGTACACAAAAAGAAATGGGGTATATGAAAGCATTTCTTCCTATGAGGCCTTACATATTGATCTTTTGCTAGATAAGGTGGAAAAGTTTTTAAATAAAAATCCTGGCTTTAAAATTCTTGTATCAGGAGATGGACAAACCAAGCATTTCGATTCAATAAAGGCTAGATTTGGAAATCGTGTATTGGACCTAGATAAAGATAGAGAATTTGTTAATTTAGAATTTGGCTTAAGACTCTTAAACGAAGATAAACTAGTAGACCCCTTAATTGCCATGCCCTTTTACTTAAGAGAGTCTGGAGCAGTGAGAATGAAGAAACAAGATGGAAATAGAAATAAGAAGAGCGACTGAAAAGGATTTGGCTCAAATATTTGATATAGAAAAAAGAACCTTTTTGACCTACTGGTCCTATGAGATGCTATATGAGGATATATGTAAAACTCCCATATCATATTATTTGGTGGCTTTAGAAAATGAAAAGGTTTTAGGCTACATTGGAATGTGGCATGTTATGGATGAAGGTCATATATTAAATGTGGCAATAGATACTCCATACAGAAACCTAAAGATAGGATCAATATTACTAAAAGAGCTTTTAGATTATTGCAAAGAAATTGGTATTGAAAGAGTGACCTTAGAGGTTAGGGAGCACAATGAACCTGCCCTTGGTTTATACAAGAAATTTGGCTTTATTGAAATGGGACTAAGAAAGAATTATTACCAAGACACCAATGAAAATGCAATCATTATGTGGAAGGAAGTATAGATGACAGACTTAAACCAGCATCTTGAATACCTTATAGCTTCTTTGCCAGAAAAACCTGGTGTCTATTTAATGAAAGATATTAATGGAGAGGTCATATATGTTGGCAAAGCTATAAATCTTAAAAATAGGGTAAGCTCCTACTTTACTTCTTCATCAAGTCATTCTCCAAAGACCAAAAGAATGGTTGGAAATATTAAAGACTTTGAATATATTGTGTTAGATAATGAAAAGCAGGCCTTCATAACAGAGTCTGACCTCATAAAATCCTTGCGACCTAAATACAATGTTTTAATGAAAGATGATAAATCCTATCCATATATCAAGGTTACTCTTAAAGAAGAATTTCCTGGTTTGTATGTGACAAGAAACAAAAATGACAAAGATGCCAAATACTTTGGCCCTTATCCTTCCAAGGTTTCTCAAAAAAACACAGTTGCCCTTTTACAATCAGCCTTTCCAGTTAGGTCTTGTAAGAAAATGGCTAGAAGACCCTGTATAAACTATGACATGGGTTTATGCTTAGCACCTTGTTCAAAAGAATGTGATGTGGAAAAATATAATGAGACTGTAAAGGGCTTAGTAGATTTTTTGTCTGGCAAGGGAAAAGAAACCATAGATTTCTATAAAAACCGGATGCAAGAGGCCAGTGACAACCTAGAGTTTGAAAAGGCAGCAGAGTATAGAGATAAAATAGATGTGCTAACAGCCATATCTGATAGACATGTCCTAGATACTGCCCATGATTCTGTGGACGTAATTGCCTATGCTAGCAAAAAAGAATATGTGTCCATATTTATTATGATGATTAGAAATGAATATGTAGCTGATAAAAGGACCATAAACTTCAAAAAGGATATGGTAGAAGAGACAGATATTGGTTATGAGTTTTTAAGACAATACTATGAGGTAAGTGTACCTGCTAATATTGTTTTCTATAATCCCATACCCCAAGTAGAAGATTTAGAAAAATGGTTATCTGATAGTGCTAAAAAGAAAATTACTATAACAATTCCCAAAAGGGGATCTTTTAAAAAACTAGCAGACACTGCCTATGAAAATGCCAAGGCTACCCTAGATTTGTACTTAGGCCAGATTAAAAATACTGCTGCTACTAATCCTCTTTATTCTTTAACCTCCTTTTTATCCCTGGATACAGTTCCAGACCTGATAGAGGCCTATGATGTATCCCACTTTGCTGGAAAAGATGCTGTAGCCTCAGGTGTGGTATATAAAGATGGAGCCCCCTTAAAATCAGCCTATAGAAGATACAAGATATCCGAAGACCACGCAGGATCTGATACAGATTCCATTAAAGAGGTGCTAGAAAGAAGAATTAAAAGAGGAAACTTACCAGATCTCTTCTTGATAGATGGAGGTAAAAATCAGGTTTCTGCTGCCCTAGAAGTAGTAAAGGATTTAGTACCTGTGGTAGGTATGGTAAAAGATGATAGGCATAGAACCAAGGCCTTGGTATATAATCTTGAGGTCTATGATTTAGAAAAGGATAGAAATCTCTTTGTTTTCATATCATCAGTACAAAACGAAGCCCACAGGTTTGCCATAAGCTATAATAAACAAAAGAGAACAAAAAGAATATATGAATCAGAGCTAGACCATATTGAAGGTATTGGAGAGCAGTCAAAAATAGCTCTTTTAAAGCATTTTGGTTCAGTAAGACAAATTAAAGCTGCTTCATTGGAGCAGATTAGGGATGTTGAAGGAATAGGCCTTAGAAAGGCTGAAGCCATATATCAATATTTCCACAAGGAATAAGGAGGAGATGGTCAGTTTTTGACCATATCATACAAACAAAATGGCTCTATACGCTATAGGGGACTTACACTTATCATTTCAGACAGATAAACCCATGGACATTTTTGGAGATGGCTGGACTGACTATGAAAAAATATTAGAAAAAAAGTGGCAAGAAAGTGTAACTAAAGATGATACTGTTGTCCTAGTGGGAGACATTTCTTGGGCTACTTACTTAGCACAAGCAGTGGAGGACTTTGCCTTTTTAAATAGATTAAATGGTAAAAAGATTATACTAAAGGGAAATCATGACTACTGGTGGGAAACTAGAAAAAAAATGCATGAGTTTTTGCAGGATAATAATTTTTCTAATATTGATTTTTTATACAACAATTCTTTTGAAGTGGACGGAATAAATATTTGTGGGACCAAGGGTTATGATGAAAAAGAAGATGATGAAAAGATTATTAGAAGAGAGCTTTCTAGGTTTGAACTTTCATACAAGTCCATTTTAGATAAGAGTAAAAAAACCTTTGCCTTTTTCCACTATCCCCCCCAAGGCCTAATGGTAGAACTTTTAGAAAAATATGAAATTGAGCTATCTGTATTTGGACATTTGCATGGGCTAAAAAAAGATAGTTACAAGCAAGATAAAAAAATATTAGTCTCTTGTGATTATGTAAATTTTCAGCCAATACTTTTAAGTAAATAGAAGGAAAATTTAAAAAAACCATTTGAATTCTTGTCTTTCTTCATAATATGCAACATATATTAGAATAATCACATTGTATAAAAGGACCATATAATTATATAATACATAAATGAGAAATCTTTTCTTTGGAGGTTACAATTGAATTTATCACAAGTTAAAGATATTGCATCAAAAATTAGAGACAATATAGAAAAGGTAATTATTGGAAAAAGTGAAGTCATTGATTTAGTCTTGGTATCACTTTTTAGCAATGGCCACGTTTTATTAGAAGATGTACCTGGCCTAGGTAAAACCATGCTGGCAAAAAGCTTAGCTAAGTCTATAGACTCAGACTTTGCTAGGGTCCAGTTTACACCTGACCTTTTACCCACCGACCTAATAGGGGTAAGTGTATATAACCAAAAAGAAGGGGAGTTTGTTTTCAAAAAAGGCCCTCTTTTTACCAACATAGTGCTAGCAGACGAAATAAACAGGGCGACTCCTAGAACCCAGTCAGCTCTTTTAGAGTGTATGGAAGAACATCAAATAAGTGCAGATGGTATTACCTATAAACTAGATGAACCCTTCTTTGTTATAGCTACTCAAAACCCCCTAGAAACTCAAGGAACCTTCCCTTTGCCAGAGGCTCAAATGGACAGGTTTTTCATGAGATTATCCATAGGGTATCCTAGTCAAGAAGAAGAAAAAGCTATCTTAGATCGTTTTGAAAGAAGCCTACCCTTACAAGAGCTAGAAGCTGTTGTTACAAAGGAACTAATAATAGAAACATCCAAGGCAATTACCAAGGTAAATATAAGTGATGATGTAAAAGACTATATAGTAAGGCTAACAAATGCCACAAGAAATAATTCAAGATTAATCTTGGGTTTAAGCCCTAGAGGAACCTTGGCTATTATGAGGGCATCAAGAGCTTATGCAGCTATTAAGGGAAGAGACTTTGTTATACCTTCTGATGTTAAGGCTGTTGCTCCTAATGTAATGGGCCACAGAGTAATATTAAAAGGACACTCTTTATCATATGGAGCTAAGGGCACCATGGATGTTATAAAAGAAATTATGGACACAGTAGAGGTACCTACAGAGGAAATTTAAGTAAGTAATGGAACTTATTCTTATAGTTATTAGCTTAATAATCTTTTTTACAATTGAAATTCTCTTTTTCAAGTTTTTTGTTCTGCGCGACATTGAGTATTCCTTAAAGTTTAGTCAGGATGAAGCCTATGAAGGGGACAACATATTTCTAGATGAAGTCATAAATAATAATAAGAGGGTTTTTGTTCCTTGGTTAAAGGCAGATATTCATTCATCTAAATGGTTGCAATTTGCCAATTCTAGTTCAGCCATTATTGAAGAAGAAAGGTGTGTTTCCTCTGGCTTTAGTTTAAAGGGCTATCAGAAGGTAACCAGAAGATGGTATACCAGATGTGCCAAAAGGGGAGTATTTACAATTCAAAATACAACGCTGACAGCGGGAGACCTCTTAGGGGTAATGCAAGACTCTGCAGCCTTTCCTGCCAATACAAGAATTATGGTATTTCCTGGAGTCTTAAACCTAAATGAAGCTTTTTTCTCCAACAAGGACCTTATGGGGGATATGGTCATTAAAAGATTTATCCTTGATGACCCCTTTATTGTAAAAGGAACCAGAGAGTATGTGCCTGGAGACCCTATGGCTCAAATTAACTGGAAGGCCACTGCTAGAATGCAAAAGCTCATGGTTAAGGAAAATGACTTTACTGCTAAAAAAGGAATTACAGTACTATTTAATATAAAATCCTATGGCCTTGAATACATTGATGTTAAGTTTAAAGATGTGGTAGAGCTGGGCATAAAGGTTGTTAATACCATTTTTGAAAAGGGTTATGGCATGGGTTATCCTTTACGTTTTGGAACCAATGCAGGAATTTTATCCAACCCTAAAGAAATGATTTTTACTGACTCTGTGGCTGGACCTGAACACATGAGATTTTTAAAGGTCATATTAGCAGAGTTAATCTTGAAGAATCATTTGGATTTTCCTGAATATATTGAAAAGCACTATGAAGATATATATGACACCCAAGTATATATTGTGTCCGCCTATTTAAATGATGAAATTGTTGAAAAAGCAGATATCCTAAGAAGAAAAGGAAATACAGTTAAGTTTTTCATTCTCAACTTTACTTCTGATGCCACATCTAGTAGGGGTATGGAGGTCTTTTTCTTAGATAGAAATACAGACTTTTTAAAGGAGGGGGAGTACTATGAATCTAGAAAAACAGATTAAAAGAAAAGTCCTTCCTCTTTTAGGAAATATAGGAACCTTTGGGGCTCTTACCTATACCATTTATTATGCAATATTTCCTGATACCATAGACTATTGGATGGCTTTTTCCTTTGTTATGCTTTTAATGGGTTCAATTGCTGGCATGTTAATAATTGAGCGCTTTGAAAAAAGAGGAACCAACATTATCCGCTATAATGGAGATGATGTTAAGGTTGTGCTTCAGCCAGCCTATTTATACTCTTTGATTCCTTGGCTTTTACTTTTCCTATTAGGAATGAGTTTTTCCTATGGTTTTGTGGCTAGCTTCTTTGGCTTTGCCCTTATGCCAACCTTTTTCTTTATTCTAGGTCTAGGAAATGGGATGTTTGATATAACTCAAATAGCCAGTAGAAAAATGCTTTATCTAGCTATTGTCCCCTTATCTCTCTCCCTATTAATGGCCTTTGTGTCAGGACCCTACGGCTTTTACAAGGATCCTGTTTGGATTTATGGTTCGATTTACCTTCTTTTTTATCTTTTAGTTATTAACAGAATTAAAATTGAAGAAATGCTTTTAATGTCTAAGCAAGTTAATATAGAAAACAAAAAGCAAATTAGAAGAAGAAATGACTATCTCATTATCTTTTTCTATGGCCTGTATCTCATCATATTCCTTTTTAGAAACATGTTTACTAGGGCTTCTGATTGGCTTTTAAGAACCATGTTCAACATGTTAAACTGGTTTCTCAATATATTTGCAGGATTATATAAGGACATTGATGTAGACCCTTCAGAAATAACTCAGGTTCCTGGGGTTGAAGAAGACTTTATACCTCAAATTGACCCTCCAATGAATCCAATAGTCCAAACCATACTAATAGTAATAGGGGCTTTAACTGTTGCCATGGTTGTATATGTTCTAGTTAAAAATATTATTAAACTTGTAAAATGGCTAAGTGAAAAGACACAAGATGCAGTAACCGGTGGAAAAAAAGAAGTAAAAGCGGTTAAGGATGAAGAGTTTGAAGAAATTATAGAATTTTTAAGCGATAAGAAACCTCAAGAAAGCAAGAGGTGGAAGCCTAAATACAAGTACAACCTTTCAGATTTAAAGAATCTAGAATCCTATAAGGAAAAGGTTAGGTATCTTTATGGCTACACACTTGAGAGACTTAAACACAAAAACTTCCAGCTAAACAAGGGCGACACTCCCGAAGAAATTGTGCAAAAATTTGTAACAAGTGAAGAGTCTAATATCTTGTCAGAGGGAATTTTTCAAGAATTCACAGATGAATATATTCAAGTTCGCTATGGAGATAAAGACTCCCATGAGAACATAGATTACATAGACCAACAATCTAAGGTAATAGATCAAGGCATAAATCAAGTTAAAACAAAGAAGGTCGATGACAAATCTTAGCTTTTGCATTAATTTAATATTTTTGATAAAATATACTTTACACTAGAATCGGCTGTGAGACTTTTTCACGGCTTAAAATAAGGAAAAGATTATGGACGAAAGTATTAAAGATAAAGAAAACAATATTGAAAATAGCGAAAAAACTGGAATAAATCCAGAGAATAGCCCTCCTGAAACAGATAAGGAATTTCTTAGAATACCCCTTATTCCCCTAAGGGCTGTGGCTGTAATTCCTAGTATGGTAACCCACTTTGATGTAGGTAGAGAAAAGTCTATTGCAGCCCTAGAAAAGGCCATGGAAGAAAATAGTCAGATCTTTTTAGTTATGCAAAAAGATGCTACTGTGGAAAATCCTAAGCAAGAAGATATGTTTGAATATGGTACTGTTGCTAATGTGAAACAGGTTTTACGCTTACCTGCAAAGACCTGTAGGATATTAGTAGAAGGTGTCCATAGGGCAAAGCTGGAAAAGGTATATACCTCTAAAGGTTATTACACAGGTCAACTATCCTTTACACCTGAAATAGGGGGGATAATTTCTAAAAGTAATGCCCTTGAAGCTATGCATAGAAAACTAACAGAGCTTTATGACGAGTATGTAACCTTGTTGGGAAGAATCTCCCATGAAGGCTATTTTTCTGCTATAGCTGCAGATGAAATAGGGACTGTTGCAGATGCTATGGTAGGTTCCATGGCTTTAAAACCTGATGTTATACAAAGCTTTATTGAAGAGTTAGATGGAGTTAAAAGAGCAGATAAACTCTTACCCTTGATAGTTAATGAAATAGAAATATTAAAACTAGAAAGAGACTTGGCCACCAAGGTAAAAAGTACCATTGATGACAAGCAAAAAGAATACTACCTAAGAGAGCAATTAAAAGCCATCCAAGAGGAGTTAGGTGAATTTAATGAGTCTTTAAATGAAGATGACATGTCAGAGTTTCTTAAGGCTATACAATCTAACAAGTATCCTCAAGAGGTAAAGACTAGACTAGTTAAAGAAATGAATAAACTATCTAAGATGTCTCCCATGTCTCCTGAGGCCTCTGTTATTCGTACCTATATGGAAACCCTCGTAGAGTTGCCTTTTGGTAATTACTCCAAAGAGAAGTTGGATATAAAGCATGTAAAGAAGGTTTTAGATAAAGACCATTATTCTTTAAAAAAGGTTAAAGAAAGAATAGTTGAATATGTTGCTGCTAAAAAGTTAAGCAATGACTTCAACTCTCCCATCTTGTGTTTGGTAGGACCTCCTGGAACTGGTAAGACCTCAATTGTTCGTTCTATTGCAGAGGCCATAAACCGTAAGTATGTGAGGATGTCTTTAGGTGGTATTAAAGACGAAGCAGAAATTAGAGGACATAGAAGAACCTATGTAGGTTCCATGCCTGGTAGAATTGCAAAAGCAATGAGACAAGCTGGTACCATGAATCCCTTGATTCTTTTTGATGAAATAGACAAGCTTGGTAACGACTTTAGAGGAGATCCAGCCTCTGCTATGCTAGAAGTGTTAGATGCTGAACAAAACAACTCTTTTAGAGACCATTACCTAGAAATCTCTTTGGATTTAAGCAGAGTTATGTTCATAACCACTGCAAACACAGTGGAAACCATCCCCAGACCCCTATTAGACAGAATGGAAATAATTGAGGTAACCGGTTATACAGAGGAAGAAAAAATACATATAGCCAATAAGTATTTGATTCCTAAACAACTTAAAAAACATGGACTAACAAAAAAGAACATCTCCATATCAAAGGCTGTTTTAGAAAAAGTAATTAATAACTATACTAGAGAATCTGGTGTAAGAAGTCTTGAAAGGGAGATTGCATCTATTTGCAGAAAGGCGGCAACCAAGATGCAATTAGAAGATATAGATACTGTTAAGTTGACCTTGGCAAACCTAGAAGAGTTCTTAGGTCCTAAGATATACCTTTATGATACAACCTTTTCTCAAGATGAAATTGGAATTGCTAGAGGATTAGCCTGGACCCAATCGGGAGGAGACACCCTCATTATTGAAGTTAATATTATGGAAGGTACTGGAAAAACTGAGCTAACTGGAAGGTTGGGTGAGGTTATGAAAGAATCTGCCAAGGCTGCCATTGGCTATATCCGTTCACAGACAGATAAGTTGGGTATAGACCCTAATTTCTATAAAGACAAAGACATTCATGTTCACGTTCCAGAAGGAGCAGTTCCCAAAGATGGCCCTTCTGCAGGTATTACCTTAGCTACAGCCCTAATATCAGCCCTAACAAATAGGAAGGTTAGAAAAGATATTGCTATGACTGGAGAGATTACCCTAAGAGGTAGGGTACTACCCATTGGTGGTCTAAAAGAAAAACTGTCAGCTGCTAGAAGAGCTAAGGTTAAGCATGTTCTAATACCTTTAGAAAATCAAAGAGACCTAGTGGATGTTCCTCAAGAGATTCTAGATGAAGTAGAAATAACTCCTGTAAAGGACATGGATGATGTATTAAAGCATGCCTTGTTGTAGGAGTAATAAATATTAAATATTTGAGATATATGTATAAAGAAGAAAGAAGATAGAAGAGATAGAAAAAGCCAGTTTACTGGCTTTTTGATTGTTCACTATTCATATATTATCTTCACTATTCATTTATAATTTTGATTACTATTATATCTACTGCTAAATATCCAAGACATCAATATTTTGAATGTTTAGTTTGTCTTGTTTCCACTTGCCTGAGAAATAGAAGTAAAGGCCTAAAAAGACTGCAAACAAGGTTGCTATAGGTGCTGCATATCCAATGTTTCCTATGTCAGAAGAAAAATACTTTCCGAAAAGAATAACTAGAGGAATTCTAAAAACTAGAGAGCTGATAACGCCTGAAATCATAGAGATCATAGAATAACCAGCGCCATTTAAAAGCCCATTAAAACAAAAGGCAAAGGGAACAACTAAGTAGTCGTAGCTAAAGGATTTTAGATAAGATACTCCAATATTGATTACAGACTCTTCTGCCTTAAAGGCTAAAAGTATGGCCTCAGGGAATATCTGTACAAATGCAAAGATAATTAAACTTATGCCAAAAGCTATACTTATGGCACTCCAAAGGGTTTTAGAGGCCCTGTCATATAGGCCAGCTCCGATATTTTGTCCTGCCATAGCCGAAACAGAGGCACTCATGGCAGCAGCAGGTAAGATAGCAAAGGCATTAAATTTACCAACAATACCCACAGCAGCTGAAGCAACTACTCCACCTAAATCATTAATTACAGCAGTAAGAACCAAGAAGGAAATACCCACAACTATATTTTGTGCACTTGCAGGAATACCCACTTTTAATAATAGCCTTAGCTTGTCTCTATGTATTCTAAAGCTAGTATGGTGGAAATTAAAAATGAACCTGCTTCTTTGTAAATATATGACTGAAAGAATCAAGGAAACTGCTTGAGCAATAATAGTAGCAATTGCAGCACCTGTAGGGCCCATATCAAGAGGACCTACAAAGATGATGTCCAATATGACATTTATTACTGAGGCTATGGCAACAAAGACCAAGGGCCTTTTAGAGTCTCCCATACCTCTTAAAATAGCACTAATAGAATTGTAGCCAAAAACAAAGATTAATCCCCACATACAGATTATTATGTAGCTTCTAGCCATAGCGTAAGATTCTTGGGGAGTGTTCAAAAGATTCAATATGGGATTAGTAAAAAAAGTCATAATTACAGCAAAAGAAACTCCTAAAATTCCCATTATAGAAAAAAGAGTTCCAATGGTAGTATCTACATCCTTAGGCTTATTGGCCCCTATGTACTGGGCAATTAAGACTGTTCCTCCTATGGCTAAACCAATAACAAAATTGGTTATAACCATGGTTATTTGCCCTCCTATGGTTACTGCACTCATGGCATATGTTCCACTATACCAACCAACTATTAGCAAGTCTGCCACAGCATAAAGGGCTTGTACTATATTTGATAGTAATAGTGGTAGACTAAACTTTATAAGTTGTCTTACCACATTACCTTCTGTTAATCTATTTTCAAAATCCATTTATACCTCACATAAAAATACATTCTTTTATACTATCACTTTTATCAAAAGAAGCAAGGTAGAGAAATTAAGAAAAAACCGGCCATAAGACCGGTTTGTATTATAGGTTCTAATTCTTCTTTTTTCTTTTAATCTACTAATTGTTCCTCGCTTCTATCCTTTAAGGGATATTTAGCATATATGAAAATTGCAGCTATGGAAAAGATTGCAGGTAAAAGGCCTGCAATAACAATAAACCAGTTGAGCATTGGAGGGATCTGAGAGAGTTCTCCTACAAAGTTACCTGTTGTAGAATCCACTTCATAACCAATGAACAATAAAACCCAGCCAACTGCCAAGGTGCTTATGGCAGCTTGGGCCTTTCCTAGAAAACCACTTAAAGAAGTAATGGTGCCTCCCATGGATTTTCCTGTAACTTCCTGGTTGTGATCTATGGTTTCTACCCACATGGCATAGGTTGGCACAAAGCACAGACCATTACCAAAGGCTAGCACTCCCATTAAAAGGGCAAAGAAGATAAAGTTGATTTGTAGCACTCCTACCATCTGTAGCCCAAAGGTTACAATACCTGCACCAAAGGTTATCCAGTTGGCAAAGTTTAACACCTTCACATTAGATCCTAACTTTTTTAAAACCATGGGAGATATAACAGCAGATATTAACATGGGTAACATCATTATAATAGTAGAAGCCAAGGATATTAGACCTAGCTTATCATTGTCACCACCCCTGTATTAATGTCAGTGCAGTAGGCCCATTTAGTGTAATATGCTGTGGTTGCAGTCATAAAGGTATATACAAAGTTTCTAACTAGCACACCAAAAAAGTGAACTAAAAAGGCCTTGTTGTATTTAAAGACTGCAATTACATCCTTAAAGTGAACCTTTTCATCTTTTTCTGTGACATCAGCATCTCCTTGTTTTACCATTAAAATGGCAGGTAAACTAACCGCTACCCCTATTACCATAAAGGCTACAGTAGTTATAGAAAAGGCCTTTCCAAAGTTGCCAATTTGCTTGTTTATTGTATTTACAATAAGTAAAAGGGAAGAAAAAGCAGCTCCAATAAAGACAGCTAATAATCTTCCATATAGCATTAACTTGGAAGTTCTCACATCACTGGCCCCCATAGTTTGTATCAGGGCAAAGTTTCCACCAAAGCTTGCTCCCATATCATACATTAGATAGAAAAAGAGTATCCATACATACAATAAGGGGACACTACCCTTTATGGCATCGGGAATACTGTATAGACCAGATATGGCAATACCAGTTATTAGGATACTAAGTAGGATGTAGAATCGGTATTTCCCAAATTTCATTCTAGGTGTAGCATCTATAATCAAGCCCTGTAAGGGATCATTAATTGCATCTACAATTCTACCTATGGCTAAAATAACAGGTGCAATTGTAGCCCCAATTATTCCTAAGCCTGCATAGTCTGTTAGGTAAAGCAAAAAGTAACTAGACATAAAAGCTGATGCAATAACCGACATGGCTGTAGATACAGTTATACCAAAACCTGTTTTCCAATCATTTGGATAAGTTTTTCTTGTTCGCTCCATTGTTTCCTCCATAATTTTTATAATTAATTTTTAACTTTTTTAGCTTATTTAACTTAAGGTAACATATCTTCAACCTTTAGAGTAATGCCATCATAGCTAGAAAAGCCTCTGCTTTCAGCTAGCCCATCAGCATCCTTTTCAAAAGAAAGCATGGCTGGAGCATGGACACTATCTCTATTAAAGACCAACTTTAATTTCATATGCCCCTGGTGTTCTCCTTCTACCTTTAGGTCAGCTTCAAAAATGCTTTTACCAGGAACAAAAAGGCCACTGGGAGTTATAACTGAAATGTAGCCTTGGTAGAAGGTCTTACCATCATCACTAAAGTTCTCATAAACTGCCACATATTTAGGAGACTCTTCCTCTACTATCTTGTTCTCCACATATCCACTAAACTTCCCTTTAAACTTTAAGGGAAAATCCATATGAAAGTCTTGGTCTAACGAGCCTTCAAAGGGTTTTGCATAGGGGATTTGGCCACATGATGGGGTCTTCTCTATTTTCACTCTTGGTGAAGCCTTGTAATCTAAAAGCTCTAGCATTCTTAGTCTGCACATTTCTGGCCCTTGGACTATACGAGTTTTTTCTACCCACATAGCCTTTGTACTGTCTATATGCCAGCTAATGGGCGAATAGTATACCCACTTGTTTTCAGGGTCACTCAGGTTTACTCCTTTATGTGCTCTTTTAAGGGTTTTTGACTTTTCAATATCTATTAAGACAGGACCAATATTGCCTGGTCTAAAGGCTCTTACTCCTGCTACTGCATACATATATAGGATATTAATAATCTTTCCTCTAACAGGTAATGAAAGAGGTTGGGGTATTAGGCCTAATATGGACATATCGGTTTTAGGTGAAAAGCGAGGAGACATAACCACCCCTAATTTTTCATCAAAAGAAAAGATAGTAGTCTCTTCATAGCCAGCTGTATGAGTGATTTGAATTACATCCTCACTTTCTAAGTCTTGTACTACGCTTTCGCTTATGCTATCTCCATTACCAACCATAGTAAGGGCTTTTCCACCCCAAATAAATTGCTTAACCTCACCACCTCTAATAGGTAGAGGAATATCAAAGCCTGGATTGTCCTTATCTTTTTCACTCATCTTAGTAGAAGAAATAACACATATATCTTCAATAAGATATTTATCTTCCTTTTTTGTAAGTTTGCCTAAATAGTTAATTGCTCCATGAAGAGTTAAAGTGGTCCAACTCATATGAGTATTATCAGGTGCAATTATTACCTCAGACCATCTGCAAAAGATAAGAGGATTTTCTGTAAGTTCCTTTGGATATTCTACTTTTACTAACTTAGTACTGCTAGTTTCATCTAAGTTTGGATAAGCCTCTAGTACATAGTCTCCTAAAAGCACCCTTTTATTATCTTCAAAGCACATCCACCTAATTCCATTGGCCTTTTCTAATTGTTCTATCTGTCCAGAGAAGACCTCACATATATCACTACCATCATGATTTAGGGTAACTAAATTGAAGTAGTCTTTTTTGTCCATATCTTCTTTTGTAGAATAGGTAACTAGAACTCTGCCTGAATAAGTGAAGGTTCCATTCACATTTAACATATATTGGGGAAGAGGGATATTTTTTAATTCAACCCTACCCAAGTCTTGGTCATGAATTAGCATTCTTTTCTTGTATGATAGAGCCATTGCCTTATCACACCTCTCCTTATTTAAATATTCTTTGACATCTTGAGTATATCAGTAAATAAAAGAGAAACAAAAGGGCTGAATAGCAGAAAACCTGCATAGTTAACATATATCCTGCTTGTATTTGTCTGTACAGCAAATATGTTATTTATACCGGAAATATGCTAAAATATATTTAGGTAAAAGAAAAATATTATGAATAAATTTGAGAAATTTGAGTATTTAAGAGAGCTTTTTAGTAAGAGCAAGGGCCTTGCTTCTTTTACTTTTGATAAAGATTTAAATCTTATTGATGACTATATGGATAGCAATATGGGTATCCATATAGGTGACAGTGTAGAAGGTAACAAAAGTAATCATATTAATGGTGTAACTAATAATGATTTAAAAGACCAATATATTAAAGAGATAGTTAGGTATCTTGAGATTATGGGAAAAGATTCTAAGCAATATGAATTTCCTCTTCTTTTTTATGAAAAAGAGGGAAGGTCTTATGGTTTTATTAGTTCATTTAACCAAATCCCTCAATATCATGTTCTAGGCCCTGTTATGATAAAGCCCTCCCATTTAAAGGTACAAGAGGATAAAACTAAAGAAGATAAGATACCCATAATGTCGGTTGAACAGTTTTCTGATTTTATTCAACTGCTTGATTTTGCTCTAAACAAGAAGAAAAGAAAAGCTAGTTTATATGAGTTGGATAACTATGATTCTGCATCTTTTGAAAAGAGCAAGGAATATTTAAAAAAACTAGCATCAATGATAAAAGATGGTGACTGGGGCTACAGGCAATTGATGTTTGAGGTTATATCCAACAGAGAATCAATTATGGATTTGGGTACTGTTACAGTCTCTAGCGCTAGACACCTAGCTGTGCTTTCAGTAGATTATGCCTGCCAAGCTGCAAGAGAAGCTGGCTTATCTTCTAAAACGGTAGAGACTCTTTATCAAGAATATGTGCCAAAAATGTATGAAACACAAGAAACTCTAGAGATTACCTCCTTGGTTAATACCTTAATATATCATTTGGTAAGACTTGTTAGATTATTGCGAGGAGAAAAGCCTTTTTCTTTACCTATCCAAAGATGCTATACCTTTATTGAAGAAAATATTAATAGTAAGCTTACCCTAGAAGCCATAGCTAAAGAAGTGGGCTATAGTGCGGACCATCTTTCTAAAATATTTAAAAGTGAAACAGGTGTAAGCCTAAACCACTATATTATGGAGTTGAAAATAGATAATGCTAAGTTGATGCTGGTTATTACAGATATGTCAATTGGGGACATTGCCAATAGTTTATCTTTTTGCTCCAACAGTCACTTTACAAAAATCTTTAAGGCTATAGTGGGAAAAACCCCAGCCCAATATAGAAAATCCTATACCCATCTGACTTAAAAGATTTTGTTGTTTTGTCTATGTATTAAAATTTCTTATGTAAAAAACTAGGAAATAAGAAGTCTTTGGGACAAAGTTACAGAGTAAAAGAAAAATTAGGTGTACTATAAATACATATTTCATATGGAGGATTAGAAATGAAAACTTTAAATATAAATGACAAAGCACCTGACTTTACCTTGGAAGATACAAATGAAAATCTAGTAAAACTATCTGATTTTAAAGGGAAAAAAGTACTATTATCCTGGCATCCACTAGCGTGGACTTCTGTATGTGCCCAACAAATGGTGCAATTAGAGAAAAAGCATGATCTTTTAAAGGACCTTAATACAGTTGCCTTGGGAATGAGTGTAGATACAGTACCTTCTAAAAAAGCCTGGGCCGAAGCCCTAGACATCAAAAAATTACCACTTTTAAGTGACTTTTGGCCCCATGGGAAAACTGCAAAAGACTATGGTATTTTCAATGATGAATATGGATTTTCTGAAAGGGTACATATACTCATAGACGAAAAGGGGATTATACGGTGGATTAAGGTATATCCTATTAAGCAACTTCCCGACATTGATGAAGTCTTAGAAGAAGTAAAGAAAATTTAGCTTGAATAGATTATAGAATAAATAATGTGTATATATTAAGGGAGAAGATACTTCTCTCTTTTTTCAATCTACCTTTTTTCAAATTCTCTTTTTGCCAATCTTTCTTTTTTTAATCTCTCTTCCTTACTATTTACAAAGGGTAAGAAATTCTATTATTAATATCAAATATTAATTCTTGTATTTGCTTGAAGAAGGAGCTACATGTTAAAATGTGAATATGTTATGTGTAGAACCACTAACATACAAAGATTTCAGAATATAATTAAATAGTTAGAGCTTTAGTTTTTAATGGATTAAGAACAAGTATATAATTTTATCACTTGTTAGAAATTATAATTAAAAATGAATAAGGAGAAAAGGCTATGAACACTAACACGGATCTTCTAGACATGAAAGTTACCTTAAAAGAGAGGATAGCTTTTGGAATGGGAGATATTGCAGCAAACTTCTTTTTGCAGACAATAGCAGTATTTCTTGTAATCTTTTATACCGATGTGTTGGGTATAACCGCAGCAGCTGCTGGTATTGTAACAATGGCAAGTCGTCTTTTTGATGGTGTTAATGACATCTTCATAGGGCATTTAGCTGACAGGACAGGAAAGTATAAAAAATGGGTTATGTATGGATCTATTGCCAGTGCTGTCTTGTTTGTTACCATGTTTTTAACCCCAAATTTTGGTCCTTTGGGAAAAGCCATATATGCAGGCCTAACCTTTTCACTTTTCACCTTGGCCTACACTGCTTATCAGATCCCCTATACAACCCTAAACTCGGTTATCACTGATGATTCCCATGAGCAGATGAAGCTTAACTCTGTTCGCTTTTCCATTATACTAATCCCCATTTTAATAGTTTCAGTGGGAGTTCCTCTCATACTACCTCCTTTAGCAAAAGCTTTAGGTAGTGCTAACAAGGCCTATCCAGTACTAGTGGGAGTCTTTGGCCTTATAGGTATAATTACTAGCTTCATATGTGTTAAGGGAGTAAAAGAAAGGGTGCAGATAAGAAAAAAAGAGGGACAAACTCTGACCTTTAAAGAGTCAATGGGAGCAATTATTAGAAATCGACCCCTTATCATTTTAGTAATTGCCTGGTTTGCCCAATGTCTACAGTACAACATGAATAGTGCAGCCATTCCTTTTTTCTTCACTTATGTACATGGAAATGAACAATTGGTTGCCCTGTTTTCCTTGATTGCAGTACCCTTTGCTTTAGTGGGCATGCTTCTTGCTCCAGCCTTATCTAAGAAGGTAGGAAATAGAAGTCTTTTAATTGTTTCTGGAATTATTATCTTTTTATTAAGCGTCCTAAGGTATTTCTTTAGCATGAATTTACTAGTTTTAATAGGGGCAACCGCAATAAGTTCAATATTTACAGGTATGTTAAATGTTATTTGCTTTACCATGGTTGGTGATACCATTGAGTATGGCTATAAAAAGACTGGAAGAGATGTAAGAGCCTTAAACTTTAGCTTTTTTGTTTTCATGCAAAAGGTTGCCATGGGCTTATCGGCAGCATCAATAGGTTTTGTTTTGAATAAAATAGGGTATATAGCTAATGTTGAGCAGACCGACCTTTCTAAGTTTGGTCTTACCCTCAACTATACACTTATACCAGGTGCTATAATACTATTACTCAGTCTATCAATGATATTTTGGAACATTCCAAAGTCTGGTGTTAGCATAAAGGAGGAAGAAAATGTGTGATACTTTTGTAGTAATGAATTCATGGACTAAAGATGGGTCCATTATATTTGGAAAAAATAGTGACCGAGATCCTAACGAGGTGCAGGTTGTCTTAAGACAGCCCCGTAAAAAATATGATCTTTCAAAAACCCCTATGCAAAAAGTAACCTTTATTGAGGTCCCTCAAGTGGCTGAGACCTATGAAGTGGTTTTGGTAAAACCTGTTTGGATGTGGGGATGTGAGATGGCTTTTAATGAGTTTGGACTGGTTATTGGTAATGAGGCTGTCTTTACAAAGGAAAAACAAGGACCAGAGGCTCTAACTGGCATGGACATGATAAGACTAGCTGTTGAGCGGTGTAAAAGTGCTGATGAAGCCTTGGACTATATTCTTGAGCTTTTAGCTACCTATGGACAAGGAGGCAATTGTGGCTATCAAAGTTCCATACTTTATCATAATGGCTTCATAATTGCAGACCCCAATGGTGCCTGGATACTTGAGACAGCTGGTAAATACTGGGCAGCTAAGAAGGTTAAAGACTATGGAGTTATATCCAATGGTCTATCCATAGGTAAAGAAATAGATAAGATGCATCCTGACCTTATAAACAACGCCATTAACAAGAAGTACTGTAAATCTGAAGAAGATTTCGATTTTACAAAAGCTTATGCCAGTGGCCTTCATAAGTTTTTTACCAAGTATGAAACAAGAAGATGTTTGGCAAAGGATTTTATAAAAGAAGAAAAGGAAAAATTTGACCATTTAAGCGCTAGGCAACTTCTCAAACTCCATAATCCTGAGCAAGAAGGAAAAGAATTTTGCACAGGTTCCATGGCAAGTATTTGTGTCCATGGTGGCGGTGTCATATCCAGTCAGTGTACCAGCAGTATTATTGCTAAGCTTAGTAAAGACAAAATGGAATTTTGGTATACAGCCTCATCACTACCTTGTATATCTTTATTCAAACCCTTTACCTTTGAAAGTGACACTCAATTTTTCAATGAAGAAGACTTAGAAAAGGGCATATCTTTTTGGAGAAAAAGAGAAGATGTCCATAGGATGATACTAGCAGGTAGAATTAAGGTAGAAGACCACAGAAAGTCTCTTTTTGAATATCAAGATAAGATTGATAAGCTAGTAGATGATTTATCTTTAGAGTCTAAAAGTAAAGAACAATACAATAAACTTATACAAGAGAGTTTAAGATTGGATGAGCTCTTTATTGACCAAGCTCTAGAAAAAGTTGGCCCAGATGAGAAAAAAGACACAATGTGTGGAAATCTCATATTCAAAAGATTTTGGAAAAAGACCAATGCCAACATAGACTCTGGAAGAACAGTGAAATAATAAGCTAAATAGGATCATCAAAGACTGTGTAATTGGTGATCCTGTTTTTTGTCTCTTTTCATATTTGCCCCCTCCAAGATTTACAAAGGCCCCCTTTATGGATATAATTACAATAATTAAGTAGTAGGAGGCAAGTATGAAATCTATTGCCCTGATTAATGAGAAAATCAGACAAGGTAAGGCAGTTGTAGTAACTGCAGAGGAAGTCATAGACATAGTCAAGGAAAAAGGCTATAAAAAAGCATATGAAGAAATTGATGTAGTAACCACAGGTACCTTTGGTCCCATGTGCTCTTCAGGTGTTTTTATCAATTTTGGACACTCAGACCCTCCTATTCGAATGCAAAATATTAAGTTAAATGATGTTCCAGCCTATGGGGGTATTGCAGCTGTAGATACATATATTGGAGCTACAGAACCATCAACAAAAATGGGAAATGAATATGGTGGTGGCCATGTTATTGAGGATTTAATTGCAGGTAAGGATATAACCTTGCATGCTCTTTCTTCAGGAACTGACTGTTATCCTAGAAAAGAGATTTTGACCACAATAAATAAGGATAATATTAACCAAGCCTACATGTTTAATCCAAGAAATGCCTATCAAAATTATCCAGCAGCTACCAACTCCACAAACAAAACTATTTATACCTATATGGGAACCTTGCTTCCAAACTACGGAAACATTACCTATTCAACATCTGGAGCCCTTAGCCCTCTTTTAAATGACCCCTATTTAAAGACCATTGGTATGGGAACTAGAATCTTCTTAGGTGGAGGCGTTGGTTATGTATCATGGCAGGGAACTCAACATAAGGTGGATGTGGAAAGATCTGAAAATGGAGTTCCTTTAGTTCACAGTGGAACCCTAGCCCTAGTAGGGGATATTAAGGGGATGAGCACCAAGTATGTAAGAGGGGCTGTATATGAAAAGTATGGAGTAAGTCTTTTTGTGGGTGTTGGAATACCCATTCCTATCTTAGATGAAGAAATACTAAAGTATGTCAGTGTGGAAAACAAGGATATATATACCAAATTAGTGGATAAGTCTGGTAAAGAAGCTATTGACCAAAAATACAATTATGAAGAGCTAAGAAGTGGCTTTGTTAAATTTAATGGCAAGAAAGTTCCTACAGCTCCCTTGTCATCGCTTAGTGTAGCAAGAGATATTGCTAGTACTTTAAAAGATTGGATTAATAAGGGTGATTTTGAATTAACAGAAAGGGTGATACCCATACCATCAGAAAAGAAGGTAAATTCCCTAGAGATAAGGGGGATAGAATAATATGAAAACTATAAAATTAAAGTTGTCTTTTGAAAAAGAAGCTGTAACAAAACCAATAATATATGATTTGGTAAAAAAATATGATGTTATGACCAACATCCTAGGAGCTAACATTGAATATGGCAATAGGGGAAATATGACCCTAGAAATCCAGGGTAAAAAGAAAAATCTGGATTTGGCCTTAGACTATTTTACCCAACTAAATATTAAGTATGAGATATATGGTGAAGCAATTAAAAGGGATGAAGAAAGATGCGTACATTGTGGAGCTTGTACTGCAGTTTGTCCCACCCATGCCCTCTATATGGGAGAAGATGCAATGTTACACTTTGATAAAGATAAATGTGTAGTTTGTAGACTTTGTATAAAGGCTTGTCCTTTAAGAGTAATATCCTTAGAGCTGTAATATGTATGAGTATAGACACTATAGAGATAATCTAGTCCAAGATGAATCTGTAAAAAGATACAGGATAGTTCAAGAAGAAAGTGACATCCAAGTGACTAGTGAAAAAGACTATAGTGACTTTTTAAAAGAAGAGCTTTTAAAGATAAGAAAAGATATTAAAAGAGCTATTGCCATAAATCCAGACTTTCTTCATTCATTGACTCCTATTGAAGACGAAAGACTGGAAAGTATAGAAGTAGCTAGACTAATGATAGAGGCTTCAAAAAAAGCCCAAGTAGGACCCTTTGGGGCGGTAGCTGGAGCAGTAAATGATTTGCTGGCAAAGGCCATCCTGGATAAAAGAATCCTTATTCTTGAAAACGGAGGAGACCTCTATATTGCTGGAAATAGGGATATAAGGATTGGTATATATGCAGGTCAATCGCCTTTATCCAATAAATTTGCCCTAGAATTAGCAAAAGAGGATTTACCCCTAGGAGTGTGTACTTCTTCTGCCACTGTAGGCCACGCCTATAGTGAAGGAGCAGCAGACGCAGGCCTTGTAATTGGAAAAAACTCTGCCCTAGCAGATGCCTTTGCTACAGCCTTTACCAATAGGATAAAAAAAGAAGAAGATATAGAAGAGGCTTTAAACTGGGTAATGGGACATGAAGACATATATGGGGCCCTAGCCATAATGAATGACAAAATTGGAGCTATGGGAAATATAAAATTAGCAGAATGGAAATAAAATGAGAGAAAAACTAAAAGAAGCTAAAAAAATAGTAATAAAGGTGGGAACCAATGCACTAACCCACGATAACGGTAAGATGAACCTAAGGTCTATGGACAAGCTGGTCCATGAAATAGCAACCTTAAGCAATGAAGATAAGCAGGTTGTTCTAGTTACCTCTGGTGCTGTAGGAGTAGGCTTGGGTAAACTTAATTTAAAAGAAAAACCCTCCACCCTAGTGGAAAGACAGGTTTTAGCCTCTGTTGGTCAAAGTGAATTAATGCATATCTACTCTAAGCTCTTTTCTGAATACTCCATTACTGTAGGACAGATTCTTTTAACAAGAGATGTCATGGACAATGAAGTTAAAATATCCAATGCCTTTAATACCTTTACTGGTCTTTTAGATATGGGAATTATCCCCATAGTAAATGAAAATGACACCATATCCACAGACCAATTAGCAATAGTTGACACCTTTGGAGATAATGATACTCTAGCTGCCATGGTTGCAAGACTCATAAAAGCAGACCTTTTAATAATCATGTCTAATATAGATGGGCTTTGTGATAAAGACCCTAATAGCAACTGTGATGTGGATATTATTGATTTGGTCCATGAAGTGGATGATACTATTATGTCCTATGTATCTGGTTCTACCAGCTCTATGGGAAGAGGGGGAATGGCTACAAAATTAAGCGCTGCCAAGACCTGTTTAGAAAATGATATCATGATGGCAATAGTAAATGGTATGGATATGAATAACATCTCTAGACTTATTGATGGCGAAAAAGTTGGAACCCTCTTTGTGAAAAAATGAAGGAGACAAAAATGACCTATATTGAAAAACTATGTATACAAGCTGTTAAGGCAAAAGATTCTATTAGTGGAATAGATAGCAAAAAAAAGAATATGATTCTTAAAACTATGGCTAAGTCTATTCTTGAAAATCTAGACCACATAGTAGAAGAGAACAAAAAAGATATTAAAAATGCACATGAAACTAATATGTCATCAGCCCTTATTGACAGATTGACCTTAAATAAAGAAAGAGTTGAGGCTATGGCAGAAGGCCTAGTTCAAGTTAGTGAATATGAAGACCCCATAGGTAAGGTTTTATCTCAAAGCACAATATTAAAGGGAATGAAGCTAACCAAGATATCAGCCCCTATGGGAGTTATAGGGATAATATATGAGTCTAGACCTAATGTAACTGCAGATGCAGCGGGACTTTGCTTCAAAGCGGGATCTGTTGCTATTTTAAGAGGAGGCTCTGATGCTATTAACTCCAACAAGGCCATTATTAAAGCCCTAAAAGAAGCCTTTGATGCCCATGGTGTAGATAATAACTGTGTTCAGTTGGTAGAAGATACATCAAGAGAAGTTGCTAGGGATTTAATGAGGGCTAAAAAATATGTTGACCTTTTAGTTCCTAGAGGTGGTGCTAAGTTAATAGAGTCAGTTATGGAAAATGCTACTATACCGGTTATAGAGACAGGTACTGGTAATTGCCATATCTATATAGATGAGAAATATGACCCTGAATATACTCAAGCAATTGTGGAAAATGCTAAGTGTCAAAGACCTGGAGTTTGTAATGCTATAGAGACTCTATTGGTTCATGAAAAGGTCTATGAAGAACTACTACCTAAGATAGCTAAAGATTTAGAAAAATGTTCTGTTGAGATAAGGGCAGATGAGAAAAGTAAAAAAGTTCTTCCCAATGCTAAACTTGCCCAAGATTCTGATTGGGAAACTGAATACCTAGACTACATTTTAGCAGTTAAAGTAGTTAAAAATTTAGACGAGGCTATAGAGCATATAAATAAGTATGGAACAAAACACTCAGAAGGAATTATTACCAAGATTGATGAAAATATTAAGACCTTCTTTTCTAGAGTGGATGCAGCTTGTCTTTATGCCAATGCCTCTACCAGATTTACAGATGGTGGAGAGTTTGGACTAGGTGCTGAAATTGGTATCTCTACTCAAAAGCTTCATGCAAGAGGTCCTATGGGTGCCAATGAAATAACCACCTACAAGTATCTCATTGAAGGTGATGGCCAGATTAGATAGAATAAGCAAAACTATAAATACAAAGGCTCTCTTACAGGGGAGTCTTTTTTTTATACTCCAGCAACTGACATAAGAGAGAGAAGTAGATGCTGGGGAAGGCAAGAAATATAAATAACATTTATATTTCATCAATTTTTTAGTATATTCTAACATCAGATATTAAAATAGCCGAAATAATGAGAACTTTGGACCTTTGTTTTGTGCTTTCAAAACTTGACAGGCTTGTCTAAACAATGTAAACTGATTATGTCTACAGTATTTAGTCAGGAGAGTCTAATGAAAAATCTAATTAAGAAAATATCAATATTGTTAATTATACTTCTTGTTTTAACCTCATGTAATAATGTGGAAGGTCCTAGCAAATCTCCTATACCTAGCCCTATAGTTGAAAGCCCTTTGCCATCAGAGGATAGTAAAAGAGAAATCATATATGATGAAGAAGGAAATATTGACTATGAGGCTAGTTGGCGAGGTAAAAAAGTGCTTGTCTGGAAATATTTTGATAGTCAAGGAGTATCAACGTATCTTGGACAATATGATAGATCTGAAGATGCTAATTTAAAAGCTGAACCCATAAGAAAGTTGGTGGATGATTCTTTATTATTGGCATATAACGATTATCTTGTATCAATTGGTTCAAAATATGTAGTTAAGTTTGAAGGTACATCAGAAAAGGTTCTTAATAGATTGCTAGAAGACTATTTGGAAATAGATAAAGAGGATAGATTTTCAAGAAATTTATTTACATCTAGAGACACATATTCCTACTTTGTTGAAGAGTTGGAGGAAATGAAAAAAGATGGTGAAGAGGTTGATTTAATTTTAATGAATCCTTATGGGGGCTACAGTATGACAGATGTGGTAAATGGGGTTAAAACAACAGTCTCTGGAAAAGTAGTGGAAGAAATAGGGGTAGATGAAATTAATAGGGGCTTACTGCTTGATATAAGTGGTTATGTTTTTGAAGGTGAAGACTCTAGAATAAGAGATACATATCCTGACTACTATTGGAATCTTTTTAATAAATTTGGTGGCATATATGGATTTTATAATACTGGCATTTTGAGCACCAATGTTTATTATTTAAATGAGGATATGGTATCAAAACATGATACAAAGTTTTTAAATCCAAAGATCACAATTGATGAGCTGGAGACTTTTATAGATTTACTCTATGAGGAAAATAAAGATTCAGTGGATAAGCAGGAAGTAACCCTAGTTGGCAATGACACTAATAGCACCTATTATCAACAATTAATAGGGATATATTCTTATGTGCCAGATATATCAACACGTGATGCTCCTTTAATATCTTTTAAGTATGATTCAGATAATAATGCTCAGGTTATAAATAGGTTTAAGGATGATAATCTTTTTGATTTATATGAAAGCTTAAGCCGCATGGTTTTAAAGGGCTATTTTAATGGTAGTGAAAGTAAATATGAAGACCCTGAAACTTTCTATACAGATCCCAATCTTGTACCTAAACATTATACCTTACCTAAATTAACATACATTGTGCCTGGTTTTAATGACCGTTCTTCCTCATCTTTAGTAGGAGACTACATCCCTTTTGAAATAAGTGACTATTATCTAATGTCAACAAGGGGGAATCTAATAGGAATAAGCTCTTGGACAAAAGAGCCTAGTTTGGCCTATGACTTTTTTGCTACCCTATTAACAGACCCTCACCTAACAAACCTAATACTATATGGAGAAGATTACAAGGTGGAAGATGGCTTTGTAAATCAAAGACAAAATTATTCGACTATGGCTTTTGGTATTTCTTTTCTTGCTTTTCCAGAAACTAAGGGTTCTAAAGGAAATCTTGATTTAGGGCAAGCCTTGGAGAATATTATTATTCCTCCTGGCTATGCTTTTCAACCTGATTATTCAGGTATGGAATATGACTTCGAAAAAATCAGTGATCTATGTAAAAGAGCAGATACTATTTGGGGAGAAGAACCTGAAAACTGGGAAGTAACGATGAAGGCTTTGATAAAGCAATTGGAAGAAGTGGGATATGATGAATTTTTAGAAGAAATTAGTCTTCAATATGACAACTTTTATAATTCTTTACTTTATGGAAAGGAGAAGAATGAAAAATAAAAAGATATTACCAATAATATTGTTTCTCTTTATTCTATCTATGGTGTTCATACCTGGATGCAATAATAAAGGTGAAAATCTTAATGATACTATACATGGATTACACTTTGCTTCTGTAAGTCCCAGTGGGCTTATGGCTTATACAAAAGGTTACTTAGAATACTTTGATTTTAAGGGTGGGGAACCTACAGTTATGTGTGGAAGACCAGATTGTAATCATCAGCCCTATGATTCTGTTACAAATCCAGACCCCCAATGTCCTGCCACCTTTCCTAAGGGTACCAATCCAATAGCTGCAATTATTAGAGAGGGTTATTTATATCTTTTTGTAAAACCAAGTGAATTTAATAAAGCTCATATATATAAATCTGATTTAGACGGCGAAAACAGAAGAAAAATTGCTGAACTGGACATTTTGGGTTTTAGGGATGATTTTATTCTAGCAGGAGATTATTTAGTATTTACAGGGCTAGAAATGGTTCAGAAAGATAGTGGTGAGGGACTAGGACTTGTACAAAATTTTTCTACTGATATATTTATAGGAATTCTTGATTGGAATACTTTTGAAATTGTCTTTAAAGACCCTATAGAAAAAACTTCCACTAGTACTAATTTTTATATTTTTGACAATATCCTCTATTATATGTTTAGGGAATTTGAGCCCAGTGAGAACAAGGATATATTTGAGATTAGACAAATTGATTTAAATAACTTTGAAAAAAAAGAATCTATACTTCTACCAAAAGACTCATCTGGTGAGTACTTGAACTGTATTTTTAAAGAAAGTTATGCCTATTATTTAGATGGAAATGACCTTTACCGGTTTAGTCTTAAGGATAAAGAGAAAAAGCTATATATCCCTTCTTTAGACATAGAAGCTTCTTCTACTTTAATAGGAATTACTGGAGACTACTTCTTTATATTCTCCTATCCAGAAGATGCTGACTTAGATGAAGATTATATTATTACTGTTTTTAATGAGAAGACTAAGCACTTACAAGTGATAGATATGACATATTCAGGAGTAGAAACCCTCATATATCCTAAATTATTTAATTTTGATCCTGACGACAAGCATATTATTTTGGCCTATCAAGTTCCAGGTCAGAGTATTAGTTTTAGGTATATAAAAATTGAAGATTTATTGAATAAGTCCTTTGATTTTGTAGACTTTTACTATTATAAGTAACAAGGAGGTGTCTGGTGCAACTAAGCCTTGATAATTTAAATAAAAGCTATGGAGAGATTAAGGCTCTAAATAATTTTTCTGCCACCCTAGATAGTGGGGTATATGGTCTACTAGGTCCTAATGGGGCAGGTAAAACTACCCTAATTAGAATAATAACTGACAGTATTGATAGCGACTCTGGTCAAGTCCTCATAAATGGACAGGACATTAAAAGCTTGGGGCCAGCATATAGGTCAATCTTGGGCTATATGCCCCAGCACCATGGTCTTTATCCAAGTTTTACTGGAGCTCAGTTTTTAGCCTATATTGGTTCTTTAAAGGCCATGAATAAAAAAGATATTTCTCAAAGTATTCCTTCAATCCTAAAGTCTCTTAATCTTTTAGATGTAGCCAATAGAAGAATTGGAAGTTATTCAGGCGGTATGAAGCAAAGGCTTATGCTTGCTCAAGCTTTAATGGGAGACCCTAAAATCCTTATACTAGATGAGCCTACAGCAGGCTTAGATCCAAAAGAGAGGATAAGAATGAGAAACCTCATATCCTCCTATGCTCTGGATAAGATAGTTATTATAGCTACCCATGTGGTCTCAGATGTGGAGTATATAGCTAAAAAGATTTTAATGATTAAAAAAGGAAATCTTGTCCATTATGATAGTCCAAGCACACTTACTTCATCTTTAAGGGAAAAGGTGGTAGAAATAGAGGCTGATGAAAATCAATTATCAGAAATAGTTAAAAAGTTCAATGTCAGTAACATTCAAAAAAGTGTTGATAAGTTAATGGTTCGTATTTTGCTAAATGACAAAGAAGCGGATAAAGACCTTAATTTATATAAACACCAAGCCATAAGGCCATCTTTAGAGGATCTTTATCTTTTTGTCTTTGAAGAAGAAAGAGAAAGAGGGATAAGTGAGTGAATCTTTTAAGGTATGAACTTAAAAAAATCTTTTTTAACAAGGCCACTATTATCTTCTTGCTTTTGTTAACAATTGCAAACATCTTGACCTTATACTTAAATGAAAAGATTTCTATAGGGATGAATTCAGATATTTTTGCTATTAAAAGAATTGATGAAAAGCTCATGGATATGGAGAGTGAAGAAGCGAGATTTTTTCTAAAAGAGTACCAGATAGCAAATGAATACTCTCTTATGGGCCCTTTTTTAAATATGGATAGCTTTGAAAAGAGATATCCAGATTACGATATTAAAATCATTATTAAAAACATAGACTTAGGACTATATCCTTCTTTGACCGGTAACTATTTTTTTGATTCCACCTTGCTTAGAAGCAAGATTGTTGAACTGGATACAGTTAACTCTTATTTACAATACAGAAAAGAAATTGATAAAAAGGCTACTATGATGCAGTCTTCTCCTATCTTTGCTAGTTCACCTTTTTCAAAAAGAAATGCCATAAAGACCAGTAATGACTTTTCTCAACTTCCCTTATTTGATTTAAGCTTTAATAGCTCAAAAGGTGTAATCACTGCAACTAGAAATGAATTGACTCCTGTTTTTATTCTCTTGTCAGTAGTTTTTATAGGGTTTTTTGTATACCTTCAAGATAGAGATAATGAGAATTTGTCCCTTCTTAAAACCATGAAAAGGGGAAGAAAACTTTTAATGTTTTCAAAAATTCTAAGTGCTACAGCCCTTTGTATTACAAGTGTATTATTGCTTACCCTTTCAACCTATCTTACATCATATATTCTTTATGGTTTTGGAGACCTTTCTATGCCCTTACAAAGCCTTTATGGTTTTCAGTCTTCCATTTTTAATATGAGTGTAGCTAACTACTTAGTATTATATATTCTCTTTTTGCTACTAGCCTCTCTTCTTGTTATGTCTTTTGTTCTTTTTCTTTTTGTACTGATACAAGATTCAATGCTTGCTATTATTTCAGTACTTGTATGTCTAGGGCTATCTCTTGTTTTGTATAAGGCTATACCATATGCTTCTATCTTTAATCTTTTAAAGTTTTTAAATATCTATTCTTTTTTAGATAGTGGAAAAATCATTGGAAGCTATCTCAACCTAAATATTGGAAATTTCCCAGTGCCCTTTGTCCCAGTATTTCTTATCTTATCTTCTTTTTCTTATCTCTTATTATCATCTCTTACTATATTCATCTTTAATAGACAAAAGGAAAAAGAGACTATTCAAAGAAGAAAAAGACTTGGAAAATTAAAGAAAAAATCGGTAATGACAGGGGTCTTTAAGTATGAAGGTTTTAAAAGTATGATTATAAATCCTAGCCTCTTTATCCTTATATTCTTTTTACTATTTCAACTTTTTACTGTAAGGGCCTTAAAACCAGAAGAGATGCTAAGCACTAAAGACTATATCTATATGTATTACATGAAAGAATTAGAAGGTCCCATATCTTTAGAAAAGACAGCTTTACTAGAAAAAGCATATGAAGATACTTTTAAAATGCAAAAAGAAGATTCCTATAGAAGATATGATCAACAACTGGAAGTCTTGACTAAACTTATAGATAAAGATAAGCATTTAAAAGAAATGCAAGAATCTATAGAAGATGAGGAGCTTAAAGCAAAAGTTTCCTTTGTATATGAAAAAGCATATAACTCATTTTTTACAGATGGAAGAACAACTACCACTACTTCAATTTTTGCCCTCTTGTTAGTCATCCTTTCTTTGTCCAATCTTTTTGCCCAAGAAAAAAGCAATAACACCTATGATGTTATAAGCTCCACAGTGTATGGTAGAAAAAGAACTTTTTGGTATAAGATGCTCATATCTCTTCTAACAACACTTCTTACCATGCTTATAGTTTATCTACCCTATATATTTAAGTTTGCAAAAGAAAGTGGGTTCGGCTCATTAAATGCCCCTGTGGCTTGTATTGAAGGGTTAGAGTTTATAGATTTTAATCTTAAAATTTCTCAATATACAATTTACCTTACCTTAGCAAAATTTACTGGTCTTCTTCTAGCTTCAATATTTGTTTCTTTTTTATCAAATATTACTGGCCAAAGAATCTTAACCATGGGAATATCCATATTTGCCTTAATTTCTCCAGCCTTTTTATCCTATTTAGGTACAAGTTCTTTTAATAATGTCTTGTTTAATGTATATCTTTTTGGTAACAAATTACTTGCTAAAAACCTTTCTAGTATTATTCAAGCTATTTCTATAGCCTTAATAAGCCTTCTTCTATTAGGTCTTCTTTTTATTCAATACAACAGAAAAAAGATACTAAAAGAGCCTAATACCTTCCATAGGTCTTAGCAGTTTCAATCATGGCAAAAAGATTTTCATCAGGTGTATCTCTACCGCATTGATCTCCTGTAGATAGGATAAAGCCGCCACCTTCCATGGCATCATCAAGAGCTCTTTTGCAGGCTTCTTTTACATCTTCTACAGAACCTCTAAGCATTACATCAGTGGTATGAAGGTTACCCTTTAGGACAATCTTGTCTCCATATAGCTTTTTCAATTCCTTTAGATCACAATCTCCCATAGGTGCAATCTCCAAAGGATCTATAACTGTTAAATCTGTCTCTAAAGCTAGCATCTTTACTAGTTCAGTTTCTGGACCACAGGAATGAACATGGGAAGGTATATTATATTGTTTGCAAAGCTCAGCAACTTTTTTGACAATAGGAAAGGCTAGTTCTCTAAATATTTCAGGAGTTTGAAATATTAAAGAACCAGATCCACCTGTACCAATAAAGTCTGGTTTATGTTCTAAAGACATGAGTTTATGTAATCGTTTTTCATAGTATTCTAAAAGTTCATCTCTTTTATCATAGTATTTATGGGGGTTATCATAAAAGTCATATACCATTTCTTCATTTTTAAGAACTATAGAGGTTCCACAAGTTACACCTACTAAACCATGGTCTCCCATTTCTTCTTTAACCCATTTTAAGAGGGCTTCACCAGTAGGCCATGTGCTAACATCTGTAACAGGTTCATAAGAATCAGGAATTAAGGGTCTTTTGATTAAATGAGGGTGAACATCCCAAGAAGGGGGATTGTCTTTTCTATAGACATTTACTGTAGACTGCCATTCTTTTTTCCCGTCAACTTCTCTATAGCTTTGGGTAATGATATTAGAATCATCTCTAAAGACAATACACTCTGTCCAAATATTTTCCATTTCACCCAACTCTTCAAAGGCAATATTAGCAAAGCCATCCATTAGAGAGTCAAAACCAAAATACTTAACACTATCTATATATGCTTTCCATTTGGGTATTCTTTGATATAGATATATATCCCAATAGGGAAGTCCTGTTCTTTTTATAGGTATCATCTGAGAAATATCAGGAGATACAGGAACATGGTCAGGTATTTGTCCATTTAGCACTGCTGTTAGTCTTTGTCTAGAGTTCATATTAATCCCTTTATTCTTTTCTTTTTTTCTCTTTATTTTTCTTTATATTTACCCATATAACTCTTATTATTCTAACTAAGAAAGATAAGAAGAGTAAAGCTCACAATGGCTATTTTACCACATTTATCTATCTATGAAATATGCTTGCATGATATAATACACAAGATGAAGAAGAAATTTAGGGGGGCAAAAGATTGGAAAAGGTTAATTTAGCTTTTGTGGGTTTGAGTAAGAGAGGTGCTTCACTTTTAAATATTGTTTTAGATACTATGGACGATATTAATGTAACTGCACTTTGTGATGTATATCAAGACCGAGTAGATGAAGCTTGTGACAAGGTCTTTAAGAAAAGGTCTATTATGCCTTTTAAAACCCTAGATTATAAAGAGCTATTAAAAAGATCAGATATAGATGCAGTTATTGTTGCTACCTCTTGGGAGACCCATGCCAGCATCTGTATAGATTTTATGAAAGCTGGCATTTATACTGCTACAGAGGTAGGAGGAGCCTCTTCTATAGAAGAAGCTTGGGACTTAGTTAGAACCTATGAAGTCACTGGAACTCCTTTAATGATGTTGGAAAACTGCTGTTATGGTAAGACTGAGTTAACCGTCTTAAATATGGTTAAACAAGGAATATTTGGAGAGTTAATCCATGCCCAGGGGGGCTACCAACATGA
The DNA here is from genome assembly GCA_964563155.1 of uncultured Clostridiaceae bacterium. Classification (GTDB taxonomy): domain Bacteria; phylum Bacillota; class Clostridia; order DUPQ01; family DUPQ01; genus DUPQ01. Next base: position 12,266 of record CAZLVL010000003.1, on the reverse strand, counting down.
CTTAAGAGAAGAGGTTGCTTGTGGAGTAGAGAACCGCCACTATAGGCTTAATAACTATATGCATAGAAATGGAGACCTTTATCCAACCCATCAATTAGGACCAATTGCTAAATGGCTTTCTGTAAATAGGGGAAATAGGATGATTAGTTTGACCTCTATGGCTTCTAAAAGTAGGGGCATTAATGATTGGGTTAGAAGACATAAGGGAGAAGATGATCCTTTAGCTAACTTTGATTTTGCCCAAGGAGACATTGTAACAACTATGATTAAGTGTGCCCATGGAGAAACAATACTATTAATCCATGATACATCCTTGCCAAGACCCTACTCTAGAGGTAATAGGCTTCAAGGTACAAGAGCTATCTGGTTAGAAGATAATATGTCCTTTCATATAGATGGGGTGAGTCCTAGAAAGGGCTGGGACCATGCTTGGGAGCCTTTTGAACAATACTATAAGCAATACAAACACCCCATATGGAAATGGTATGAAGAAAAGGGAGTTGTAGCAGGCCATGACGGCATGGACTACCTAGTCCTAAGAGCCTTTTTAGAAAGTGTTATGGCTAGAACTGATACCCCTATAGATGCCTACGATACTGCTACTTGGATGAGTATAACTAGTTTATCTGAAGACTCTATTGCCATGGGTTCTTTGCCTGTAGCTATTCCAGACTTTACTGGAGGAAGATGGATAAATAGAAAAGCCCCTATTGAGGGCAGATATTGCTTGGATAAGATTTGTGATTCTAAGTATTATTGATTTAATCTAAAAGTTTTTCAAAGGCCCACCTGGGAGAGCCATCTTTTAGATGTATAAGGCCACAGTGAATAAAGTTATTCTTTTTTAACATTTTTTGCATAGGAATATTATCCTCATGGGTATCAATTCTTATGCTTTTTACTTGTTCTTTTTTAGCCATTTCTACAGCTTTAGAGATTATGAAGGAAGCAACATTTTTCCCTTTGAAGCCTTCCTTAACTGCTATTCTATGGATCACTCCATATATGGATGAATTGCTTATCCATCTTCCATCATCTATCTTATTATAATCTTCTTCTATTCCAATAAAAAAGACCACAGTAGCTACAAGGTCATTTTGGTAAAAGACAGAATAGGAGATTGCTTTTTTAATGTCTTCAATTATCAAGGGCTCTTTAGGATAGCCGTCTTGCCATTGATCTATATTCATCTTCTTTAGGGCTTGTCTGCCATCTTCATAAATGGCTTTTATCTTTTTAAGATTTTCTATTTTTGATACTTCTAATCTTAAATCCATACAGTCTCCTAAAAGTCATAATAGGAGTGGGCACCCCTAATCTTTATCATATCAAAAAGAAGTTGGATTAAAGACTTTTGATAGGGGACAAAAGAGCCTTCATCTAAGAGTCTGAGAATCTCATCTTTGTCAGCCCATTTTATAGAATCAACTTCATCTTTTTGTAAAAGTAAACCATCTACATCTAAATCTTTTTTTAGAATATAGTAGTCGTCAAAGCCATATTTGAAGTGTATGGTAATATATGGCCTTTCATCAGATAAATCAACATCTAATCCTATCTCTTCTTTTATTTCTCTCATGGCACAGGTGGATGAGTCTTCTTTGTGTTGGGCACTGCCTGCTACTGAAAGGTCCCAAAGATTGGGCCAATCTTTTTTGTTAGAGTTTCTCTTTTGAATAAGCATCCTCTTATTAGAATCAAAGATACAGATATGTACTACAATGTGGTAGTCCCCTGGAAGAAATTTTTCGTCTCTTCTCTTACTTACCCCTCTATATTTCCTGTTCTTATCATACAAGTCCCATTTTTCCATAGTCTTACCTTTTAATAGTCTTACCTTCCACTATTTCTTGTTCATGCCACCATAAGAGCAAGTCTGTAACTCTACCATAGCTGGCTACTCCATCTTTTTGTCCTTGGGCTTTTAAGTAAAGGTCATTAGTCTTAGATGATATTTCTGCTACCTTTCCTTCATATTGGGCCCAGTGTTCATGATACCTTTTATAATCATGACTTAACTCTTCGCTATACATCCCCCTTATTTCCATATAAGTGTCTTTATCTTTTGAGTATAAAGAGTTCATAGAATAAAGAAGGGCCATAGAGTAGGCGCTATATTTAAGGTTTAAGTTGTCTGAATTTATTAAAGAGTAAAAAGCAAAGAAGTTTGCTTCATCTTCTGATGTTATGCCATTTCTATGAGCTATTTCATGGGTACAGGTAAAGGGTAAACTAATAGCTAAATCATTCTTGTTTACATTGGCCTCACCTGTTAAAAAGGTAAAGATGCCTGTAGTCATGGTATAGGACCAGGCTTCTGAGGATATTACATACTTTGGATTTTCTTCATTTTTTCCACTTATTAAAGATGCAGCTTGAGCAGATAAAGTTGCATAACCATCAAAGCCATAGCCTGTGAAATATCCTTGTTCATTTCTAGTCACAGCCTTAGAGTAAGTATTTGCCTTATCTAATAGGTGTTTGTTTAATTCTATTAGCTCAACTAAGTATCTGTCCTTTGTTTCAACTCTTAGTAAGTTATCCAGTCCCTTGGAATAGTACATACCACCCCAAAGACCATAGAAGGAAAATGCTCCAATACTGGCTATTAAAAGCAAGATTGCTATAAATCTTACAAATCTCTGTCCTGGGTTTTTGTATTTCACCATATTTCTTATTAAAAAGATTATATAAATTAATAACCCAACAGATAAAAGATATATTAAGACCTCCGCTATAGAAAAAGAAGCAAAAGAAAAGACTTTAGATAAAACCTGCATAGCTTTTATTGACCATCTGCTATAAATACCATTGGTAAAAGAAGGTATATATTTAGTAATTAGAAAAACAAGTAGGCTTAGTAGTCCAAAGCTAAGGGCTGCTATAAATGTTTTTGTGTTTTGGCTTATTTTCTTTTTTCTTCTGGAGTGAGTCTTTCTATTCATATCTATTTTATCCTTGTCCAAGATAAGGTTATTATAGCATAAGAGATACTTTGCTTTTAGATTAGTAAGCAAGAATAATCTTGTCTGTTAAGTATATAATGCTAAAAAGAAGATTTAATTTTATTAATTTCTGATTCTAATAATCTTATAGTGGATAGCAACTCATCAAAGGGTGGTATTTCTCCAAGTTTATATTTTTTTTATAGTCTCATATATCCATGCTCTAGCATGCTTTGCTTCAACAAGCATAACCTCTTTTTCTTCTAATGTTAAGCTATTTGATATCTTTTGAATTATCTTGTAATTTATATTGTCTTTTCCCAGAGCTTTTATTGCTTGTATAACAAGAGCAGTTTTGTAAGTAATATCTGTTATCTCTTTATTGGTTGTAGGTTTAAATTGCAAGATAACTTTGCTGAACTTATATGTTTTGTAAGAACCATCACTAACATAAGACCATACTGTTGGAACTTGCGTCGATAAGCCTAAGATGTTTAAAGCTGTATCACCTGATGGAACAATAGTCCATCCATAATTTCTGGCTAATGCACGGGCAACCTTGTTAGGGGATGGAGCAACAAATTCATTTAAAAAGTCACTATGCTCAGGATATTCATAAATCCCTCTCATTACTCGTCGAATAAGATTAGTTTTAGTAAGTCTAGATAAACTTTTATTTACCACATCCGTATCAGCGATATCAAAAAAATCTGAAGTTATAAATATAGAACCTTTAGGTGACTCAATTATTCGCTCTTTAATTTTATTTAGATAATCAGCTCGACTCATTCTATACACCTCGTCAGAAATACTATATATTAATTCTGACCAAACTGCAATATTTTTTTTATTAAATAATATTTTGGATATTAGTTTTAAACTTGTTGTTTTTCGGGGGGGGGGGGGGGTATAATTGAAGGAGGGGCAGAAATCAGAAAAAAAAATAAAAAAATAAGCATCAAATAGAAAGAAGAATGGCAAAAAAAAAAATTCAAAAAAAAGAGAAATAAAAATTAAAAAATGTCATCAAAATGATGGCAAAAATCTATAATGACACAGCAGAACATAAAAAATGGGCTATTGCAAGATGGTTTGGCGGAATAGCGTCTGGCATAATTGGAGTATATCAAAATTATTTCATTGGATCTGCAGTTGATATAGCAATAACAAAAGATTATCAAAAACTCCTTTCATATATTATTGCTTTAGTCCTAGTATTCTTAGTAAGAACGATATTGCAGTTTACAAATCCTTTAATGTCTTACAAGTATGAATTGGGATCATACAAGACACTATCCTTAAAAACATTTAACAAAATAGATAGACTCGAAATGGGATATTATGAAAATATACATACTGCCGACACTATCAGTACGCTGATTGATGATATAGATAAGGTAAAATCGTATTTGGGCGATAGTATTGCAGGATTACTCTCATATAATCCGATTGCCTTTACTTTATCAATTATCATTCTGTGTAAGATAAACTGGAAGCTTACCCTCTTTTCAATGATTATAGTGCCTCTTGTAATGTTTATTCTGAATAAAGTATCAAAACCTTTGAAAGAAACAAAACATAATGTGCAAGAGCATACAGCTGTAATGAACTCATATTTAAAAGATTTTATCGAAGGTAACGATATTTATAAAGCTTTCAGCATGGATAAGTCACATTCAGTAAAATTCGAGGAATCTTGTCAGAGTATTGCAGATGAGTCCTATAAGAGCAGTTTAGTAATGACAAAAAACAGAGTATTACAAATGCTTTTGATGATAATACCGCAGGGTATAACCATGTTTGCTTCTTTGTACTTTATTGCAAGAAATGAGCTTTCAATTGGCCAGTATATCATATTCAGCTCTATGCTTTGGCCATTAATCAGTACCATTAGGACAACTGGTATAGCATGGGCAGATATGATAGGTCACTCAGGGACTGCCGAGAGATATTTCAAGTTTTTAAACTATAAAGAAGAAAGAACTGACGGACAGGATTTTGGTACTGAAGATTCTGAAATAATAGTGGAATTTAAGAATGTCAGCTTTTCATACCATGCTGATATACCTTTATTAAAAGATATCAGTTTTAAATTGTACAAGAACTCTAGATTGGCTTTATGTGGCGTAAGCGGGAGCGGGAAAAGCACCATATTCAAACTTATATGTGGTTACTATGAGAATTTTTCAGGTGATATATTTGTATTCGGACACAATATCCGAACCTGGAATCTACAAGCCTTAAGAAAATATTTGACATGTGTCACCCAGGATGTGTTTTTGTTTGATGACAGTATAATCAATAATATAAAAATGGGTAACCTGAATGCATCGGATGAAATGATAGAAGATGCATCTAAAAAAGCATATATTGACCAGTTTATAAAGGATGTAGGGGAAAGGGGCTCGAAAGTCTCAGGAGGACAAAGGCAGAGAATCGCTGTTGCAAGAGCATTACTGAAGGATGCTCCATTAATTATGCTTGATGAACCTACCAGCGCGCTGGACACAAAAGCTGAGTACTTTGTACAGCAGTCTATTGAGAATCTGAAAAAAGGGAGATCTGTATTAATTATTGCACACAGACTTACAACTATAATTGATTCAGACCTGATTATATTACTTGATAATGGAAAAATTGTGGAACAGGGAAGGCATGAGCAGTTAATCTCAAATAATGGAAGATATTCTGAGCTGTATAGAAGACAGATGGTCGAAGAGGAGGTTCAGAATGCTTAAAGATATGAAATTCATTTTTAAATTAATGGGAAAAAACAAGGCAAGATATTTCACCATACTTCCCATATGGTGCATAATGGGGAGCTTGATTGATACCTCCTTAGCATATGCCTTAAAACTTCTTATAGATTTTTTCATGTATAAAGACAACATCAATGTTTTATTGATGGCAATTGTTTTTTCTGGGACAATTTTAACCTGTATACTATTTAGCGTATTTTTCCATTTGCATAACAAGATAAAAGAAGACATATTAAGAGATATTAGGATAATGACTTTCAAGGAAGTCCAAAGACTGCCTTCTTCATATTTCAAAAAGACACACAGCGGTGACCTTGTATCAAGATTCAATGCTGATACCCAGAGTGTGATAACAGTATTCAGAGAATTCGATAACATAGCTGAATCCATTATTGTATTGCTCTTAAGGATACCATTTGTCCTATTACTGGACTTAAGGTTTGGAGCAATACTTCTGGGCTTCTCCGCTCTTACAGGTATATTAAATGCTTTATTCATTAAGCCTTTGAGAGAAAAGCACAAAGTAATACTTGAAAACAAAGCAGAGCTGAGTAAGGAGGCATCGGAAGCGATTACAGGATTTACCGCAGTTAAGATGTTCTCATTAAGTAACTATCTTAAGACAAGATTCGAAAAGAGTGTCCAGGATAATGTCAATAGTGAATGGAAAGCTGCTAAAACTCAAACACTGCAAAGAGGACTTAATACTATTGTATGGAACTCTGCCAATGTGATTACGACCATATTAGGTTGTATATATATAATTAGAGGATCTTTGGAAGCAGGGAATTATATGGCTATTTCCACCAGTAGTGGCGTAGGATGGTCAGTTTCAGCATTGATTTCGGCAATACCTAATTTGCAGAAAGCATTTGCAGGCTCTAACAGGCTTAAACAGCTTTATGATGAAGAGAAAGAACCTGAACTATACGAAATAGAAGGAACAGGTTCTGATATGGGACTGGAGTTATCAGAAGTGCATTTCTCATATGAAGGCAATGAAAATGAAAAAGCCAATAATACAAATCAGTTTAAAATATCAGATTTAAGTATGGAAATTGGAAAAGGAAAGACATTGGCTCTGGTAGGTGACAGCGGGGGCGGTAAAAGTACTATTGCCAAGTTACTGCTAGGACTGTTTCAAATTGACGGCGGATACATTCAGATAAACGGGAAAGCATACAAGGAGTACACACTTGAACAGTTAAGAGACGAAATGGGTTATGTGCCTCAGGATGCATATATCTTTAATGGGACCATTAGGGAGAATATAAGATACGGTAAGATAGACGCGACTGAAGAAGAGATTGTAAATGCAGCAATATTGGCTAATGCCCATGAGTTCATTTTAGCTCAGCCGAATGGATATGAGTCATTAGTCGGTGAAAGAGGCATCAGGCTTTCAGGAGGACAAAGACAGAGAATTGCTATAGCAAGAGCTATAATTAAGAATCCGTCAATACTACTTCTTGATGAAGCTACTTCGTCACTGGACAGCGAATCTGAAGAAATGATACAGGATGCTTTAGACAGGTTTATGCAAAACAAAACTTCAGTTGTTATCGCTCACAGGCTATCCACAATTATGAATGCGGACCGCATCTGTTATATCAAAGATGGCAGTGTTGCTGAAGAAGGAACACACTTGGAACTATTAGCAATGAAAGGACTTTATTACGACTTGTATTTCAGGGAATTTGCAAAGGATGTTACTTAGCAGTATACAGAATAATATGCAGCAACAAATTGAAAAATTGAATTTGTTAATCCAAATTAGCAGTAGTGTTAACCTTAAAAAGAAAAGATCAGCATAGAAAATCAAATTATCTCAATGTATGAAGAAGAATGACTTCAAGGGATATATCTAGTCATATTCAAGAAATTTATGGATTTTGTTTATCAGAATCAAAGGTGTAGAATTTGCTTTCTTTTCGAAGAGGGGTATATAATTATATATAGAGAAGAAACTAAATAGAGTTGAATGATCATTTGTTCTAGTAGAAGAGATTAAAATCGCCTTTAACTTAAGCAAAAAAAGAATATTAAGAATAAGACGTACAGTCTGTCAATTACACTAAAGAAAAAGCGCAATTAAAGGAGGTAGCATCTATGTCAAGCTTTACAAAAGCATCAAACAAAACCAGAGTAAGTGAGAAAAAATCAAGAAAAAGAAATCAAATAAAAAGAGGCCTAATAGTCTTTAAGTGGCTTATACTCTTTTCAATTATTTCGCTTCTATGTGTATCATGTGTTAGTGGAAATGACTTCAGCCTTTTATCTGAATTAAAGTCATCTGATGAATATCTAGGCGAATCAAATAACATAAAGGTTTATGGAAAAAATCAAGACAAACTGGGTAACTACAAAGAGATAAGGTTAGAGTATAAGGAAAAAGAATTAACTTTAGATAATATTAAGATATATTCTGAGCTAAATATGAAAAGAGAAGATTCAAGGCGTATGAACTTACTTGAGTATAAGGATATAGATATTATTGCAATTGCTTATGGTGAGAAGGTTTCAGATGATGATATTGAAGAAAATATTATATTCATTAATCAAGAGTCATTTTCTTTGATTGAACCAGAGGATATAAATCTTTTTGTTAACAAGAAGCTTTCAAAAGATAAGCTGCGAGTAGAAGACAAAACCTATAACCTATATTCAGCAAAAGCAGATAAGCTAGACCCAGACATATTTGATAGGAAAACTGTAATATCTTCCAATAAAAAAACAAGAGGAATTGAGGTATTTGCCCTTAAAAAGGACCAAGATAATTATACTGATATATATGCCAGAATTACAGGGACCGATAAGGTAATCCCATTAGCTGATTGGAGTCAGTTTGTTTATATTAATGGGCCAGGCATTGATATTTTAGATTTAAATATGGATGGAAAAGATGAAGCAATTATCTACTTTTCTGAAAAAACAGCTGATGATGAAATAACCTGGCAACCATGCTTTATTGATATTGACAAAGCAAAAGAAGTTAGCTTTAAGGATTTGAACCTAGAAAACATAATTAATGTTACCTCTCAATATGATAGTGACTTACAAGAGATTGAAGGTAAACCCTATAGGTTCAATAGATATCACTATCTACGAAAAGAAGCCATAATTGAAGAAAATCTAGATATGGGTATGCTGGAAAGACTAAGGTGTAGTGAAGATGAAGGTATCTGCTTATCACTATTAAATGACCCGATTTCCCAAATATCAGCTAAGTTAAGCCCTTCTGTTTTTGTATTAGAAACAGATGGAAAAACTAAACTTTATGAAGCGTGGTCAATGCCCTTGTATTCTGAAATAAGCGGCTATAATCTTTCAATAGAAATTCAAAGAATGGATCTTAACGGTGATAAAAGAGATGAGATAGTTATAGTTTTTTATACTGGTAGTGGAACAGAAATATCTGCATCAGATTTGCACATTCTAAATGGAGAGACTTTGGAGGAAATGTATTACCTTAAAAACTATGACATTGAAATGTTGTTATCTCAATATGTATCTTCCCATATTTATATAGATGGCAAGGAGGTCAAGTTTGATATTTGGTTAAATGATGCTTTAGCAGATAAGTATATTTACTCAGAAGAATACAGTGATGATATTAGCTATTTTGATCAACTAAGATTAGGTATGATTACTAACTATACCCTTAATATGGATAGTAATAAAATAGAGGTAGAAGTATCAGCATCTGCAAGTATTACTAGCTTTGTTGGATATTTTACTTTTGATTTAAGAATATCTAATGGTCAATTAGTATTTCAGAAAATAGAATTTACTCAAAATTAGAATAGTTAGGGTTATATATTTAAAATCCAAAATATAAACGATTCCCTAGCAGATTTAATCAGATAGTAAGTTGTCAGTGATTTGTTTGAAAAATTCTGGGCTCCATATATCAATCATTGAGGTGTCTTTGATAAAGGGAATTACATCTTCTTTGGCTCTTTGATAATCAATTTTATCAAAATGCTTTTTTAATATATCTTTTAACATATCTAAAGTTAATTCCTCTTCTTTTGACAAGAAGTTAGTTTCAATAAATCGTTCACGTAAATGTGTTAAATTAACAGGTATACCTTTGGAGAGATAGAAAACATAATCATATAGGTCTCTCCCTTTTATTCTATGTTTCCAGGTACGGCAAATTAAAGCATGAATCTTGCCTGCAAATAAAGATGATGGCTTATACAACCTGATTTGATATGGGCTAGGAAGTAATCGATATTGATACTCAAATTCTGCATATCTTGGTGGATTAATATCAATCTCTAATCTAATTGTGATTTTTTCATTAGCGTGAATACCAGAAAAGTTCGACTCACCATAGAATATTAAAAATTGCTCTCTAGTGTTACCTTTTAAAAATGCTGACTTTATATCTGATTCTATTGTTTTTTCTTTTTCTACTACATCTACAGCTATACCAAAGGATTTTAATTCTTTCTCAACAATAGGCAAATAACTTGATAAATCAAAGTTTTCATTTGGAGTGATTAGAGAAAAATCTAAATCTTCTGAAAATCTATCTAGACCATGAAATATCCTCAAAGCTGTTCCTCCATAGAAAGCTGCTTCTTTAAAAAAGCCTGCTTTTGCTAAGCTATATAGGGCGATTTCTTGGATAACTTCTTTGACTGTATTTTTTCTATCATATGTTGTTTTTAATTCATATTGCTCTAGCATTTGATCTATTATAGTCAATGTTATACTCTCCTTAACAATTTTATAAGCATATCTAGATTAGTTGCATTATATAGTTTTGCATACTTGCTCAATTTATCTAAATCTAATTTATAAAAATCCTCTTCATCAATCCGCAAATCATTAAATATTATTCTTTCTATATCCCTTATATTTGAAGCTGGTGGTATGGTATATAACTTATCACAAACTGCTTTTTCAGCATCTGCTATTAAATAGGAGTAATCACCTTCATGAATTATTCTAATGCCTAAAGGATAAACAGCCTCAGGTATATCCCTATAAGTAAAAGTGCCAAAAAGAGTATCAAATTGTCTTTTTCTGTTTTTTTTAAAAGTTGCAGAAGTAAATGTATAAACAGCTTCTGGTATCAAGCCATAAAAAGATAATGCAAAATCAAAAGACAAATATGATGGATTGTAAATGCTAGATGCAAGTAAATAACCAGATGTATTTCTATCTGTTTCATACAAACCTCTAACAATAGGAAATAATTCCTGGTTTTTAACCATATTTGATATTTTGTCATTTGGAGAACTGTAATTTTTAAGCTCTTCAATTAACATTCTTGTTGTTTTTATCATATATCCTCCACTAAATCGAATTATAGTCGATTATCTGGAGTAAATCAAGTGTTTTGTCTCATCTTTGTTGATAAAAGTTTGACTTTGCTTAGATATATATATCCTTATAACCCCACAATAATATAGATCTCTTGGCTAACTAAATCCATATAAATCTGTTCAATTAAGTTGTATTTGTCTCTAATTTCTCTTTTGTTTTATCAAATCCCGAAACAAGTTTACACTATCCGATTCGTTTTTCTTTACATAAATTATTTTTACTGTTATAATATTAATGCAATTAAAATTTCATCTTGAGGGATTTGCATTATATTTTTTAATTATTGTTTATATAAGGTAGAAAATAATGTTTATTGCAAATCTCATAAATCAATAAAGCTGAGTTCCTTATTATTTGTTATTAAATGAATTTAAAGTTCAACCTTGGCATTCAGTTTTTGATTAGGACTATAGTTGTTCTGATTGCAAGTATACATTAGTGAAATTGTTATATTATGTCAATGATAAAAGGAGGAAGAAATGAAACAGAGGATTTTTAGGAAAAGTCTAAGTATATGCTTAGTTGTACTAATGATATTGGGAATGTCAGCAATAAGTGCAAGTACACATTGTACATGCCCACCTCATTATTGGATTTTGAACTTTGATGCAGAATTCGTATATTACCAGAATAATTCAGAGCAACATACTGTTTTGAAAAAGGATATTGCATATTGCAGGTTATGTGGTGCTGAATGGGTATCATGCACTCATTGGTATTCAGAGAGCCATGATTTCACGACGTATTATCTGGGATTTGTTGAAAGTATACAAATGCATGAATATGAAGATATTTGCTTTGATTGTAATTATAGTCGCATTTATTATCTGCCATAATCAAAAGTTCGATAAATGCATCAAATCACTGAGCTAAGTAGGTTTGAAGTATTTAAAAGAGAAAGCTTTGAGAAAATATTGCATCACGCATTTTAATTAAGAGTAATTAATGCTATAAATATTATCGGTAAGTATGATATAAGGCGTAAAGTATATGTAAAACTACTCTTTGATGTTGATTTTTCAAAATCAATAAACAATTATATTTGTAGCTACTAGTATATTACATATTTCTTTGAAATGTGGTGTGATATCAAATTTAGGTGACAAACTATTAATAGTCAAGAGATAGTAATAAACTTATCAAAAAATATTTAATTGCATAACAAATAAGCCATCTTATCTAGAGCTTAATGGGTTTAGATGGCATTGAACCTTGAAAAGTT
>CAZLVL010000002.1:0-178576 GCA_964563155.1 uncultured Clostridiaceae bacterium | reverse complement strand
ATCTTGCATTTATGTTATTGTATTAATACTGGAATTTACTTTTGCAATTTACCATGTTGATTTTCAATCACCTGTTCCATACATTAAAAGCCTTTAATAATTCCATCATTTACATTAAAAAAATTGATATCTCCAGATAAGGTCATGTAGGTTCTCTTTTCTGTACAGGTAATAAAGGTTTGATTGTTTTCAATCTTTTCTAAAAGAGCTCTTTTTCTTGTTAAGTCTAGTTCACTCAAAGCATCATCTAGTAATATTATGGGGTTTTTATTGGTTTTATTTTTAATTATATTAATCTCAGAAAACTTTAAAGATAAAACAGCTGTCCTTTGTTGTCCTTGTGATCCATATTCTCTGATATTATAATTATTAAGTAATATCTCTAAATCATCTCTATGTGGGCCATATATCGTACTTTGATTCCGGATTTCTTTACTCTTATTATTACTTAACACTTCATAAAACTCTTCTTCACTTTCACAAAGCTCTTTTTGCTCACTATTATACTTAATTTCTAGCTTTTCTTTATCCTTTGTAAATTGGCCATTTATTTCTTTTACATCTTCACTTAATAAATTTACAAAAGCTTGTCTTTCTTTATTTATTAAAAATCCGACTTTTGCTTGTTTTTGATTATATACATCTAAAAGGATAGGATCTTGATTGCTATTACTTAAAATCTTTAAATATGCATTTTTTTGTTTAACAATTCTATAGTACTCTTGTAGGTTATAAAAATAGGGAGGGTTTATTTGGCTAATTAAAATATCAAGAAATCTTCTTCTTTCTGCAGGTCCTCCCTTAATTATGTCTAAATCTTCTGGTGAAAACATAACACAGTTAAAGATGCCCATAAGTTCACCAATTTTTTTAATATTTATATCATTTACTTTTATGGTTCTTTTAGTGTTTTTTGAATTTTTCTTGTTACTGTGTATAGATATAGAAAAGGGTTCTTCATCTCTTTTTCCTTCAATTTCAATATAATAAAAATCTTGGCCATTTTTAATTAAGTCAATATCTTTAGAGGTCCTATGAGATCTAGCGGTTGAACACAGAAAAATGGCTTCAAGTAAATTTGTTTTACCTTGGCCATTTCTTCCATAAACTATATTAATACCTTTTTTAGGTATAATTTCTTGGTATTCATAATTTCTGAAGTTTTTTAGAAGTACTTTTTCTAAAAGCATTACTCATCCTTTTATCAAGCAATTTTTACAGGTAATAATAAATATAGATATTCATCACTTTTTAAAGGAGTAATAATACATGCGCTAGTTTCTCCAACAAAACATATTTTTGCAACTTCATCTTCAACAGCCTTTATTGAATCTAATAGATATCTGGCATTAAAGCCAATATTTATATCTCTTCCTTCTTTTTTAACAACTAAGGTTTCTGTTACATTACCTGATTCTCCTACTGTTGAGCTTGTTAATAGATTATCTTTAATATTTAAAACAATAGGTGCCTTTTTCCCTGCTTCTGAAACTAACATATTTCTTTCAACAATTTCTTTAAAGGCTTCTACATTAAATTCAACTGTTGTTATAAAGTCACTGGGAATTATTGCAGAATAATTAAAATACTCACCTTCTAAAAGTTTTGATACATATCTTAAATTATCAAACTCAAATAAGACCTGGGTTTTTTCATAGTATATGTTTATTTCCAGATCATCTTTTGTTAAAAGCTTTAAAAGTTCAGAAAGAGTCTTTCCAGGAATAACAAATTTAAATTCCTCTTTGTTTCCTAAAATATATTCTTTTCTAATACTCATTCTAAAACTATCTAAAGTTACCATTTTAAAGCAGTTTTCCTGGCTTTCAAACAAGGCCCCAGTAAGTATAAGTCTTTGTTCATTAGAGCTTACAGAAAATAGAGTGTTTCTTATCATGTTTTTTAAAAACTCACTATTTATTTGTACTCTATTTCCCTTATCCACTACAGGAATTGGTGGAAAAGAATCTACTGGTAGCCATCTTATTTTAAAAACAGCATTTCCTGATAAAATAACTAAATTATTATTTTCTGTATTTATTTCTACTTCTTCATCCCCTAAAGTTCTTATAATATCAGAAAAGAGTCTTGCATTTACTAAAATCTCTCCTTCTTGATAAACCTCAGCATTTTTAGTTGATTCAATACCTATTTCGTTATCATAGGCCCTTAATATAATTTGATTATCCTTTACCTTTAAATAGATGTTACTTAATACTGGCATAACTGGATTTGTGGATACCGCTTTTATTACGCTGTTTGTAGCGTCTTGTAAATTTCTCCTAGAACATGTGAATTTCATAATTCTCTCCTTTTACTTAATTATATAGTAGTAGTAGTAGTAGGGCCTGTTAATTTGTTAATATCTAAATTTAGTGCTTAAATAAGGATAAAATTTAGATAGTGTATATGTGGATAAAAAAGTGGACAAGTCTTTTATTTGCCAAAAAGTCACTTATTCACAGAAAAGTTATCAACATATCCACAGCTTCCTGTTAATAACTTAGTTTATCTAATAAGGTATTTATATCATTTTCTAGTTCTTTATCTGTTTTTATCTTCTCTGCTACCTTATCACAAGCGTATAAAACAGTAGTATGATCTCTATCTGCAAAATATTTTCCAATTGTAGGCAAAGAAGAATTTGTCTTAACCCTACTGATATACATGGCTATTTGCCTAGGAAAAGCAATATTACTTTTTCTAGTGGGAGAAATTATGTCTTTTGTGGTTATATTATAGTATTTTGCTACTGTTTCTATAATACTTGGTATAGAAATATCATTTGTAGCTGTTTCATCAATCATATCTTTAAGGGCTTTTTTAGCCAGATCAATACTTATATCTTCGCCAAAAACTCTTGCATGAGCTACAGTCTTATTTAAAGCCCCTTGAAGGTTTCTAACATTTGAAGATATATTTTTTGCTATAAACTCAATTACATTTTTAGAAATATTGTACTCTGACTTTAAAGAATTTTGTTCAAGTATGGCAACTCTAGTCTCATAATCTGGAGTTTGCATATCTGCCATTAGACCCTGTTGAAAACGGGTCTTTAGTCTTTCTTCTAGTCTTGCCATTTTACTGGGGATAACATCAGAGGTTATTACAATTTGTTTATTAGAGGAATAAAGCTTTTCAAAGGTGTAGAAAAACTCCTCTTGTGTTCCCTCTTTTCCTGTAATAAATTGAATATCGTCTATTAGTAAAACGTCCAAATTCCTATATTTTTCTCTAAATTCTTTACTTTTAGCCGTTTTTATAGCATTTATCATTTCATTTGTAAAAGATTCACTTTGAACATATAGGATTTTTTTATCAGGAAATTCATCAGCAATAGCATTTCCAATGGCGTGCATAAGGTGGGTTTTTCCTATTCCACTTTCTCCATAAAGAAAAAGCGGATTGTAGGTATATCCAGGATTATCCACAACCGCCTCAGCTGCTGCTCTAGCAAATTGATTTGAGGAGCCAGTTACAAAA
Source organism: uncultured Clostridiaceae bacterium (assembly GCA_964563155.1). Taxonomy (GTDB): domain Bacteria; phylum Bacillota; class Clostridia; order DUPQ01; family DUPQ01; genus DUPQ01. The sequence goes on along the minus strand of CAZLVL010000002.1, from coordinate 175,093 downwards.
TTTGAAAAAACAAACTTATCTTGTAGCTGAGACTCCACATACGTATCATATATAGGGAAATTTAAATTATCAGATTCTTGATATTCCTTGATTTCATTTTTTAGTTTAAACAAAGGGATTAAATCCATTGCCGCAGCATCAGAAATAGCATTTTTTAATAAGAGCTTGTAGTTTGCTAGGTAGTTTCTTGAAAAATCTGATTGGGTAATGAGTATAAAGTTGTCACCATCGATCATGTAAGGTTCTAAGGGCAAAATCCAGGTTTTAAAGTTTAGTTCACCCATAACTCCTTCAATATTCAAAATGGCATCTTTCCAAATGTCTTGTACGGTCATTAACTCTCTACCTCTATATTTTAAAAAAGACAAGCAGATATTTCTACAAATACCAGATTATCTTTTGTATTCTGTGGATAATTATAATCTTATCAACAGGGGAATATAATATATCAAAGAAATTGAGCTCATACAAGAGAAAAAAGAGTAAAAATTTGAAAAAATATGGAGATTTTAAAAGTTATCCACAGAAAATGAGTTATCCACAGAAAAACTGTGGATAAGAAAAAAGATTCAACTGCCATACTCTTTACATCAAGAGTATGGCAGTATATAATTGTAGAACCACTTAGGAGGATTTTAAAAGTTTTGAAAAAACCTATGTATCTCATGATCGCAAGAGATATTGCAAATAGAATAGTTAATGGAGAATGGAAGGAAAATCAAAAGATATCAGGAAGGTCTCTTTTGTCTTCTGAATATCAAGTTTCTCCTGAGACTATAAGAAGGGCTTTAGCTCTTTTGGCTGATATGAAAGTAGTAAAAATTAAGAGAAATAGTGGAGTTTTTATTGTTTCTTCAGATAATGCCAAAAGATATCTTGTGGATTATGACAGTGCCAGCCTTCAAAAGGAAATGCAGACTGAATTAAAGGAGCTTATTGATTTAAATGTGGATGTAAATAAGAAAATGCAGTCTATTTTATCCACAATTTTAAAGTCACAAAACACTTTTTCAGGACTAAAATCAAATTTCCCCAATTATGAAGTTAAGGTGCTACCAAACTCTAAGATAATTGGGAAAAATATAGGGTCTTTACAGTTTTGGCAAAATACTCAAGCAACAATAATTGCCATAAAAAGAGGACAAAATGTTATACTTTCACCAGGGCCAGATGCAGAATTATATGATGAGGATACTATAGTTTTTGTAGGAGCTTTTGACACTCCTAAAAAAGTGGAAAAATACATTAATCAAGTTTAAAAGAATCAGGGAGGTTATATATGAAATTAATACTTGCAATAATCCAAGAAGCGGACTCAAAGGCTTTATTGACAAAATTAACCGAAAAAAACTTTAAGGTAACAAAGCTAGCTTCATCTGGAGGATTTCTAAAGGTTAAAAACACAACTTTACTTTTAGGGGTTGAAGATAAGAAGGTTGATGAAGCAATTGATATTATCAAGGAAAATTGTAAAAAAAGAACCATTGTAGATCCTATACCTCCTTATTCCACTGGTGTGCATGGAGAATACATATATATGGACCCTGTAGAATACGTAGTTGGTGGGGCAACAATTTTTGTAATGGATGCCTTTGACTTTTCAAAGAAGGTAGAGCTGGAATAAAAACATCTTAAAACCTTCTACAAGAAGATTCTAGGCACTTTAAAAAAAAGAGTGTGAAGTAAGGTCTATAAAATAAAAGGGGTTAAAAGCTAATTTAAAACCTGCAAATAGAGGATATTAGAAAAACACGGATTTCTCCGTGTTTTAATATTGTTCTTAAGTATTTTTCTTTACTACTTGGAAAGTTTTTCCTTAAGCAAAGCTAATTGGTCAGACATTTCTTTTGGTAGAGTGTCTCCAAATTTGCCATAAAACTCTTCAACAGATGCTACATCTTCAAGCCAAAGGTCTCTGTCCACGCTTAATAGTTCTTCCATAGCTTCTTTTGTAATATCAATACCTTCTGTATTGATATCTTCAAGTTTTGGTAAGTAGCCAATAGCTGTTTCAACTGCATCTACCTTATCATCACAACGGTCTAAAATCCAAAGAAGTGCTCTTAAGTTTTCTCCAAATCCTGGCCAGATGAAATTTCCTTCATCATCAAGTCTAAACCAGTTAACGTGGAAAATCTTAGGTGCCTTATCTTTTATGTCTTTGCCAATGTCTAACCAGTGTTGGAAGTAGTCTCCCATGTTGTATCCACAGAATGGAAGCATGGCCATAGGATCTCTTCTAACTACACCAACTGCACCAGAGGCTGCTGCTGTTGTTTCAGATGCCATAATAGAACCTACAAAAACTCCATTTTCCCAGTCAAAGGATTGGTAAACTAAAGGAGCTGTTTTTGCTCTTCTTCCACCAAATACTATAGCTGAAAGAGGAACTCCGTCGGGTGAATCAAATTCTGAACTAATTGAAGGACAATTTGTTGCTAATGAAGTAAATCTACTATTAGGATGTGCACCTTTAACGCCTGAATCTGCTGTCCACTTATTACCCTTCCAATCTAGAGCGTTGGTTGGTGGATTATTATCTAAACCTTCCCACCAAACTGTATTGTTGTCTAAATCATGAACAACGTTTGTAAAGATTGTATCTTTTTCTGTTGTGTGAAGAGCGTTAGGGTTAGATTTTAAGTTTGTTCCAGGTGCAACTCCAAAGAATCCATTTTCAGGATTGATGGCCCAAAGTCTTCCGTCAGGACCTTTTCTAATCCAGGCTATGTCATCGCCTACTGTCCATACTTTGTAACCTTGTTTTTGATAAACTTCAGGAGGAATTAACATTGCAAGATTGGTTTTTCCACAAGCTGATGGGAAAGCAGCTGCAATATATTTTGTATCTCCATTGGGATATTCAACACCTAGAATAAGCATGTGTTCGGCCATCCAATTTTCTTGCTTTCCTTGATAAGAAGCAATTCTTAGTGCAAAACACTTTTTACCCAATAGAACGTTTCCGCCATAACCAGAGTTAACTGACCAAATGGTGTTATCTTCTGGGAAGTGACAGATGTATCTGTTTTCTTCATCTATATCAGCTTTTCCATGAAGACCTCTAACCCAATCGTTAGAATTTCCTAATACTTCTAATACTTCCTTACCAACTCTTGTCATTATAACCATGTTCATAACAACATAGATTGAGTCTGTAAGTTCAATACCTACTTTAGAAAACTTTGATCCAATAGGTCCCATAGAATAAGGAATAACATACATTGTGCGGCCCTTCATGCTGTTTTTGAAAAGCTTTCCTAGTTTGTCGTAAGCTTCTTGAGGAGCCATCCAGTTATTTGTTGGGCCCGCATTTTTTTCTTCTCTTGAACAAATAAAGGTACGATGTTCAACACGAGCTACGTCGTTAACTGCAGTACGATGCAGATAGCAATCAGGATATTTTTCTTCGTTAAGCTTATATAATTCCCCGGTTTTTAGTGCCTCTTGTCTTAAGTCGTCTAATTGCTTAGAATCACCAGTAATCCAAACAATTTCGTCCGGAGTAGTAAGATCAGCCATCTCATCTACCCATTTTAATAATGTTTTGTTTTCTGTCATTTTTTTCTCCTTCCTTTTGGAACATTTTGTAAATATTTTCCAAAAATCCGCTTCTTATCATACTAACTCATAAAAGGCAAAGTGTAAAGATGATAGAGAGAAAAAGGGAGAAATTATCCAATTTTTGTAGTTAAAATTATAGACTTAAGTTGTTTCATAAAATATTCATAATTTTCAAAGGGAACATTTGCTAAAACCATATGGTCAGGGCCTGGAATAAACCTTCCCAACTTAATCAATTCTTGAGCTTTTTCCAGTTCCATATCCATTGTTTTTTTATCATAAGCCATACATCCTTTGTCTAAGCCCCCTATTCCTCCTAAAAAAGGTAGGTTTTTTCTAACCTCTTTGGGATTACAAGCTGCCCCTACCTCAAAGGGATATAGGGCATTTACTCCACTGTCAAAAAGCCATTGTGCTAAATGGTCTGTATAGCCATCAGAGTCTACCATTACAAGAGGAATGTTATGGGCATCAGCAAATTTTCTCATATTCTTAAAATGAGGAGCTAGAAATTCATAAAAGAGTTCTGGTGAAATAATGGAGCCTCCTTTATAGGCCATATCTTCCCAGCTTTCTATTAAATCAAAGTCAATTTTTTGGCATAAGATTTCCCATAATTTAAAGAGCTCTTCCATGTATTCACCTATTATTGTTTTAACCAAAGAAGGATTGTCATAAAACAAATAACATAGGTTTTCATCTCCAGCTAAGTTTCTTATAAATCCATAAACTCCACCACAGGTTAATTGCAAGGGGAAATCCCGATTTTTGTATAGTTCAACAAGGTCATCTAGGTTATTAGGCAATCGAGCTTTTACATTTCCTACAACATAGGGCCTTATTCTATCCCAGTCATTTTCATTTTCTAAGGCATATTTATAGACATAAGAGTGAAAGTCTTGGCTTTTTTCTTTATTTACATACTTTATTTCACCTATTTGATTTTGATAAAGGTCATATTGATCCTTTTCTTCAATTAACTTACCAGTCATCGGCGTATTAAAAGAAAAGTTAGCTGGCACAATATCCCAACCTCTGTATCTGCCCTCAAACCCTAATAAAGAGTCAATATTACTTGAAAGCCAGGGTCTTTCTTTTTTCCAAGTTGGCAAGGCATAATTGCTGCCCCCGAAAATTCTCATAAAAGGAACTCTATCAGTTTCTTGGCCAGTTAGGGTGTTAACAAATCTTTGTCTTGTGTTTAGTCCCATAGATTTTTCCTCAAATATTTTTTAAGTAAAATTTTATTAAGCCTTTATCTGTTTTTACTATAGCATAAGTAAAAGTTAAAAGAATATATTTTCTAGAGTATGGTATATTGTATTAAGAATAAAGTATTAAAGAGAAAAATATAAATGATAAAAAGACTATTTGAACCTAGGCATATGTTGAAAAATGAAACCTTATATGGGGAAGTTCCTTCTACAAAAGAAGCCTATGGTAGAGTGTACAGATTAGCTTTTCCAACTACAGTGGAAGCTGTTTTAGGTGGGTTAACTGGATTTGTTGATACCTTAATGGTTTCTGCTATAGGTATTCCTGCAGTTACTGCTGTTGGAATTACCGGACAGCCTAGGCTCATTATTTTAATGCTCTTTTTAGCCTTAAACACAGGTGTTACAGCCTTAATTGCCAGACGAAAAGGTGAGAATGACTCTAAAAAGGCTAACCACATTTTAATGCAATCTCTTTTAATTAGCTTTGTACTTGCAGTAATCATGACAATTATAGGTATAGCAACGGCAAGCCCTCTTTTAAGATTTGCAGGAGCTAATGATGAAATAATTGGTGATGCTGTTCTATACTACAAAATTGTTATGGGAGCTACAATTTTTTCAGCCATCACCATGACTATAAATGCTGCCCAAAGGGGAGTTGGAAATACCAAGGTAGCTATGACTACAAACATAGTTGCAAATGGGGTAAACATTATTTTTAACTATCTTTTAATAGGAGGGAAATTAGGATTTCCTGCCATGGGTGTTGCAGGAGCAGCATGGGCTACTTTCTTAGGGATTTTTGCAGGATTTATAATTGCCATTTTCTCTTTAGTGAAATCTACTTTTATTTACTTTAAATTTGAAGACTTAAAAAACTTTGATATGGAAATAATCAAGTCTATTGTTAATATATCTGGAAATGCAGCCTTAGAAGAAATGAGTTTTAGAATAGGTTTTTTCCTCTACAACAAGATTGTAGCAGGTCTTGGAACAGTAGACTATGGAACCCATATTGTAGGTATGAACATTTTAAGTCTATCTTCAAGTATAGGAAATGGACTAGGATCTAGTACCACAGCCCTAGTGGGCCAAACAATGGGAGAAAAGAGGACAGATCTATCCAGACTCTACGTTAAGATAGGCCAAAGAATAGCCTTTATAATATCTGTTTTATTATCCTCCCTCTTTGTTTTTGGAGGTAAATGGCTCATGGGACTTTTCTCAGATGACCCTAGGGTAATAGAAAATGGCTCAGGTATTTTAATAATTATGGCTATTACTGCTTATTTTATAAACTCCCAGGTGGTCTATTCCGGCTGCTTAAGAGGAGCCGGAGATGTTAAGTTTGTTACAACAATAGCCCTTATAAGTGTTGCAATTGTAAGGCCCATTTTATCCTATTTACTCTGTTATCCCATAGGTTTAGGTCTTATTGGAGCTTGGATTGGTCTTTTAGTAGACCAAATAATGAGGGGAACAGCAGTAATGCTAAGGTTTAGAGGTGGTAAATGGGAAGGCATAAAGATTTAAGAAAGAAGAAGAGAAGGTGGTGTTTTTAGTATGGATATTTTCAAAATAATACAGGTAGTTTTGTTTTTTCTAATCCCTTTTTTATTACTTAAATTCCAGAATAGATTTAAGATTATTAAAACAATTGGTCCTATACTTTTTTGTTATGCCATAGGTATAGTATGGGCAAATTCTGGGTTACCCCTAGATTTTGAACTTTCTGATATCATATCTTCTGTATTAATACCCATTGCCATTGCCCTTATTCTATTTAATTCTGATTTTATGACCATAAAAAAAGATATTAGAAAAACAGGACTTTCTTTTTTGGTCCTTTCTGTATCCATATTGCTTGTTTCCACAGCTAGTGTTTTCATATTTAAAGCAATTGAAGAAAATACAAAGATTGCCTCCATGCTAGTAGGCTGTTACACCGGCGGCACCCCCAATCTTTTTGCCATAGGCTATGGATTGAATGCTAGTAAAAACACCATCGTTGCAGTAAATATTGCAGACCAAATAGTAGGCGGAGTCTATTTCCTATTCATAGTTACCCTAGCAAAACCCATATTAAGTAAATTATCTAAAAAGTTTCCTAAGGTCTATCAGAATCAAGAAAGTGAAAACAAGGATGAAGCCTTTACAGAAGTTAAACTAGAAACAAAAGAAAAGATTAAAAAAGGTATCCCAATTTTCCTTTTAGCCCTAGGTATATTAGCAATTGGTGTAGGCTTTTCCTTTTTACTAACCAAAGAAGCTACAAATGCAGCCATAATAATGCTATGTGTCTCAGTTATATCGGTAGTTTTTTCCTTTGTTAAAAAGGTTAGAAAAAACCCCGTCTCCTATAATCTAGGTCAATATTTTGTATATGTCTTTTCTTTAGCCGTAGGCTCAATGGCAGACCTTAAAAACATTATTGGCCAATCTTTACCCATCTTTGGCATGGTCTTTTTTGTAATATTTGCCACAGTTATAGTGCATTTCTTAATAGCTACACTGTTTAAAATAGATCCAGATACAGTAATTATTACCTCAGTAGCTGGTATCTTTTCACCAGCCTTTGTAATACCCACAGCAAAGGCCATAAAAAATGAGAGTATTATTCTAGTGGGAATAGCTACAGGTCTTTTAGGTTATGCAGTAGGTAACTTTTTAGGCTTTGGCCTATTCAAGGTTTTAGAGTTAATAGTAGGTTAAAAAGGAGATAAAATGACTTTTAGAGATTTACAAGTTAGTGAAATAATAAAAAACACATATAAGTGTGAATGTGGTCTAACCCATGATCCAGGCCTAGAGTCTGTATATGTAGAAAAAGAGGCTATGGATAAGTGTGTAGACTTCATATTAAAAAAGAGTCCCAAAAAACTTATGGTCATATGTGATCAAATAACCTATGAAGTAGCAGGAAAAGAGATAATAAACAAACTTGAAGAAAAAGGCCAAACAGCACTTCATTACATACTTCCTCAGTATCTAGAAAGTGTAGTGCCTGATAATAGAACCTTGGGAGAGGTATATATTCGGATGCCCTTAGATATAGATATGTTTTTAGCTGTAGGATCTGGGGTTGTAAATGATATTACAAGAAATTTAGCTTATCATCTGCAAAAAGATTTTGTAGCCTTTGGAACAGCTCCATCTATGGATGGTTATGCTTCAATAACATCAGCTTTAATAATAAATAACTTAAAGGAAAGTTGCCCTGGCAAGGTACCCATTGCCATATTTGCAGATATTGATATTCTTAAAAATGCCCCCTATACCATGCTTACAGCAGGCTTTGGAGATGTTTTAGCAAAATACAATGCGGTTAGAGAATGGCAATTGGGAAGAGATGTTAATAAGGAGCACTACTGTGATGAAATAGCCCAATTAATTTGGAATGCGGCAGATAAGTGTAGTATGAGTGCCAGTCTTTTAAAAAACAGGGATGAAAAGGCTGTTAAAAATGTTATGGATGCCTTAATTCTTTCAGGAATAGCCATGGGTATGTATACCAATACCAGGCCTGGCTCTGGAGCAGAACATCACTTAGTACATTATTGGGATGTAGAATACATAAAAAGAGGATGGGAGCATCCTTTACATGGAAATTCAGTTGGAGTTGGCTTGTGTGTAATAAATAGGCTTTATGATTTAGTAGAAAAAGAGCTAGATATTAAAGTAATGGCACTTGATACAGAAAAAATAGAGGGAGTTCTATTAGAAGCAGGTTGTGAGATTAGCCCTAAGAAATTAGGAATACCAGAAGATATTTTTGAAGATAGTATCATTCATGGTCATATTATGAGTTCTTCTAAATATACAATACTAACTCATCTGGATAAATTTAAGAAAGAAACTCTAAAAAGAGTGGCTAAAGAACTAAGAGATTACTATTACGATTAAATGTCATTGACATATCATTATCTGGTATATAAAATATACCATGCATCTGGAGAGGTGGCTGAGCTGGTCTAAGGCGCACGACTGGAAATCGTGTGAACGTGGAAGCGTTCCGAGGGTTCGAATCCCTCCCTCTCCGCCAGATCTAATACCATCTATTGATAAAAGGATTTTTGACGATAGGTGGTATTTTTTTGCCTAAAAATATGATACTTAAAAATTTACCTACTAAGAAGCAAATCGTTAAATTTTGTACCTTACATCAGACATCTTTTAACGATGCTCCGAGCCGTTAAAAATTTAGGGATTAATATGAGTGCAGTCTATTTGTGAGCAGAGAAATACACATGGAGATTTTTATACTGACAGTCGCTTTAAAATATTCTAGTAAAATTAATCCGACATTTAATCCGACAACCTGATATAAAAAAATAAAAAGGTGGTCTTACTGTGATATTTAATGAAACCGAAACAACAGAATTAAAAAGAAAAGTGGATAAAGACTTTGCAAGAAAAGTTGTCGCTTTTTTAAATACTGAAGGTGGAACAATATATATTGGTATTGATTATAAAACACAATGAATCTTTAGCAGCAATTGGAAGATATGATATAAGAAGATTTGATAACGAAGCATTTGAAGAAGCTTGGCTTAATGCAGCTACATATAATGACTGGGTTACTCAAAACCCTCCAATAATATATGTTTTTGATAATCGAATAGAAATTCATTCTGCCGGAACCTTACCGGATGGTTTAAGTGTTGAAGGTTTTTATAAAGGTAGAAGCAGACATAGAACAAAAGAGTTGTTTGATTTATTTGATAGATATTATTAAAAAGGATTCTAACGTTACAGCTGATGAAATGGCAGAATTAATTAACAAAAGTACAAGAACTGTGGAAAGAGCTATAAAAGAACTAAGAGATAAAAGCATAATTATCAGGGAAGGGTCTTTAAAATCAGGCTATTGGAAAATATTAAAATAGAAAACCTGTTTTCTTGAGGTGATAAAACTGCCCATCAGATTTTACTCTCCTATTCGGTGTCGCTGAAAGACACGGTGAAAATCCCGCTTGAGGGAAGTTTTATCAGTAAAGAGTATAAAGAAGATGACGATAAAGCCATTTGGTCTCATTTTATGGGACCATTATAATCCTTTAAGTTAAAAATCACTAGAAAAAATTATCTAAGAATGATTCATCAAATATTAATATGATTAAGAGAAAACTGCAACATTGCATTAAATTCATAGTGCTTATTGACGTTTTTCCCTAATTATGTTAATTTGAGTATGAAAAAACTGCAATATTGCATTAAATTCATAGAGGTGATCATATGATTAAAAGAGACTTGTACTTGCAAAAATTAATTAATCGAAAAGAAAATAGCGCAATAAAAATTATTACTGGTATTAGAAGATCTGGTAAATCTTTTTTGCTTTTTGAAATTTATAAAGAATATCTGCTTAAAGCAGGAGTATCTCCTGATAATATTATTTTAATAGATCTAGATAGTGATAAGTTTGAAGACCTTAGAGATCGCAAATCATTAAGAGACCAAATTGAATCGAAAATCGTAAATGATAATGTTTATTATTTAATAATCGATGAGATTCAACTTTGTGAAGGGTTTGAAAGTTTATTAAATGGTTTAAATAGAAATAGAAAGTTAGATATTTATGTTACTGGCTCAAACTCAAAGTTTCTATCAAGTGATGTTATAACTGAATTTAGAGGAAGAGGTGATGAAATTAGAGTTAGACCACTTTCTTTTAAAGAATATTATGAAGCTGCTGAACTTGATTTTTCTGAAGCATGGAAAGAATATTATACATATGGCGGATTACCATTAATTTTAAGTAAAAAAAGCGATGAGGAAAAAATCACATATCTTAAACAATTATTGGATTTAACTTACTTAAAAGACATTGTAGAAAGAAATAGTTTAAAAGACGATATAGTCATGGAAAAACTCATGGAAGTTTTAGCTTCGTCCATTGGGTCCTTAAATAATCCAAAAAGGATTTCAGACACCTTTAAAAGTAATGGGATCACTACTACAGATGTAACAATAAAAAAATATATTGATTATTTAATCGAAGCTTTTATTATTAACAAATCAGAAAGATATGATGTTAAGGGCAGAAAATATATAAGCACACCTAGTAAGTATTATTATACAGATATTGGACTAAGAAATGCTTTACTTAATTTTAGGCAGCATGAAGAAAATCATATTATGGAGAACATTATTTATAATGAGCTATTGTATAGGGGATATAATGTTGATGTTGGACTTGTAGAAGTTAGGAATATAGAAAAAGGTGAATATACTTACAAACAGTTAGAGGTTGATTTTATTTGTAATATTGGAAGTGATAGAATATATATTCAATCTGCATATATGATGCCAAATGCAGAAAAAAGGGAGCAAGAAGAAAGGCCTCTGGTTGCTATTAAAGATTCATTTAAGAAGGTTATTATTGTAAGGGAAGATATTAAGGCTTGGAAGAATGATAAGGGAACCCTTTTTATTGGCTTAAAAGAGTTTTTATTAGATTTAAGTGTTTTTAATAAATATTAAAATCAGACCATATTTTAACAATGCACCGAGCAGATAGAAGTTGGGGATTAATATGAGAGCAATATATTGATGAATATTGAAATATTATGAAGGTTTATGTAAGCAATTGTTTTACATTATCTTGTTATTTGCTATCTTGTAAACCTAGTAGCCACACTATATACTTGGCGTGGAAGTTTCAGATATTTTTAAATAACCCAATCAGTGTGGAATGATAAAGGACAGAAAATGAAGGCAATACAAACAAATGCTAAGTTTATATGGACGAAAGATTGTATATCCCCAAATCAGCATGTAATATTTTACAGAAGGTTTTTAATAGACAAAATTCCTGAAAAGGTAGAAGCAATTATTTCTGTCGACACAAAATACTGGCTGTATATAAATGAAAAGCAAGTGGTTTTTGAAGGCGGACTTTTTAGGGAGAGCCTCCCAGGGGCCGGTTATGCGGATATTGTGGATATTACTAAGTTTTTGCATATTGGGCATAATATGATTGCTATTGAGTGCTGGTACTATGGTAATGAGGGGAGAAACAATGTTGATTCCGGTACACCTTACTTGTACTTTGAAGCTGAGAAAATAGGAATTAATAGTGATTCTGGCTTTAAATATAAATATCACCCTGCTTTTTATCAAACAGAGGGAGATGAAGAGCCATCATATCTATATGGGGGATACAATATTGGCTTTGATGCAAATTTAGATAAAAAAGACATTTATAATCCTGCTGATTATCATAATCTTGAATCTTCTATAGTATATCCTCCAAATAAAGAGCAGATTTTGTATGAGAGGCCCATACCTCTAATTAAAAAATTTCCTTATACTTCATGCAAACCTCTTAAGAAAAACAATTATTATGAAGTTAAGTTTTTACATGCAGCGCAAGCCCTGATACATTTTGTTCTTGTAGCAAAAAAAAATACTGTTTTAAATATAAAAACCGACCGTTATGAAACCTATGGTGGTCCCGGTGATGAGCATTCCCTGTACAAAAATCATAGAATTGAATATATCTGCAAAGAAGGGATTAATGAATTTACATCCAATTTTTATCTTTTTGGGGAAAAGTTTATTATTGAAACAGACCAAGATATTGAGATTATGGAGATTGGGTATTTTGACACAGGCTATGATTGCGATATAATCGGTAAATTTCACTGTTCATGTGATATTACAAATAGATTGGTTGAAAAGGCCGCACGTACTTTATATGTATGCATGAGAGATAATTTTATGGATTGCCCCGATCGGGAACGTGGACAGTGGATTGGTGATGTTGCAGTTCAGGCGCCTCAGGTTTTTTTCCTTCTTAGCCAAAGTGCTCAAAAACTGCTTAAGAAGTGTATTTATGATTTTATCAATTTACGTAAGGGAGACAAGCTGGTGGGATGTGTGCCCGGTGTTCACTCGAGCGAGTTGCCTGCACAAAGTCTTATTGCAATCGGTGAGTATGGAATTATTTCCACATATTACAAGTATACCAATGATTTGGATGTTCTTAAACTTAGTTTCGAGCCATCTGTTAAATATTTGATGCTTTGGGAAATGCAAAGTGGTCTTTTAAAACATAGAAATGGCGACTGGAGCTGGTTTGATCACTTGTACAATGTTGATCAGGATGTTTTGGAAAATGCATGGTACTACTCTTCTTTGAAATTTGTAAAAAAAGTGGCAGACTTGCTCGATGATCATCGATATGACTCATTTATTAATGAGCGGATAGAGCAGATAGGCTCTAACTTTAACAAAAGGTTTTGGAAGGGATCTTATTATGCCAGTAAAGACGTTGTCGATGATCGTGCAAATGCTGTGGCAGTACTAGCCGGCTTGTGTGAGAAAGAAAACTATGAAAAAATAAAAGGAATATTGTTAAAGGTTTTCAATGCTACGGTTTTTATGGAAAATTTTGTATTGGAAGCATTATGTCAAATGGGGTACATAGAAGAAGCTTATCGTAGGATGGTATCAAGATACTATAACCTAGCTGTTAACGAGAACAGCACCCTTTGGGAAGATTTTTTTATTCTTGGAACTAAAAATCATGCCTGGAGCGGAGCACCAGCGACAATAGCATTCAAATATTTTTTAGGAATTGACACAGATGATGGCTTTAAAACCTATACCTTTAAACCTGTTGAAGGTTTATTTGACAATATGAGCTGCGAGTTTTATATGGGGGATAACAAAGTAACAATTAATTACCCAGATTAAAACAATGAACTACAAGCCTTCTTTAAGACTCTAATTTGAAAAATCCGAATACAGTGAAATTGTATAGCAGATTGTTAAATATTTGTGGATTGCTGGTTGAACGTTAAGACGAAAACATATGATTAACCTTGTATGAAATACGCTTACGTTTAAATGGCATAGTATCTATGGACAGGCATTGTTTGACAGATAGCTGAGTACTGCCGGAAACAAGTGAAGTAGAACAAAGGGTGTGGTGAGATTGCCTTAAAAGGGCACGTACGGCTTGATAAGAGGATATCCAAAGAACTAGTTATCCTACTTTACAATTAACTGAATTTTTTGCAATTATTGCAAAAATAAGTGATATCTGTCGCAAATGAATCTCGTTTGTTGTAAAATATAAGTGATAAAATTGCAATTGTTGCAAAAAAAGGAGATAGAGATGCATTTTGACAGAAATTTCTACTTAAATAAGTTAATAAGAAGCAAAGGCAACGGAATGATTAAAGTGATTACAGGTATTAGAAGAGTTGGTAAATCCTTTCTTCTAAATAAATTATTTTATAATTATTTAATTAATGAAGATCAAATTAATCAAAATCAAATAATCAAAATAAATTTAGATTCAATGACTAGTTTAGAATATAGAAATCCGTTTGCTTTAATGGAATATATTAATTCGAATTTATTGGAAGATAAAATCAATTATGTTTTTATTGATGAAATACAATATGTAGAACAAATTGAAAACCCTTATTTGAAAAATGATTATATTGGCTTTTATGAGGTTTTAAATGAGCTATTAAGAAAAACAAATGTAGATGTATATGTAACTGGCAGTAATTCCAAAATGTTATCTAAAGACATATTGACCCAGTTTAGAGGTAGAGGACATCAAATTCATGTTATGCCCCTATCTTTATATGAAATAAAACAAAGCATCGATAAGCCTTTTGAGATGCTATACGAAACATATCAAATTTATGGTGGGCTTCCAAATGTTTATAGCATTGAGTCTGATGAAGAAAAAAAATTGTACTTAAAAAAATTATTTAATGAGTCTTATCTAATAGATGTAATTGAAAGGAATCATATAAGAAATACTGACGAACTAGATAAATTGACCACTATAATTGCATCTAGTATTGGGTCGTTTACAAACACAACTAAGATTGAAAAAACGTTTAAAAGTGAACTAAATAAAAAATATAGTAGCCAAACTATTTCTAGACATATAGACCATTTAAAAGACGCATTTATTATAAGTGAAGCTAACAGATACGATATTAAAGGTAGAAAATATATTGGAGCAAATTCAAAATATTATTATACTGATATTGGCATTAGAAATGCTAAACTAAATTTTAGACAATATGAACCGACACATATAATGGAAAATATTATTTATAATCAATTAATTATGTTAGGCTATAGTGTTGATGTAGGTATTGTTGAAATTAATGAAAAAATTGGTGGAACTTTTAAAAGAAAACAACTAGAAGTTGATTTTGTTATTAATAAAGGGAATCTAAAATACTATATTCAATCAGCCTACCAAATGCTTTCAAAAGAAAAAAAAGATCAAGAAAAGAAATCGCTGATTAACATTAACGATTCATTTAAAAAGATTATAATAATTAACGATAATTTTAGAGCACATTATGATGATAACGGGTTCCTATTAATTAGTTTAAAAGAGTTTTTACTAGATTTGGATGTTCTAAGCAAATATTAAATAAAAAATAGTAAATTATGAAAAAACTTGTTGGAACCGATCTTTCTAAAAAGACAATTGAACGATGTCAATTAAATTTATTAGTTAAATCTAATGTAGAATTAATCTATGGAGATTTTTCAAAATAGAATTTGATAATAAATTCAACCTAATTTATTCATCTTTAACGTTTCTACATAATAAGGAAAAACAAGAGCAACTTAAGGATTCATAAAACATTGGTGATGCACTATGAAAAAACTGCAATATAGCACTTAATTCATAGTGGTGGATACTATTTTAATAGTATCATCAATACCTATATTCAAGATTTGATAGTTCACCCCTCATATCAAAGGCTTGGCATAGATGTAAAATTAAAGAATTGGATTATGAAGGTTCTTAAAGAAATTAAAAGGGTAATAATATCTTGTCTTTAGCAGTTTTTATTAAAAAGGCAGATTAGTAAAGGCTGATACAAGAAAGCTAGCACCAAAGTAGATTAAGGCTAGAGAAAGAAGAAGGATAATAATCTTGTAGACCTTAAGGTTAATAAACTTCTTACTTTTTGAGACCAAGATAGATACAAAGATGTACCAGCTTAAATCAGAAAAAATATGTCCAAAATAGAAAAGAGCAATGCCTAAAAAACCAAAGGCTGCATAGGCACTAGTTAAAAGACTTAATCCAATAATAGCCCACCAAACGATAAAGTAGGGATTGGCTGCACTAACTAGGGCACCTCCAAGAAGCAAATTAGAGTTGCTTTCTTTTTCTTGGCTATCACTTTCGAGTTTTATATTTCCTTTTCTCAAATCATTTAAAGAAGTAAAAGCAAAAAACAAAAGAAGAAGACCTCCAGCTAAAGAAATGATAAAGGTTCCAAGAGGACTACTTAAGTATTTACCCAAACCTAAAAATAGTAGAATAACTAAAAAGAATTCTAAAATAGCGTGGCCAATAGAAAGAAGGATTCCAGCTCTAACTCCAGTTTTCATGCTTTTATCCAGAGTATAGGTTAAAAGAGAGCCGGGCATTACCGCTCCTGAATATCCTATTAACAATGATTTAAAAAAGATATCTACCACTTTTACCTCTTTCTTTAAGGAAAACGTATTTTCAGTATTTTTTAATGGTATCATTGTTTTTTAAGAGATTCAAACAAATTCTGGTAAGTTTGGAAATGTTCAGATATACATTGTAGGTTTATGTGCTGGCGTGGATGTATTTAGGAAATAGTTATGAAATTAGAGGTGCTTATGTATTTTGAATATGGAAATAGAGAAAAAGAATATTTGGCAAGTAAAGATCCTATCTTAGGAAGGGTTATAGAAAAAAGAGGTCATATTTACAGGCCAGTGAGAGAAGATATCTTTACTTCATTGATTTCTCATATTACAGGACAACAAATATCTTCAGCTGCCCATAGAAGTGTTTGGGCTAGGTTAGAAGAAAAGTGCCATCCAATAAATGCAGAGAACCTTTTAGCCTTAGGACCTGAAGAGACTCAAAAAGTAGGCCTTTCTTTTAGGAAGGTAGAATACATGATGAGTTTAGCAAAAAAGGTTGTGGATAAAGAGATTGATTTAGAAGCCCTTAGAAAAATGAGCGATATTGAAGTGACAAAAGAGTTAATAAAGCTAAAAGGGGTTGGGGAATGGACAGCCGAAATGCTTTTAATCTTTTGTTTGCAAAGGCCAGATGTAATAAGTTTTAAAGATTTAGCTATAAAAAGAGGCATGTCTGCTCTTTATGGATATGAGAATCTTGATATTAAGACTTTTGAAAAACACAGGCAAATCTATTCTCCCTATGCCACTGTAGCAAGTCTTTATCTTTGGGAATACTCTAGTGGTAAGATAGAAATATAGAAAAAAGTTTTTAATGAATTTCCTAAAACTTGTTTACCTCATAAATAGAAGCGTGATATTATAAAAAGACCTTCATAACAGGGAGTTATAATGTTTAAAGAAAATCGTGAATTTATTAAGCACAACACTACTATTTTGAGAGAAAAACTGAAAGAATCTCTTCTTTCTGTCCTTCCTATAGCAATAATAGTATTTGTCCTATGTTTTATTTTCTTCCCCATTACCAGTGGAATTATGCTGGCTTTTATCTTAAGTACAGCCATGTTGATTATTGGAATGGGGCTTTTCACACTAGGTGCAGATATTGCTATGATGCCTATTGGTGAGTATGTAGGGGCAGAAATGATTAAGTCTAGAAAGGTCTGGTTAATTGTATTAGTTAGCTTTATTGTGGGCTTTTCTGTTACTGTTGCTGAGCCAGACCTGACTGTCCTGGCCCAACAAGCTCCAAGCATACCTAATCAGGTTCTTATTATAACTGTAGGTGTAGGAGTAGGATTTTTTCTAGTTGTAGCATTGCTTAGGATAATTTTTAAAATAAAATTATCCTATATTTTATTAGTAACCTATGCTGTCATTTTTGTATTAGCATTTTTTGCACCTAAAGATTACTTGGCAGTGGCCTTTGATTCTGGTGGTGTAACAACAGGAGTAATGACAGTCCCCTTTATATTAGCCCTAGGAGTAGGGGCGGCTTCTATTAGAGCGGACAAAGATGCTCAAAGTGATAGCTTTGGTTTGGTAGGATTATGTTCTGCAGGACCTATTTTATCGGTTATTATATTAGGTATTATTTACAAGGGTGATGATGTTGCCTATGTAGCAGAACCTATAAAAGAAGCTGTAAATACCATTGAAATAACTGAGTTTTTCATTTCTGATGTTTTTATTAGAATGAAGGAAGTAACCTTTGCTCTATTTCCAATTGTGATCTTTTTCTTAGTTTTTCAACTGGCAGTTTTAAAACTACAAAAAGGTCAAGTGATAAGGATTGTTGTTGGGATTATATATACTTATGTAGGCTTAGTTTTGTTCTTAACCGGAGTTAATGTAGGCTTTATGCCAGTAGGCCAACTTCTTGGAGAAATTATTGCATCTTCAAAATTCAAGTGGCTAATGATTCCTATCGGAATGCTTACCGGTTATTTTATAGTTCTAGCAGAGCCAGCAGTCCATGTTTTAACCAAACAAGTGGTGGAAATAACCTCTGGTGCCATACCTAAAAAGGCTATTTCAACCAGTTTGTCTGTTGGGGTTGCCACATCCATAGGGTTAGCAATGTTACGTATTCTTACCCAGATGCCTTTGATGTATTTATTGATACCTGGATATGCCATAGCCTTGGTTCTTACTTTTTTTGTTCCACCCATTTTTACAGCAATTGCTTTTGACTCCGGAGGTGTAGCCTCTGGACCAGTGACTGCTACATTTTTACTTCCAATGGGTATAGGAGTCTGTCTTGGAGCTGGCGGAAATGTAGCTGTTGATGCTTTTGGCTTGGTTGCTATGGTTGCAATGACTCCTTTGATTGCACTGCAGGTTTTAGGATTAGTTTATAGGAATAAGATCAAGAGAATGCAAAAAGAGGCTATAGGAAGTCAAGAAACAGACAAAGAAGATATTATAGATTTTTAGGGATTTGAAAGAGGTATAAGCAAATGTTTTATATGATAATCATAACAAATAGAGAGTTTGAAGAGGCATATCATAGATTCTTCAAAGTTAATAGAATGCATCTTGTTTTATCTGATTTTTGTAAAGGAACAGCACAAAAAAAGGTTTTAGATTATTTAGGAATTGAAAAAACTGAAAAAATTATGTTCCATGCTATAGCAGACTGTGCAAAAAAAGAGAAGATAATGCATGATCTTGTTTATGATATGGATCTAGAAGTGCCAGGAAATGGAATTGCATTTACAATCCCCTTACAGAGCATTGGTGGAAAGAGGGGAGTTAAATATTTTTCAAAAGAGGATGAAGTTGATTTAAGCGGAGGGGATAAAGTGGAAAAGGCAAATTATTCATTAATTATAGTTATAACCGAAAAAGGCACCTCAGAAAAGGTTATGGAAGCAGCAAGAAGTGCTAATGCTCAAGGAGGAACTGTTGTATCTGCAAAAGAAGTGGAAGCAGGTTCAAAGGAAAGATTTTTCGGTTTTTCCATAGCTGAAGAAAAAGATATGATTTATATTCTTGCAAAAGTAGAAAACAAGCAAGATATCATGAAAGCTATTATGGAAAAAGCAGGGGATGAAACAGATGCCCATGCAGTAGTCTTTTCTCTTCCTGTAGATGAAATTGCTGGGCTAAGAGGAAGATAGAATATATATATTATTAAAAAACAGCTGAAAAGGGATAGATATCTTTTTTCAGCTTTTTTATTTCTTTTATAGTTAAGTAGTATTAAACAGGTTTTTCTAAATAATGATATAATTAAATATAGGAAGTGATGTAATGTTTAACATACTTATAGTTGAAGATGACAAAAACTTAAGAAAACTTATAGAAACAGTCTTAAAGCAAAACAGATACAATGCCTACACAGCCAATGATGGACAAGAGGCCTTGGAAGTTTTAGAAAGCATTAATGCTGACTTAGTTATCTGCGATATTATGATGCCCCATATGGATGGTTATGAGTTAACCCAATCTTTAAGAGAGGCTGGCTACATTATGCCTATTTTAATGATAACTGCAAAGGATACTTTGGATGATAAAAGAAAGGGTTTTTTAGCAGGAACTGATGACTACATGGTAAAGCCCATAAATATTGATGAAATGCTTCTTAGGATAAATGCCCTTTTAAGAAGGTCTAAAATAGCCAATGAACATAAAATTGAAGTAGGAAATGTAGTTTTGGATTATGATACTTTGAGTATAAGTAGGGAAAATGAAAGTTTAATCCTGCCTAAAAAGGAGTTTTTACTCTTGTTTAAACTATTAAGTTATCCCAAAAAGATATTTACCAGACAACAATTAATGGATGACATTTGGGGTTTAGACACAGATACAGATGAAAGAACTGTGGATGTACACATTAAAAGACTTAGAGAAAAACTAAGCGACATCCAAGAGTTTGAAATAATAACAGTGAGAGGACTGGGCTACAAAGCGGAAAAGAAAGATGCAACTTAAATCAAAACTCTCTTTATTTCTTTTAGTAATAATTGTTATTGCTTCTATGTTTGCATATATGGGAGCTATTTTAACCTCTAATACTAGCTTTATAAAGGGAATAAAAGACAATCAAAGTTATGTAGCAGAAACCATAATAAGTGCAAAAAAAGAGACAGACCTTCCCTTAGAAAGACTTATTGCTATTACATACAATGCCCTTTATCCAGCTAGACTAATAGAGGATGTTTCAAGCTTTCCTCTTACTCAAGATGATATAGCTAAATTAGAAAATGGAGAAATAATCTTTTTAAAACAAAGAGTACTTCCTGTGGGAGATTCTTTAGTTAAGATAGAAGAGGGCTATTTATACATTGGCTATCAGTTAGAGAACAATATTTTTAGAAACTATGCCATGATGTTGGCTTATGCCCTCTTGTTTTCAATAGTCTTTTTTATGTTAATTATAATGGGGATAAGTACTAAAGCCATGCGACCCATTATTCAATTACATAATGCAACTCAAGAAGTAGCCAAGGGAAACTTTGATGTTGAGGTTTTTAATGATTCTCAAGATGAAATAGGACAGTTAACCGAGAGCTTTAATAAAATGACTAAAGAGCTACAAAGTATTGAGTATCTAAGAAAAGATTTTATTAGCAATGTATCCCATGAGTTTAAAACCCCCATATCATCTATTTTAGGCTTTGCAAAGTTGTTAGAAAATGAGTCTTTAAGTGAAGAAGAAAGAAAAGAATATCTAAAAATTATTGTAGAAGAGTCTGAAAGACTGTCTAATCTATCTTTTAATATACTAAGACTTTCCAAACTAGAAAGTCAGGAAATGGTCTTTAGCAAAAGTCTGTATGCCTTGGATGAACAGCTTAGAAGGTCTGTTCTTCTTTTAGAACCAGACTGGAGTGAAAAGCAAATAGACTTTAATATGTCCTTAGAAGAGGTATCTCTATTTGCAGATGAAGAGCTTATGCAACAGGTATGGATAAACATTTTAAGCAATGCAATTGCCTATTCTGATAAAAATTCACGAGTTTATGTTAAAATGTATAGTAATGACAATATTGTCAGTGTTGAAATTGAAGATGAAGGGCAAGGAATGGATGAGAAGACTAAAGAAAGAATTTTTGAAAAATTCTACAAGGGAGATACCTCTCATTCTAAAGAAGGAAGTGGATTAGGACTTTCTTTAGTAAAAAGAATAATAGATCTTCATCAGGGAAATATAGAGGTTGAAAGCACCCTGGGAAAGGGTACTAAAGTGAAAATTGACATTCCCAATGAGTTTATGGGTTGGGAGCCTGTATAACAGGTAAGAGGTGATATAAATGGCAGAAAAGAAGCTGTATGTAACAGGCATGACCTGTTCAGTGTGTGTTGCACACGTAGAAAGTGCCGTTAAAGGATTAGAAGGAGTAGAACAAGCAGGAGTTAATCTTTCAAATGGCACATTAAAAGTAATATTTGATGAAAGTCTTGTAAGCGAGTTTGATATAGAAAAAGCTGTAAAAAAAGAAGGCTACGGAATCAAAAAAGGTGATGAATATATAGAAGATGAAAAAAAGATGAAACATAGGATAGTTACATCCATTGTTTTGTTACTTATTATCATGTATATAGCTATGGGTCCAATGATAGGATTGCCCATACCCTCCATACTGATTACAAATATGGTACTAAACCTTTCTGTTCAAATGGTGCTAACCTTTGTAATTGCTTTTTTAAATAAAGACTACTTTATTAGAGGAACAATTCAAATATTTAAACTAAACCCTAACATGGATTCCTTAGTTGCAGCAGGAGCTGGAGCAGCCATTATTTATGGTATCTATATACTGGTCAAACTTTTAATAGAAAAAGACCCAACAGCAGCCTATGTTCATGACATATACTTTGAGTCAGCTGCAATGATTTTGACCTTGGTTACCTTGGGTAAATATTTTGAAAGCAAAAAGAAAAAGCAAACTGGAGAAGCCCTTAAAAAGCTAATGGACCTTACTCCTAAGACTTCAGTGATTTTAAAAGATGGCCAAGAAATAAGTGTAGCTAGCGAAGATATTCAGGAAAATGATCTGGTAGTTATTAGACAAGGAGACTCAATTCCTTGTGATGGAACGGTGGTAGAAGGTTTTGGATTTATAGATCAGTCCAGCGTAACAGGAGAGCCTTTACCTGAAGAGAAGAAGGTTGGAGATAGAATAATTGCAGGTTGTATTAGCAGGTCAGGCTATCTAATCTTTAGAGCAGAGCAGGTTGGAGAGAACACAACAGTGGCAAAAATTGTGCAACTGGTAGAAGACTCTTCAATGAACAAGGCTCCTATTGCAAAGATTGCTGATGAAATAAGCAAGTGGTTTGTACCAGCTGTTACCTTAATAGCAATCATATCCTTTGTAGTCTGGCTTCTAAGAGGTCAAGGCTTTGACTTTGCCTTTTCTTTAGCCATATCAGTTTTAGTTATTTCTTGTCCCTGTGCTTTAGGTCTAGCAACTCCAATATCAGTAATTGTTGGAACCGGAAAGGCTGCTGAGCACAATATTCTTATTAAAACAGGAGAGGCCCTTGAAGTACTTCATAAAGCAGATACTATTGTGCTGGATAAAACTGGGACCATAACTGAAGGTAAACCTACAGTGGTAGATATGTTTAGTGTAAAAAATGATGAAAATCATATGCTTCAAGTTGCTGCATCTTTGGAAAGAATGTCTGAGCATCCTTTGGCAGATGCAATCTTAGAAAAGAACAAACAAAGAGAGCTGGCATACAAGGATGTGGAAGATTTTCATCCCTTACAAGGAGAAGGTTTGCAAGGAATTATAGATGGAAAGTTTTACAGGGTTGGTAACAAACGTTTCTTAGAAAGAAATGGAATAGATTTAGAAAAAATAGAAGATAAATATGAACAATATGCCAACAAGGGCTATACCCCAGTATTTGTTGCAGAAGATGAAGATGTCCTTGGCCTTATTGCCATATGGGATAAGGTAAAAGATGATAGCCTAGAAGCTATAAATGCAATAAGAGAAATGGGAATATCTGTTGTAATGCTAACAGGAGATAATGAAAAACCTGCTAAGGCTATGGCAAAGACTGTGGGAGTGACAGAGGTTATTGCTGGTGTTATGCCAACAGAAAAAGAAGAAAAAGTAAGTAAGCTTAAAAGTGAAGGTAAAATAGTCGCTATGGTTGGCGATGGTATTAACGATGCACCAGCCTTAGTCGCTGCTGATGTTGGTATAGCCATAGGAGCAGGAACCGATATTGCAATTGAGTCTGCTGATATTATTTTAATGAGAAGCAGTCTAAAGGATGTGGTAACCGCAATTCAGTTGAGCAAGAAAGTCTTTGTTAATATTAAGCAAAACCTCTTTTGGGCTTTTTTATATAATACTATAAGCATACCTTTAGCAGCGGGAGTCCTATTCAATGCTTTTGGTATAAAGTTAAGTCCTATGATTGCATCTGCAGCTATGAGTTTAAGCTCAGTAAGTGTAGTTGCAAATGCCCTTAGGTTAAGAGCCTTTAAGGTTGAAAATAGTAAAAAAGGAGCAAATGACAATATGAAAAAGAAAGTTATTATAGAAGGAATGAGCTGTAGCCATTGTTCTGGTAGAGTTCAGGCAGAATTAGATAAGTTAGATAACACTAAGGCCAAGGTAAGTCATAGAAAGAATATGGCTCTTGTTGAAACTAGCCAAGATGACCAAGCAATTATTGATGCTGTTGAAAGAGCAGGCTACAAGGTTTTAGAAATTAAATAGATTAATTTTTAATTAATCCTTCTTTTTCCAAAGAAGATACTGTATCAAGGATATATGGCCACAATTTAGGAGTAGCATCTTTTATTGGGGCCATTCTTGTTAGAATCTGAACTTTGGTCACATTACCAAATTCCCAAGTGTGACCATTTGTCATAACGTTACTTATAAAGGGCTGCAATCTGTCCATGGCATTGGCAAAAAGAGAATCATTAGTCTCCATTTTTTCAAACTCGGTCCAAAGCTCATAAAACTCTTTTTCTTGATCAGCTGGCAGTTGAGAAAAAAGCTTGTCAGCAGCCTCTTTTTCTCTTTTTTCCTTATCTACTAGGGCTTTTGGATCATAGGCAAAGGTATCTCCAGCATATATTTCAATTAAATCATGAACTAAGAGCATTTTTATAACTCTATTTAAGTCAATGGACTTTTCTGAGTATTCATGAAGAATAAGAGCCATCATAGCTAAATGCCAAGAATGTTCTGCATCATTTTCACGTCTGCTAGAATCTCCTACTAAGGTCATACGCAAAATGTTTTTTAGCTTATCAATTTCTTTTATAAATTCTATCTGTTCAATTATTCTCTGGTTCATGCTCATTGTTTATCTCACTTGTTTTGTTTTCTTGGTCTTTATACTTAAATACTAGATTTCGATTGAGTAAAAAGCCTGTTACAGTATAAAAGACCATACCTAGGCCAACACCCAACCATTCTTTTAATTCCAACTTATCTATTAGTAAGTATTGTATTAGCTGGACTAGAGCTAATAAGGTTAAGCTAATAGTAAAAAAAGTTATCATCTTTTTTGCAAAACCTTCTTCTTGAGACTTTCTAAATGTAAAATAAAGGTTTAAAAAGAAGCTCAATAGAATCCCACAAGCATAGCCTATTATTGTATAAAGAAGATAACTGAAGCCCAGCTTATTTAGCACTAAAAAGATTACTGTAGTAACAGCAGTATTAACAATACCTACTAAGCCATACTTAAATATTAAAAAGAGTTCTCGAAAGAGTTTGTATTCTAAGAGTTTTTCAAAAAGCTTTTTCATAAGTAAAATTATACACTATTTACCTAGATTTTAAGCAGTAAAAGATAAAAGTGGATAAGTTAAATAGGCTAAAAGGAGCTAAACAAAAAAAGGAAAAGAAAGCAAAGTAATTAACATTTACCCTTTAATATGATAAAATCAAGGGGTATTTTAAGGAGATTTTATGAAAGCTATTATTAAAGAAAAAGAGGGTAAGGGCAACATAGTTCTAACGAACAAACCTGTACCTGAAATCAATGAAAATGAAGTATTAATAAAAGTGAAAAAAGCAGGTCTTTGTGGCACAGATTTCCATATTTACACCTGGGATGAATGGTCACAAAATCGAATTAAGCCCCCTTTAACTATTGGACATGAGTTTGCAGGTGAAATAGTGGAAGTGGGTAAAAGTGTTACCTCTCTTTATGTTGGACAAAGAGTATCAGCAGAAGGACATATAACCTGCCAAAAGTGTAAGCTTTGTAGGACAGGAAGAGGACACATTTGCGAGGATGTGGAGATTATAGGGGTTGATAGGGATGGGTGTTTTGCAGAATATATAAAAATGCCCGCCTATAATGTTTGGCCACTAGACGATAAGATTGAAGATAGACATGCAGCCATTATGGATCCTTTGGGAAATGCCATGCATACAGTGGCCTCTCAGCCTATTTCTTCAAGAGATGTTTTAATAACTGGAGCAGGTTCTATTGGTCTTTTTGCTACAGCAATTGCAAGAAACTTTGGAGCTGCCCGATTGGTTGTAAGTGAACCTCATCCTTTTAAAGCTGAGCTAGCAAGAAAAGCGGGAGCTGATGTGGTAATAAATCCCTTAGAAAAAGACCATAAAGAACAAATAATGGAAGCCTTTAAGGGGAATAAGCCAGAGGTTGTTCTTGAAATGAGTGGCTTTCCATCTGCCCTTCAACTAGGATTGGAACTTATTGAAAATGGAGGAGATATGGCTATTTTAGGTATACCTCCAGGAAATGTAACCCTCGACTTAGGTAAAGACATTATTTTTAAAGGTATAACCTTAAGAGGAATTAATGGAAGAAGAATGTATGAAACCTGGTATCAAATGCAAAATTTCCTTAAGGACAATTCTTCTTTTATAGATCATGTAATAACTCATGAAATACCAATGGAAGATATTAATGATGCTTTCAAAATGATGCAAGAGGGTACAGCGGTAAAAGTAGTATTGGACTTTTAAGATGATTGTACAAAAGGCTCATGCAAAAATTAATATTGGCATGGACATAAAGGGTCTTAGGCCTGACCGTTATCATGAGATTGACACCATAATGCAAACAGTTGAGCTGGGAGACCGAATAACCTTTACTGAACAAGAAAAGGGGATTGCCTTTTGGTGTGACGATACAAGCATTAAGAAAAATGAAAATTCAGCATATATAGCTACAAAACTATTTCTAAACAAAACTGGAATTAAAAAGGGTATCAAAATTGATCTCTATAAAACTATTCCAGTTTTTGCAGGTTTAGGAGGAGGTAGTGCTGATGCAGCTGCTACCCTAAGAGGTTTAAACTTTTTATTCAATACCGGTTTAACCATCGAAGAATTAGAAGAGATGGCAACAGAGATAGGGTCTGATGTGGCCTTTTGTGTTAGAGGGGGAACCCAAAGGGTTACTGGCAAGGGTGATATTTTAAAGCCCCTTAAGGACTTTTCTAATAATTGGTTTGTGATTATAAAGCCAAAGGATTCGGTAGAAACCAAATGGGCCTATAAAGAATATGGGAAATTGAAAGAAAAGAAAAGGCCTGATATGGACTACATTCAAGAGCAGGTTGAAAAGAATAATGCTCTAGCCTTAAAAGATAAGGTTATCAATATTTTTGAAGATGCTGTAGTACCTCATAAGCCCTCTATAGCTATAGCTCTAGAGGACCTTAAAAACACAAAACCCATAACTGCTTTTATGACCGGCTCTGGTTCAGCGGTTGTAGCCTTATACAAGGAAATGAGAGAAGCTAGCTTTGCTTATACCAGCTTGTTGGGAAAATATGTAAATATCTACATAACCAAAAGTGCGGAAGGTTTAAAATGAGAGTAAGCTGTGGCACCGACATAATAGAAAATAGAAGAATCCAAGAAGCAATCATAAAGAACAAAAGATTTATCGAGAAAAATTATAGTGCTAAAGAAATTGAATATTGTTTATCAAAAAAGGCTCAAAAGTATGAGAGCTTTGCCGCAAGGTTTGCAGGTAAAGAGGCAGTTGCAAAGGCCTTAGGCCTTGGCTTTGGTAAGGATATTAGTTTTATAGATATTGAGATATTAAACAATCAAAATAAAAAGCCCTTGGTTAATTTGAGTGAAAAGGTAAAGGCTCTTTTCCCCACACTTAAAGAAATTTCCATTAGCCTTTCCCATGTAAAAGAATACTCAATTGCTAATGTCATAATTACCTTTGAAGAGGAGTAAAATGAATATAAGTTTTTTTCATCTAGCTGATATACATCTAGATTCCCCTTATCATTTTCTAGCTAAAAAAAGAGGATTGCCCCTAAAAAGAAGAGACGAAGTTTATTCATGTTTTTTAGATGTCCTTTTAAAAGCTAAAAGAGAGGAACCAAATTTTATATTCATTTGTGGAGATCTCTATGAGCACAATTACACTCCTTTAAAAAGAATAAAAGAGATTAATGGACTCTTTGAGAGTATAAATAGTCAAATAGTATTGATTGCAGGAAACCATGACCCCCTAGCCAAAAACTCCTATTATGCATCTTTTGATTGGGCTTCTAATGTCCATATTTTAGGAAGGCATAAGTCTTATGTGAGTTTTGAAGAGGAAAAAGTTAGGGTATATGGAATAGGCTATGATACAGGAGGAGGCCAACTAGAAGTTTTGGAATCTTTTAGAATAGATCCTACCTATTACAACATTTTACTCTTACATGGGGATGTGGATTTAAGCATTTCTACATACAACCAGGTATCTTCAAATAAATTAGAAAAAATAGCTTTTGACTATGTGGCCTTAGGACATAATCATAGGATGTATAAAAAAGATAATGTATATAATCCAGGTAGTCTATGTGCTCTAAGCTTTGACCAAGAAGGAGACCATGGCTATTTTAAGAAAAATCTAGAAGACCAGAAGGCGGAATTTGTAAAAAGTGATGATAGGAAATTTATTAACCTCACTTTAAGCTTAGAAGAAATAAAAGAATTTGAAAAACAATATCCTTCAACAAGAGACTTTTATAGAATTACTCTAAAGGGCCTTAGAGATGATAAGCAAGAAGTGCCTGAATTTAGTCACTATGATTTTGTAGAGATAATAGATGAGACCATAGAAAAGAAAAAAGAAGCTTATAAAAATGAGGCCTTTGGTCTTAAAGAGCTGTTTGAAAATCTGATTAAGAACAAGTTAGATTCCACTAACAGTGAAGAAAAGGAGATTCTCAATAGAGCTTTAGACTTAGGGAAAAGGGCATTGGACAAAGAAAATTTAGAAGAGTTATGGAAATTTTAAGTGCACATATTTTTGGATATGGAAAGTTTATAGATAAGACCTTTGATTTTCATGAAGGTATGAATCTTCTTATTGGGCCTAATGAAGGGGGAAAAACCACCCTTATGTCTTTTATAAAAGCCATACTCTACGGCCACAAAAAAAATGAGAGAGAGGGAAAAGATGGTTCAATACCAGAGTATAGAAAGTATAAGCCTTGGTATACAGACCAATATGGAGGCTATCTAATAGTTCAAACAGAAAAGTGGGGACTATTACGTATAGAAAGAGATTTTGAAAACAAGAGTATTCAAATCTTTGATCAAGAAAATCAAGAAATATCATATAAGTTTTCTTTTGATAAATCTTTGGACCTAGTGGGAGAAGATCTTTTAGGCCTTGATTTAGATACCTTTATCAACACAGCCTTTATAGGTCAAGATAAAAGTATAGTAAATTATGAAAGTAAAGCTGAGCTAGCTCAAAAACTAATAAACATTGGTGAAAGTGGACAAGAGGATATATCCATAACAGATGCCATAAATGCTTTAAAAAAATATGACACCTCTTTAGGAAATACTAGAACTAAAGCAAGACCCTTTAACCTAAAAGAAGAAGAACTATCTAGGGAAAAACAAGAGCTAGAAAGAATGAGACAAGAAAACTTAAAAGCTTATGAATACCTAGAAGAAAAAAGAAAACTTGAAAAGAAAATTGAAAAAGCTAAAACAAATCTCCAAAAGGAACAAAGCCATAAAATATATGAAGAGACATCAAAAAGTATTGAAAAAGTTCATGAGTATAAAAATAAGATAGATAACTTAAAAAAAGAAAAGATTTTAGAAAACTGGGATAATGAAGCTAGTTTTAAGAGACAAGATAAGCAAGATATTCATAAAGGTCTGAAGATAGCTAAGATTGTCTTATTCTTGTTTACTATCCTAGCAGGAGTTTTTATTATCCTTTCCTACAGCTTACCAATGCCAGATAAGTGGCTTTTTGTTAGCCTCTTTCTAGTAAGTTTAACTGGATATATATTTGTGCTTCTTAAAAAGAAAAGCCTTAAAGATAAATACAGGTACAAGGGAAGAAAAATAGAAAAAAAGGAAATTGATGAACAAGATAATTTAGCTTTTTTAGAGATAGTGGGCCACTATGAAGATTTAATTGAAGACATATTATTAAAAGAAGATGTAGCTGATATAGAGAGTCTTTATGAAAAGCAAAGCTTTTATGAGACAGATTTAAAGGATTTGTCTTTGAAAGAAAAAGAAAATGAGAAGAGTCTAGATAGTTTGAAGCAAGACCTAGCAGTAATAAATGCAGCTATAAATCGCTTTTATGAAGAAAACTTAAGCATTGCAGAACAAGAAGAAAAGGTAAGTGAAATAGAAGAAGATATAAATGCTATTTTAAAAGAGCAAGAAGCCATTAAACAAGCCATTAAAGGCCTAGAAGAAGCAGCTAATATAATAAAAAGAGAAAGACTACCAAAGATCAATATTTTACTTAACAAATATCTTTCAAAAATCACTAGCGGTAAATACAAGGGAATTAAGATTGGAAAAGATTTGAGTTTAAGCAATGAATATGAAAATAAAATAAGGAAGATTGATTCTTTTTCCCAAGGAACTCTAAGACAAGTCTATTTGTCCTTTAGGCTTGCTTGTTTGGAAAGTTTAGATTTAAATGAAAGAGTTCCCCTCTTTTTAGATGAGGCCTTGGTCTATTTTGACAAAGAAAGAAGAAGTAGAGCTTATGAGTTTCTCTTGGACTTATCAAAAACCAGACAAATCTTCTTTTTTGCCACAGATAAAGATGATTTTAACTATAAAAAAGAGGCTACTACTTCAATAATAGCCATAGAGTAAAAGAAAAAAATCAAAAAATTAAACTTCTGATTATTTTAACTACTTATTAGAAATGGATTTAAGAAAGTCTAGTTTGCAAGAACAATCCTTTCCATTGTCAATTCCTGTATCTTTACAAATATTACAATCATAGGATCTGGTTAAATAGTTTTCTGGAATTTTGTGCTTTTCAAAAAGTAAAGACATCTCATATTTTTTATCTTTAATTTCTTCTGCCACAGATTTTTTATCCACAGAAAAGGCTTGCTTAAAGTAAAGGTCATTTATTTCATTATAAAGGGCTTCAATTCTAGGAACTTTTGCGAAAACTTCAGACTTTCTTGTCTCAAACAGCATAGAGTTTTTCAAATTAATCTCTTGATAGTGCTCATGGACCATCATTCTTAAGTCATTTGTAGTTAAGTCTTTTAAGGCATTTTCTTTTTTAACATCCTCAATGGATTCAAATTGGTTTTCATACCAGGTAGTAAGTATCTTATCTACGTAGGCAATGTTGGGGTTAGAAATTCTAGTGGTTTTTTTAAGGGCTTCTTCCACTATTTCATAGGAAAAATTAAATTCATTAAACCACTTATTTATAATATCTGTTTCAAAACGGGTAAAGGCAGTTTTTCTATTGAGCATTTTTTGTATCTTGGAATAGGAGTCCTTCATTTTTTCCCTACGGTCAAACATCTCTACCAAATCAAATTCTGTTTTAACACCATTTTCAAACCAGTCTTTAGCTACAGTTTCTATATAACTGTTTGTTAATACCCCATTTTCCTTACAAACTGTAAAAAGCATCATCATAACAGCATCTTCAAACTTATACTTTTGAAACCAAGTTTCAATGTTTGCATACATGTATATGGGCATATTCCCATCGAAGAATTGATTGTTAATAGCAGAAATGACAGCTTCCTTTTCACCTATATACTGCTTATCAAGGCTGGTTTTTTCCTTATATAGTCTATCTAATTCAATTCTTTTTATATCATTTAAAAGGATATCTTGACCTACCAAAGTTATAATTTCCTTTTGGCTAAGTTCTTCTAAGGCAGATAGGATTTTTTCTTTTGAAAAGGAAAGTCTATTTTCTAGTTTTAAAATAGTTACTTCCCCTTCGGTTTTCCATAAAAACATAGAATACATATATATTTTTACTGCATCAGATGTAAGTAAAGGAAGATATTCTGACAGGAAAAGGTCAGGTGTTAAGGTATCGGTATATAAAATGGCTTTGGGGTCAAATCTCTTTTTCATAAAAAATTTCCTTGTTTTACTATTATATAAAATTAAAAGTCTTTAGTAAATGCTAAGAAAAATTTAAATACAATCAAAAGCTATATACAAATTAAATGGTTTAGACCTTGTAAAACCACAAAAAAAGTATTAATATACAATTTGCATGCGCCCGTAGCTCAATTGGATAGAGCGTTTGACTACGGATCAAAAGGTTGGGGATTCGAACTCTCCCGGGCGTGCCAAAAGATACATATGTTTAGAGCATGTGTATTTTTTATAGATAAGGTAAAAAAACAATATTTGCAGCTATAAAGAGCATTCTTACAATTTTCCTATAAAACATCACATAAACAATATGGAGAAATCTGTAAAACGGATTTACAATAATGTATAATAGTAATATAATATTTGTACTATAATCTTGTATAAAGTACTCTACTTATTGATTGGGAGGAATAAATGAGAAGGAAATTAATTTTAACGTTGGCGGCTGTTCTAATATTTGTGTTTGTTGTGGGTTTGGCTTCATGTACACCATATCATCTAAGACCTAAACCATCAATTAACACAGAAAACACCCTAGAAGACCAGTATGTTATAAAACCTGTTTTGATAACAACTGCTAGATATGGGGAACCTGGTATTGAAAAACCTACAGTTTCTGGTTTTAAAAATGCTAGTAGACAAAAGACTTTGAATGCTAGATTGAGAATAAGTAATGAAATAATTGGCTTAAATCCTGAAACAGAAAGAAATGAACAGATTTA
The DNA here is from genome assembly GCA_964563155.1 of uncultured Clostridiaceae bacterium. Lineage (GTDB taxonomy): Bacteria > Bacillota > Clostridia > DUPQ01 > DUPQ01 > DUPQ01. The sequence goes on along the minus strand of CAZLVL010000002.1, from coordinate 142,780 downwards.
TCAAACCTATGAAATATGGCAACAAAACGAATATCTATTTTCTTGCCAATATATCACTGCATTTGAAACAGAAGTTTCTAACATGGGTATAAACCTTTTAGTAGGATCTGAAATAGATGGTACATTAATTAACAACCTACCTTCACTAATAGGCAGAGATACTGAATCTGAAAGCTGGGACAACTTCATGATTATATTTGATGAAGCCAGAGAAGAAGCTGGTGCTAAAGAAATTACCAGAGACGAAATGAGAACAGACAACTTCAGTTTTGTTTTCATTGGAGATGATTTAACAGATTTACAAGTTCATTTCATGTACAAGATAAAAGGTGACAAGGAACAGCAAGAATTAGTTATACCTCTTGAAGATATTATTGGTACTTTTACAGAAAAGATTCAGACATATTTCTACTTTACAACAGACGGTTCAATGGCTTATGAAGAATATGCTGAAACCTTAAATGAATATAGAATTCAGCTTGAACAAGAATAAGAAGAACCTAAGGGTTTTTAGCAAAAAAAGGACTTTAAGTCCTTTTTTTTTATGTACAAAAGATATATAATGGGGGAGAATAATTTTTGGGAGAAAGAATGATAAACAAGATATTTAAGTTTAGAGGTGGCGTGGTTTTAGATCATAAAAAGTCTACAGCTGACAGCCCTGTTGAAAATTTCCCCTTACCAAAAACCATAGAAATCTTTATGCAACAACACATTGGTGCTCCTTGTCTTCCTCTTGTTAAAAAGGGAGATTATGTATATGTTGGTCAAAAAGTAGGGGATTCAGAAGCCTTTGTTTCAGCCCCCATTCACTCAGGAGTGTCTGGGCAGGTCAAAGAAATAAAGGATGTTATTTTATATAACGGGATGAAAAGTAAAAGTATTGTCATTGAAACAGATGGCAAACAAGAGGTTTTACCTGACCTTAAAATTCCTGATATCTCAAGCAAGGAACTTTTCTTACAAGCCATAAGAGATTGTGGAATGACCGGTCTTGGTGGAGCTGGTTTTCCTACCCATGTAAAACTAAACACAAGAGATAGAATTCCAGAGTTTTTAGTTATAAATGCGGTAGAATGTGAACCCTTCATAACATGCGACTATAGGGCTGTTTTAGAAAGGTCCAAAGAGATATTTCAAGGAATCCAGCTTTGTCTAGATAAGCTATCTATTCCAAAAGCCATCATAGGGATTGAGGATGACAAAATGCCTGCTGTAGAAATCTTAAAAGATTTATGCAAAGGTGATTCACGAATAGAAACTCTAGTATTAAAAACCAAGTATCCCCAAGGGGCAGAAAAGATGCTCATATATGCTTTGACCGGAAGAAAGGTTCCCATGGGTGGTCTTCCTATAGATATAGGGGTTGTGGTAATGAACATTACTACAGTAATGATGATTAACAACTATATAAAAAGTGGTATGCCTTTAGTTTCTAGAATAGTCACCATAGATGGAGAAGGCATAGAAAAGAAAGGGAACTACGAAATAATATTTGGTACTTCCATAAGAGATATTTATGACTATTGTAAAAAAGAAGATGGCTCAGAAGAGGATGTAACAAAAATTCTCTATGGTGGTCCTATGAATGGATTAACAGTTAGAGATTTTGATAGACCTCTACTTAAGCAAAACAATGCTATTCTCTTTATGACCAAAAAAGAACTTAATCTAGAAAAGGAATCAGCTTGTATTAGATGTGGCAGATGTGTTGAAAATTGTCCTATGAGCTTAATGCCTCTTATGATGAATAAGTATGCTCTTTTAGAAGATGTTGAACAATTGGAAAAACTTAATATAAGCAATTGCATAGAGTGTGGAGTTTGTTCTTATGTGTGTCCAGCTAAAAGACATCTGGTCCAATCTTTCAAAATGGGTAAAGAATTATTAAGAAAAGAGAGGTCAAAAAATGGGTAAACTTTTAGTTGCATCATCTCCTCATATAAAGGATAAATCCTCTACCAGTAGAATAATGCTTGATGTCATAATTGCTCTATTGCCAACTGCTATAATATCGGTTGTGTATTTTTCCTACATAAGCGCCCTTATAATTGTGGTATCTGTAAGCAGTTCAGTACTTTTTGAATATCTGTATAATCTAATAGCTAAAAAAGAACATACAGAATGGGATTTATCCTGTGTAGTAACCGGCTTAATTCTGGCCTTAAACATGCCACCGGTTAAATCTTCCATAATATTAAGTGTTATTGGGTCTTTCATTGCAATTGTTGTAGTCAAGATGATTTTTGGTGGAATTGGCCAAAATATATTTAATCCAGCAGCAGCTGCTAGAATATTTTTAACAGTTTCATTTTCATCTTTGATGACAGAATATGTTGCTCCCTTTACTGATGGTATTGCATCAGCAACTCCTTTAGCCATAGTAGATGCTGACAAGCTACCTTCATATTTAGATCTGTTTTTAGGTAAAACATCAGGAAGTTTAGGTGAAACAGCTGCAATTACCCTAATTGCTGGAGGAATTTACCTTCTAGCAAGAAAGGTCATAAGTTGGGAAATTCCCTTGACCTATATAGCAACTACAGCTCTTTTTGCATTTGTTTTTGGTGAAGATCCTCTGTTTAGTATTTTGTCTGGAGGACTTATGATTGGTGCTATATATATGGCGACTGACTATACAACATCACCAGTGACTAAAAAAGGTAAATTCATATTTGCCTTTGGCCTAGGTCTTATGACAGCAGCTATAAGGTCCTTTGGCTCAAACACTGAAGGGGTAGCCTTTTCCATCATCTTTATGAATGCCCTTGTTCCTTTAATTGATAGATTTACCAGTCCTAAAACATTTGGGAGGGTAAAAAATTGAAGAAGTATTTATTCCCCATATTAAGTTTGTTTATTATAACCGTTATTGTAGTAGGCTTATTGGCCTTTACCAATCAATTGACCGAAAATGCTATTAAAAAAATTGCAGAAGAAGAGGCTCAAAAAGCCATGGCAATAGTGCTTCCAGGTGGTGCTCCTTTTGAGGATGTAACACAAAAGTATGATTTGTCTGTTTTTAGTGGGCCTGCCCATGTAACTAAGATAAGCTTAAGTGAAAAAGGCTATGTTTTAACCCTTGTTACCAATGGCTATGGAGGAAAGATGCTTGTTTTTGTTGGTTTAGATAAAGAGGGTAAAATTGTTAACATTATGATTGGTGACAATTCAGAAACTCCAAATCTAGGAACTGAAGTAGAAAACGAAGAATTTACCAGTCAATTTATTGGGCTTTCAAAAGATGACAATCTGGATACTAGGGTAGACAATGTTGCCCGAGCTACAGTTTCATCAGAGGCTGTTAAGGTAGCAGTAAAAGAAGCCCTAGATATTTTTAAAGAGGTGATAGAATGAAGAATAGATCTTTACAGGAATTTTCCAAGGGTATTTTTAAGGAAAATCCCACCTTTATATTAGTTTTAGGAATGTGTCCTACTTTAGCTGTGTCAACAACAGCCAATAACTCTCTAATGATGGGTTTAGCAGCAACTTTAGTATTGGTCCTTTCAAATATAATTATTTCTTTAATGAGAAAGGTCATACCTGATAAGGTTAGAATACCCATATATATCACTGTTATAGCAGGCTTTGTTACAATATTACAGCTTTTAATGAAAGCCTATATGCCTGATTTAGATAAAGCCTTAGGCATATATATTCCTTTAATTGTGGTTAACTGTATTATCTTAGCAAGGGCTGAGGCTTTTGCTGGCAAGAATAATGCTTGGTATTCCCTTTTAGATGGTCTAGGTATGGGACTAGGTTTTACCCTTGCTCTTACTGTAATAGGGTTAATAAGGGAGTTTTTAGGGACTGGTTCAGTTTTTGGTTGGCAGATTATTAAAAGTGTGCCAATGCCTTCTATGTTTATAATGCCAGCTGGAGCCTTTTTAGTGCTAGGAATGCTTATGGCTTTAATTAGTGCCATAACAAAGAAAACTACAGAAATAGAAGATTGTTCAGAGTGCCCAATGCACTGTAGTGCAAGAATGGAAGAGGGTGAAAAAAATGAGTAGTGAAACATTTAAACTTATTATTTATATATCTTTTGGAACCATATTAATGAACAACTTTGTTTTATCTAATTTCCTAGGAATTTGCCCTTTCTTGGGTGTTTCCAAAAGATTAGATTCAGCAATGGGCATGAGTGTTGCGGTCATATTTGTAATGATTATCGCTTCAATTATTACAAACTTAGCCTATAACTATTTACTCTTACCAAACGATTTAGAGTACCTACAAACCATTACCTTTATCTTGGTTATTGCAGGCTTTGTTCAATTAATTGAACTTTTTATGAAAAAGACTCTACCAGGTCTTTATATGACTTTAGGAATTTATCTGCCCCTAATAACCACTAACTGTGCTATTTTAGGGGTTGCTTTAATAAATGTACAAGAAGACTACAACCTATGGCAAAGTACCCTTTATGGAGCTTCTGCAGGTGTAGGCTTTATGCTAGCAACAATCATATTCGCTGGCATAAGAGAAAGATTGGATTCTTCTGATATCCCTAAGTTTTTCAAGGGACTTCCAATTGCCTTAATAACAGCAGCCTTCTTGTCTTTGGCCTTTTCCGGCTTTAAGGGAATTTTTGGGTGAGGTGACCAATGTTAGAAAATATTATGATGCCTATATATATTGTTGGTGGGATAGGGCTTTTCTTTGCCCTAGCTTTAACCATCGCAGGAAGGGTTTTTGAAGTAGAAGTAAACGAGGATGTACAAAGGGTGAGAGATGTCCTGCCAGGGGCTAATTGCGGAGCCTGCGGCTATGCAGGCTGTGACCTTTATGCCCAAGCAGTTGCAGAAAGAAAGGCTGAGCCCAATCTATGTACTCCTGGGGGCCCTAGCACTGCAGAAAAAATTGGGGAAATCCTTGGACTTGATGTTGATGCTCCTGATATGCCTGTGTTGAAAACTCTTTGTTGTCCAGACACAAAACAAGTTTTTGAATATTCAGGTATACAAACTTGTCAAGCTGCGGTTATGAACTACATGGGTGAGGGAACATGCACCTATGCTTGTTTAGGCTTTGGAGACTGTGTAGCAGCTTGTCAGTATGGGGCAATTAAGATGCAAGACAACATACCAATTATAGATCCTGAGCTTTGTACTAGATGTGGACTTTGTGTTAAAGCCTGTCCAAAAAATCTAATACAATATTTAGATGGAGACTTTGGCTATTATGTAGCTTGTGTTAATAAAGAGATTGGTAGAGTTACAAATAGAAGCTGTAAAAATGGCTGTATTGCTTGTATGCTTTGTGTTAAAGCTTGTGAATATGATGCTATTCATGTCATTGATAATGTAGCTATTATTGACCAAGAAAAGTGTACAAGATGTGGAAAGTGCTATGATGTTTGTCCTAAAGATATAATTAAAATGTTTTGTGCAAAACATTAGTTTTATGATATTATATAAATTACAATTTTAAAGGAGTTGCAATATGTCAGATAATAAAGTTGCAAATGTTGACCAAAAAACCTTAAGAAAATTAAAAATAGAAAGAATACTAACCATATCTATTTTGGTTTTAATAGTCATTGGTGTTATCTCAGGTTTAGTATTTAAGTCTATAGTAGGAACATGGTGGGCAGAGGTTCAACCAGATACTACTACCGATGGCGCCTATATTTACTTTGCCAGTGATAAGACCTATGAGACCTTTATGTATGGGGTAGACCAATGGGCTGAAAAAGGGACCTACAAACTAAGAGGTACCAGTGTAAGTGGACATATTATCTTTACACCTGAAAGAGGAAATCAATATATTAGAAAGTATAATATAAGGGGAATTAGATTAAAAATCTTTAATCCTGACCAATCTACCATAACTTTTTTAAGAAATAGAAGTAACTAAGAACCAAAAAAATTATATAAAAATAGTGAAAAAGCAAAAGGCCTTAAAGGGCCTTTTTTACTGGTAAAAAGGGGGGAAAAAGTGGAAATAAAAGAGGCTTTATGGTATAATTAGTAGGATAGAAAAAGAAAAGAGATTCAAGAAAATATATGCAAAATACTGAAAATAAAGACGTTTCTAGGATAATTCCAGTAGATATTGAAGAGCAAATGAGGTCGGCTTTTATTGAGTATGCAATGAGTGTTATTGCAGACAGAGCCCTACCTGATGTCAGAGATGGTTTTAAGCCGGTTCATAGAAGAATTTTATATGCCATGCATACCTTAGGTTTCCAACCTGATAAAACCCATAGAAAATGTGCAGCCACAGTAGGTGAAGTTTTAGGTAAATATCATCCCCATGGTGATATTGCTGTTTATGATGCTATGGTAAGAATGGCTCAAGATTTTTCCTTAAGATATCCTCTAGTGGACGGCCATGGAAACTTTGGTTCTAGAGATGGAGATCCACCTGCAGCCATGAGATATACAGAATCAAGGCTGACAAGAATTGCTACAGAAATGCTAGCAGATCTCAACAAAGAAACAGTAGATTTTAAGTCTAACTTTGATGACCATGAAATGGAACCAGTGGTATTGCCTTCTAGATTTCCTAATCTTTTGGTTAATGGTTCTTCTGGTATTGCTGTTGGAATGGCAACAAACATTCCAACTCACAACTTAACCGAGGTTATAAATGGGATTAAGGCAGTTATAGACAATCCTGAAATAACCATTGATGAATTAATTGAACATATAAAAGGACCTGACTTTCCAACCTATGGAACAATAATGGGTCGTTCTGGAATTTATCAAGCCTACAAAACAGGAAGAGGCAGGGTTGTTGTTAGAGGTAAGGCTGAAATTGAAGAATTAGCAAATGGCAGACAAAGAATTATAGTCCATGATTTACCTTATCAAGTAAATAAAGCAAAACTTATTGAAAAGATAGCAGACCTAGTAAAAGCAAAAACCATAGAAGGTATATCTGAGATTAATGATGAATCAGATAGAAATGAAGAAGTAAGAATAATCATAACTCTAAAAAGAGATGCTAACGCCAATGTTATTCTCAACAGATTATATAAACATACACAACTTCAAGATGCTTTCAACATGAACATGTTGGCTCTTGTTCCCACAGAAACAGGTTATGAACCAAAGATTTTAAACCTTAAGCAAATGCTTGAGCACTATATTGCCCACCAAGTGGAAATTATTCAAAGAAGAACCCGCTTTGATTTGGACAAGGCCCAAACAAGAGCTCATGTATTAGAAGGTTTAATCAAGGCTGTAGATATTTTAGATGAAGTAATTGCCACCATAAGAAAAAGTTCTAATGAACCAGAAGCAAAAAGAAGACTTATGGAGAATTTTGACTTTACAGATAGACAAGCTCAAGCAATTGTAGATATGCGTTTGGGAAGATTAACAGGCTTAGAAATCTTAAAGCTGCAAAATGAATATGACGACTTAACTGAAAAGATTAAATATTATAAAAATATTTTAGAAAGTGAAGATGCAACAAATAAAGTTGTTGTAGAAGAGTTAGATGTAATAAATCGTAAGTATGGAGATGAAAGAAGAACACAAATAGAGGATTCTGAAGACGACTTATTGGATGAAGACCTCATAAAAGAAGAGACTGTTGTTCTTACCCTAACAAGGTTTGGTTATATTAAAAGAATGCCTGTTGATACCTACAAGAGTCAAAATAGAGGCGGTAAAGGTATTATTGGTGTTACTACTAGGGATGAAGATGCAGTAATAGACCTTATTACAACCTCTACCCATAGTGTCTTACTCTTTTTCACTTCTAGAGGTAGGGTATACAAGTTAAAAGGATATCAAATCCCAGAAGCCAGCAGAACTGCTAGAGGCACAGCTATAGTCAATCTTTTAGAATTAGAAGCCAATGAAAAGGTTACTGCCATATTGCCAATAGAAAGTTTTGAAACAGAGCAAAATGTATTGATGGCATCTAAAATGGGCTTTGCTAAAAAGACTCCCCTAAAATATTATGCAAACATTAGAAAGGGAGGCATCATTGCTGTTACCCTAAGAGATGATGATGATTTAATAACTGTTAAACTCACTGAAGGTAACGATACGGTTATGATGATTACAAAAGAAGGTAAAGCAATTAAGTTTACAGAAGAAGATACCAGAGAGACTGGCCGCTCTTCTAAAGGTGTAATTGGCATAAGGTTAGATGATAATGACTATGTAGTTGGCATGAGCCTTGTAAAAGATGAAGAGACTCTTTTAATGATAACTGAAAAGGGCTTTGGAAAAAGAACCTTTGTATCTGAATATCCTGTTCAAAAAAGAGGAGGTAAGGGAGTTATTACCTATAAGGTTACAGAAAGAACCGGTCCTCTAATTGCCTCCATGATAGCCTCAGATGAAGATGACATACTATTAATGTCTCAAGAAGGTGATATTATCAGGATTGATGTGGAACAAATCTCTATCTTGTCCCGTGCAACTCAAGGAGTCACAGTAATGAGAATAGACCAAGATAATGCAGTGGTTGCAGCTGCAAAGATTGAAGAATGTTTAGATGAGGATGAAAAGGAAGAAACAAGCAAAGAAGAGACAGATAAAAAAGATGAAGTAGAAGAATAAAAGTAAAGATAGAGACTATTTTTCTTTAAATAAAAAATAAAAATTCATTAAATCATTGCACCTTTTTACAAGGTGCTTTGTTTTATCCCAAAGTTATCCACAGGTTATCCACAATTCCTGTGGATAAGGAAAAATGAATTGCAATTAAGTCCTTAATTAAGGTATAAATTTAAAAGCCACTTATCCACATGCTCCTGTGAAAACAGTTGATTTAAAATGGATATTTTTGTAAATACATAATTATTCATGGAAAATTAGTAAAAATAAAAAGGATCTCCTTTTAAAAGAGTATCCTTTTTTTTAAAGTCTGAGTCGAATTTAACTTTGACTATTGCTCTTTTCTTGCTTTTGGATTAAGAAATTTGAAAAAGTAAGGAAAGATTAAGGCTGCAAATAAAATTATTAAAAAGTATCTTGTGCCTTCAGCAATTGGATGATTGTTGAAAAGATTTAGAAGTGGTTGCTTTAAGAAAGTTTTAATTGCTAAAACTCCACCTAGGCCTACAACAATTTTAATAATTTGTTGCCACCATTTAGCCTTTACTTCAAATTTAATAAATTTTACATCTGCTACAATTGCTATAACCATAGCAATACAACAACCTAAGAGTCTCCAACCATTGGCAACACTACCTATAAATTCCTCAGTATCAACTTTACTAAAAGAAAGTACAACTATAGCTATGGCTGTCACAAGACCCATTATGGCAAATAGGTAAGCATCTCCATATTTGTACTTGTCAAACTTCTTAAAGAGAAAGGCTGAAAAGAATAGTAAAATCAAACCGACCCCAAGGGAAGTGAAAACATCTGCAGGGGTATGAACTCCTAAATACATACGTGAAAAAGCCACTATAAGTATTAGAAAAATCATAGCTATATAAACCCAAACCTTCTTTAAGAACATAGCTATTGAGCCAAAAAGACTTACAGATTGTTGGGTATGACCAGATGGGAATGAATAGCCTCCTGCTCCTTCCACAGATCCTTTTACAGGAGTTATTCCATCATCATAGGTCCAGGGTCTTTGAATTTTAAATATTAGCTTTGCCACTTGATTTACAAGAGATCCAATAGTGAAAATGAAAAACATTTGGTAACCATGTTTTTTGCTTATGGTCCAAATTACTATTAAGAGAATAACTGTAAAAACCAATTCTTCTCCCAATTGAGTTACTAGCAAAAAGAACTTATCAAAAAAAGGGGTCCTTATTTGCTCTAAAGCTTTTAATAATTGCATGTGGTCCTCCTATCCATAATTAGATAATTTTAAAAATGATGCTTATTGGATTGTGGTTTTACAGCTACATTATACCCTATTAGAAGAAATTTTAATAATAAGTTGAAAAAACCTAAAAAGCTAAGCAGTTAGGAAAAATAGAGGATAAAAAATAGGGGTTGAAAAAATCTATGTTTTTCTGATGAAAACATTCTTACACTTAGGACAAGTAATTCGAATTTTTCCCTTGTTTTTGGGGACTCGAACTTCAGTTTTACAGTTGGGACACTTAAAGTACTTGTAGTGAGGGTCTGTTATTCTTTTCTTTTTGCCAGTAAAAAACCTTTTAGTCTTATTCCAGTACTTTAAAAAAATCATGTTTTCTCTAGCCCTGGCATTGTGGTTACTAGAAAAGAAACGAAATAGCTGAAAGGCTATAAAAAACAAGCCTAGATACATAAATATCTTTAATTTACTTAACCAGTATATGAAAAGAAAAAGAAAATAAAATAAGAGTAAAGCCTTGTTTAAAAGGTCCATTCCATATCTTTTTCTCAAAAAATCTTTTATGCGATTCATAAAATCTCTCCCAAATCTACTCATATTATGTTAATAATTGTTTATGAACTCAGTTTTAACTTGTCCTAGATTAGATAGCCACCATTAACAGAAAAGACCTGCCCTGTAATATAGCTAGCCTTATCACTAGCTAGAAAAAGGATCATGTTACTAACATCCTCAGTTGACCCTAGCCTTTCAAGGGGAACTTGACTGGATAAATCCTTTTTATCAAAATCACAAATCATATCTGTTTCAATTATCCCTGGAGCAACACAATTTACTAGAATATTTGAAGGTGCTACTTCTTTTGCTAATGCTTTTGTAAATCCAATAACCCCTGCTTTTGTTGTGGAATATGCAACTTCACAGCTAGCGCCAGTTATACCCCACATTGAAGATATGTTAATTATCTTTCCAGCTTTTTTATCTATCATGTGGGGTAGTACAGATTTACAAACATTAAAAAGGCTCTTAAGGTTAACTCCCATAATATCATCCCATTCACTTTCGGTCATTTGGATTAAAAGACCATAGTGTGAAACAGCACCATTGTTTATTACAATATCAATGCTGCCAAAGTGAGACAAAACCGCGCTTACCATCTTTTCAACCTGGTCATATTTACTGATATCTGCCTTTAAACAAAGAATATTATTTTTGTAATCCTCATAATCTTCTTCATCTAGATGGGTATTGCAGTAATTTGCAGCAACATTATAGCCTGCTTTTAGGAAGTCTAATGCTGTTTTTTTACCTATACCTCTTGAGGCTCCGGTTATTAGTACGGTTTTCATGCTTTTCTCTCCATTACATATTTCATACCTATTTTAGCATGTATTAAAAAATCTTTTAAGGGCATCAAAAAAAATCTAATTATGGTACAATTCAAGCAAATACTATTAGGAGTTATGGATATGCATATTGAAACAAGAAAAGTAGAAATAACTGGAGGGTTTTGGCAAAAGAGACAAAAACTTAATAAAGAAGTAACTCTTAAGGCTGTACAAGATAGATTTGCAGAAACTAATCGATTTAGTGCTTGGGATTTTTCAGATCCAGAAAAACCCATACCACATATTTTTTATGATTCAGATGTGGCTAAATGGATTGAGGGAGCAGCCTTTATTCTTCAAAAAGAAAGAAATGAAGAGCTAGAAGCCTTTGTTGATAATTTAGTAGATTTAATAGAAAAAAACCGTTCTGAAGATGGATATTTTAATTCGCATTTTTTAAGAAAGCCTGAAGCCAGATGGACAAATAGGTGGAATCATGAACTATACAATGCAGGACACTTAATGGAAGCAGCTGTTGAGTATTACAAGGCTACTGGTAAGGATAAGTTTTTAAGACTAGTAGAAGATTTTGCTGACTACATTTACCAAGTCTTTGTTGTTGAAGATGATAGGCCTTTTAAAACACCAGGCCATGAAGAGATTGAGCTAGCTTTAGTAAAATTATATGATTTGACCAAAAAAGAAAAGTACTTACAACTATCAAAGCATTTTGTAGACACTAGAGGAACAATAGAAGAACCTTGGATAACAGAAAACTATAACCGCTACAACGTACAAGATCATCTTCCTGTAAGAGAACAGACCACAGGTGAAGGTCATGCAGTTCGTGCCAGCTATTTGTATTCATCCATGGCTGATTTAGCTCTTAAGTATAATGATAAGGATCTTTTAAAGGCAGCAAAAGCAATTTTTTCCAATATTGTAAATAAAAGGATGTATATAACTGGAGGCACAGGAACTTCTCCTTTAGGCGAAGCTTATACCTTAGACTATGATTTACCCAACTCTAGAGGCTATGGAGAAACCTGTGCTGCAATAGCTTTAGCCTTTTTTGCCCAGCGTATGCTCTTATTAGAAAAAGACTCTGTATATGCAGATACTGTAGAAAGAATAATGTATAATGGAATGCTTTCAGGAATATCTTTAGATGGTAAATCCTTCTTTTATGAAAATCCCTTAGAGATTCAGCCAGAATTAAACAAGAGAAATGTATCTACCACCTTTAGAGAACACAGTGCACTTACTCAAAGAAAAGAAGTTTTCTCCTGTTCTTGCTGTCCCCCAAATGTGCTTCGTTTTATTGCAAATCTAAACAATTATATCTACACCTTAGAAGAGGATACCCTTTATATCAACCAGTTTATTACTTCAAAGATGGAAGATGATAAGATTAAGGCTTCAATAAAAACAGACTATCCGCTAGATAGCAAGGTTTTAGTTAAAGCCAGTAATGTAAAAAGATTAGCTATAAGAAAACCTTATTGGGCAAGCCAAGTAAATGTAAAATTAAACAGCAAAAGTTGTGAATACAAGTTAACTAAAGGCTACCTTTATATTGACCTAGACCAAAAGGAAAGCACTGTTGAAGTTGAGTTTCCTATGGAGTTGAGATACGTTCGTTCAAATCCAAAGGTTCATGAAAATTCCCATAAAACTGCAATAATGATCGGACCTATGGTCTATTGTGCTGAAAGAGTGGATAACGATTTTTCCTTAAATAATATTCGATTTAATTATGATGGAAAGTTTAGTAAGACCTGGTCAGATGAGTTGGACACTAACATTATTGAGCTTAAGGTAGAAATTCCCAAGGAAAGACCAGAGCTTTATTCTTGTAAGCCTTTTGAATATGAGGAGAAAACTTTGAAACTAATCCCTTATTATACCTTTGCCAACAGAGGTGAAAGTGAAATGAGAGTTTGGCTATAAAAAGAAAAAGAGATACTAAAAAATAGCACTTAGGTGCTATTTTTTTTGAAACGCTAATGAGGAGTTATTTTTGTTTCAGTATTAACGGCTTTAGCTTTATCTGAGGAGGAAGAGTTACAAAATTAAAAAGCCATTAATGTACTTTAAGTCTAATGAGCAAGTATTAAAATTTCATGAACAAAGTGTTACTTTTTTATTAATATTAATCAGACCTTAAAGCCTCCACAGGATCTCTTCTTGAAGCAATTCCAGCAGGTATTGCCCCTCCTATTATGGTAAGAGCTACACTAATTAATATTAAGACTAAGGCATGAACAGGATTCATTACTGCCACATTATCAAGATTAGAAAGGTTCTTTAAGATAATATTTGTAGGAAAGATAAGCATTCTTGCTATAAAAATACCTATAAGTCCAGAGAAACTTCCAATTATGAAGGTTTCTGCATTAAAGACATTTTTAATATCTATCTTTCTAGCACCAAGTGCTCTTAGAATACCAATTTCTTTTGTTCTTTCAAGAACAGAGATATATGTAATTATCCCAATCATAATAACTGAAACCACCAAGGAGATGGATGAAAAAGCAATTAACACATAGGTTATGGCATCCATTATTCCTCCAGACAATCTGGTTATCATGTCAGCTAGGTCGGTGTAGATTATCTCATCTTCTGCTTCACTAACAGATGAGTTATATGAATCAAGATATTTTAAAATAGCATCTTTTGAAGAAAAGTCAGCTGGATAAATATTTATTGAATAAGGTATAGCCCTTGCTCCTAAGGAGGATAAAACCTGTTCTTTATCCATTTTTGCTAAAGGAGAGGCAGGGCCTAGTATAGCAAAAACATTATAATCCACTTCATTTTGCTTTTTAACCACCTCTGATTTTTGAGCTTCTTCCATTACAAAAGAGACTAAGTCCTCAGAGTAGGCTACTCCCATATTTAAAATAGGAAGGGTGGCCTTTTCTTTTTCTCTTACAATTCCACTTATTTTAAGTTCAACTGAGTTTGGACTATTATATGCCTTATCAAAGTCAGAGCTCATAATAAAGCCATCTTCAAGAGGGGTATAAAGGTCATCATTCATAATGAGTTTGAACCTTGTTTCTAGGATTTCACTAAAGGGGATAGTTTCTTTACTTATATCAAAGTCTAATTCTTCCAATATCCTTATATTAACCCTGTTTTTCTTATCTATAACTAAAACTAAATCATATTTGGATGCAGGATACCTTCCTGCTAATAAATCATAATTAGCCTCCAATACACTTATAGAAGAGGTGTCTAGTTTTTTAGGTATAACAGAAAACCTAATATCAGATGAATTTAAAATGCCAATACTATCTTCTTTTTTTATCATAAGATTAAAGTTTATGGCCCTAGAATACTGGATTCCAGAAACTAGACTGGGATCTATATTTTCCACATGTGCTACATAGTCCTCTGTAATCTTATTGGTGTGTCTCATGGAGGTCTTTGATGGGTCATGAGGATAAATAGCCTCTATATCAGGATAGTCATCTTTGGCACCAAAGATATGCTCATTTTGTATGTTTTGCAACTGGTCAAAATCAATATTCATAGCACTTTGAGAAATCATTATGGGAAAGGCTGACATGGTTTCCTTTTCATAATTCTTAACCTGCTTATCAAAGCCATTTGAGAGGGCTAGTATAAGGGCTATTCCAATTATTCCTATACTAGAGGCAAAGGATGTCAAAATTGTCCTTCCCTTTTTAGTTAGAATATTATTAAAAGAAAGATTAAGAGCTGTAAAAAAGCTCATGGATGTTCTTTTTATTGCATATTTATGTTTTTCTTCTTCATTTTCAACAACTGGGTTTGAATCATCTATAATTTGGCCATCATTTATTTTAACTATTCTATTAGAGTATCTTCTAGCTATTTCTTCATTATGGGTAACCATAATAACTAATTTGTCTTGTGCTACTTCTTTAATAAGTTCCAAGATTTGAGTACTAGTCTCGCTATCCAAAGCTCCTGTAGGTTCATCAGCTAATATAATATCTGGATTATTTATTAGGGCTCTTGCAATGGCAACCCTTTGCATCTGGCCACCGGATAATTGAGAAGGCTTCTTTTTAGCATGTTCTTTAAGTCCTACAAGGTCTAAGGCTTCCATTGCTTTTTTCCTGCGTACACTTGCAGATTCTCCACTTAAGGTTAGGCTAAGCTCAATATTTTTAACTACACTTATATGGCCAATCAAGTTATATGATTGGAAGACAAAGCCTATTGAATTGTTTCTGTAGGCATCCCATTCAGAGTCTTTAAAGTCCTTGGTGGATTTTCCATTTATTATTAAGTCCCCTGAATCATACCTATCAAGACCACCAACTATATTTAGCAGGGTAGTTTTACCAGACCCACTGGGGCCTAGTATGGATACAAATTCATTTTTCCTAAAATCTATGTCAACGCCGTTGAGAGCATTTTGAAAAAAATCTCCCACCCTGTAACTCTTTTTTATATTTCTTAGTTTAAGCACCTAGTACTACCTTCTTTCATCTTCATAAGGAATATTATATTCCAGAATATGAATTGTATATTAATAGGGAAAAAATGTAAATATTGGTTACTTGGTGACACGTTGGTGACATTATAGGTGACAAAGAGTACAATACATATAGGAGACAAAAGATATGAAAAATGTGGTTGTAGATAAGCATAATGAATTTATAGAAAGTTTAAGTGATAATTTTGAAAAAGAAGTAATTGCCTTTTTAAATACAGAAGGAGGAAATTTGTATATAGGAGTAGGCAATGATGGAAAAGTACTTGGGGTTAAGGATGATTTAAATAAAATTCAAGAAGATATAAAAGAAAGAATAAAAAACAAGATTTTACCTAACCCAATAGGCTTATTTGATGTTCAAATAATTAATCTTGAAGGGGTAGATATTATTAAAGTTATAGTAGCATCTGGATACGAAAAACCCTATTATTTAAAAGAAATGGGAATGGTAGAAGATGCTTGTTTTTTAAGGATTGGAGCTTTTTCAGAAAAAATGCCATCAGACATGATTTTTAAGCTTTTCTCAAATCGCATAAGAAATAACTTGAAAAATATACCCTCCCCAAAGCAAGATTTAACCTTTAGTCAACTTAAAAACCTTTATGAAGAAAAGGATTCTAGCATAAGTGATAATTTTTATAAGTACATCAAAGCACTTGTAGATAGGGGCTCATATAACTATCTAGATTATCTTCTTTCAGACAAGAATGATGTGTCTATAAAAATAGCTGTCTATGAAGGCAATATAGCAGATGACTTGGTTGAAATAGAAGAATATGGAAACTGTTGTTTGGTAAAAGCAACCTACAATATCTTAAATAAACTTGATACTTTAAATAGAAGATTTACAACAATTACACCAAATACACCAAGCAATGGTCAAGAAAAAAGGATAATCAATCCAATAGCATTAAGAGAAGCTGTAATAAATGCCATAGTTCATACTTCATGGGAAAATGAACTACCTCCAAAATTTGAACTATTTAGGGACAGATTATCCATTACATCATCAGGTGGATTACCCCATAATATAAGTAAAGAAGAGTTTTTAAAAGGGTTCTCTGCCCCTAGAAATCCTGAGATTACCAAAGTCTTTAGGGATTTAGGTTTGGTTGAGCAACTTGGAAGAGGAGTAAGTCGAATTTTGAAATACTATGATAAGTCTATTTTTGAATTTTATCCCAACTTTATTCGAGTTAATTTTCCCTTATCAAAAGCAAAAGATACATATGTTTTGGATGAAGAATATAATTTTGATTCATCTAAACTTTACAGAAGAGAGTTAGATATAATAAATTCAATCTTAGAAAATCCTTTTGTAACACAAGTAGAACTAGCAAATGAGTTTAATGTATCGGTACGAACAATTAAGAGAGATTTTGTGAAGTTGCTTGAAAAAAACATAGTAGAAAGAGTAGGATCTTCAAATGACGGTAAATGGCTTGTGATTAGAAAAATTGATAGTATTGGCTAAATCTCTTTTATCCCCTCTTTATACATAATATAATCTAGTTAACAGGAAAAGAAAGGTAAATAATGAAAGAATTAGGACAAATAGTTTTTGAAATGCCCCCCATAAAGAATAATCCACGAAATAGTGAAGGAGCTTTTTTGCAGCTCAAAGATGGCACAATTATGTTTGCCTATAGCCACTATACAAAAGACAGCCATGCAGATGGAGCACCAGCAAGTATAGGGATTATTTTTTCTAAAGATGAAGGAAAGACTTGGTCTGATAGAAAAATCTTATTTTCTCCCCAAGAAGAAAAAGCACAAAACCTTATGAGTGTCTCATTAATACGGCTAAACAATGGAGATATTGCTATCTTCTATTTAGTAAAAAGAGGATATGAGAACCAATGCACCTTACATATGCGTCATTCTAGTGATGAAGGGAAAAGTTGGAGTGATGCAATTTCTTGTATTTCAAAACCGGGCTATTATGTTGTTAATAATGATAGGGTTATCATTTTATCATCAGGTAAAATTATGTTTTTAGCATCAAAGCATGAAGTTCTTGAAGAAAATGGAGAAAAAAGAATAAACCAAAAGGGTCAAGTCCACTATTTCTCTTCTTTAGATAATGGAAAAACCTGGGTGGAATCTCCGAATATATCTCTTTTAAATGTTACACAAACTAAAAGCGGTTTACAAGAACCTGGTCTTATACTTCTTAAAGATAATTTATTAATGGCTTGGGCAAGAACTGATTTAGGAAGACAATATCAAATGTTTTCAAAAGACCAAGGAAAAACCTGGTCTCAGCCAGAGCCTTCCTTTTTTACCAGCCCCCTTTCTCCACTTTCTATGAAAAGAAATCCTTACACCGGACACCTATTTGCTGTCTGGAACCCTATACCAAATTATCAGACTAGAAAGATATCCAAAGCAGGTTGGGGAAGAAGTCCTTTAATATGTGCAATTAGTGAGGATGAAGGAGCATCTTGGTCTAATTTTTCATATATTGAGACAGATGAGGATGCTGGTTTTTGTTACACAGCCATCCATTTTACAAAAGATTCAATCTTACTAGCCTACTGCGCTGGTGGTAAAGAGGATAAGATGAACTGCTTGACTAAGCTTAGGATTAGAAGAATAGACTTGTCAGAAATACAGAATAGAGAATAGAGAATATAAAAACTAATAAAAGGAATATAGGTAAAAGTCTTTAGTCCCTTTTTTTGTTGCCGATATAAAAAGTATCCGCTTAGAAATAAGCAAAATTCCTTTATGGAAAAGAAAGGCAGGAAAAATAATGGGAAGATTTAAAAATCTTAAGGTGCGAAACAAGATCCTTGTTGCATTTGGTCTTGTAATTCTATTGATGTGTGCTGCTGTAGCCTTTGTTATAGTGGCTAATGTGAACAATATTCAAGGTGTTGAAATAATTGAACAAAATGTCACATTTCAAGATGAATTAAATCAAGCTCTAAGAGCCTATCAAGATGCAGACATATATGCCCATATCCTATATGAAACAATTGATGAAGGTGCAAGGGAAGATTTTAGACAAGCATCTCAAGAGGTAGAAGAAAGATTTGAGGAAGTATTTAGGCGTATTGACAATTTTACTCTATATGAAAAATTTAGAGAAAGTTTAACCAATGCCTACAATCAATATTCTCTATGGAATGATGCTATAGAAGATATGATACAAAAAGAAATCGAACTTGACCAAGGTAGAACAATTTTTGGCGCCAGTGGTGCTGAGTTGGTGGCAGGAGTTGAAGAGTTCATGAGATTTCAGATAGAAAGCAATATTAGTAAAAATCAGCTGTTTTTAGCTAGTAAAATAAGTGACGAGATAACTGCCTTTAGGCTTTTATCAAGAACTTTTCAATATTCTTTCGATTCTAATTATGTTCCTCAAATTATAAACAAAATGGATGACACAATTGTGCTTTTAAAAGAGTATCAAAGTAAATCTCCTACAGCGGGAGAAAAACTAAGTGCAAAAAAGCTAATAGAAATAATTGAAAAGCGTTATGACTATACTTATGATTTTTCTGCGGCAAATGATGCATCCCACGTAGCTGCAGCCTATGCAATTCCCATGGGACAAGCTGCTTCTTTAGCTATTGATGAAGCAGTTAAAGAGGTCTATGAGGGAATATCGGAAAGAGTTAATATAACCAAACAAACTGCAATTAACTCTTTAATTGTTGTAGCAGCAGCCCTTGTTTGTGTTCTTGTATTTGCAATAATTATTGCCTTTGTATTATCTCAAATGATAACTAGACCCTTAAAAAAGATGCATGGCATTATGGACCAAGCTGGAAGAACTGGAAACTTAAACTACAGTGATGAGGTTAAAGAGGATATCTTAAAAGAAGCTGAAAGCAAAGACGAATTAGGTGAATCTCTTAAGTCTTTTGCTGCCTTTGTAGATAATATGACTTATGCTGATGAGTGTTTAGAAAAAATTGCCAACAATGATTTATCTTTAGATATAAAGTTGGTTAGTGAACAAGATACCATGGGTAATTCCTTAAAAATGCTCTTAGAAAATCTTAATGAAGCTTTTAGAGAAATAACAAATGCTTCAGACCAAGTAGCTGTAAGTTCTCAACAGGTATCTGATACCAGCATAGCTCTTTCTCAAGGTGCCTCTGAGCAAGCTAGTTCAGTAGAAGAGTTATCTGCATCAATGGAAGAGATTCTAGCTCAAACTTCACAAAATACGGAAAATGCCAATCTGGCAAATGACCTGACTTCAAAAACCAAGGAAAATGCTGTTCAAGGAAACCAAGAAATGGGTGAAATGCTCAATGCTATGGAGGAAATAAACCATGCTTCTGCTAATATTTCCAAGGTCATAAAGGTAATTGATGATATTGCTTTCCAGACCAACATTCTTGCCTTAAATGCTGCTGTAGAAGCTGCAAGGGCAGGACAGCATGGAAAAGGTTTTGCTGTAGTCGCTGAGGAGGTAAGAAACTTAGCAGCTCGTTCTGCAAGTGCCGCTAAAGAAACCACTGAAATGATAGAAGGTTCCATAGAAAAAACACAAAATGGTAGAAGAATTGCTAACCATACGGCTGATGCACTTAAAGAGATTGTAGATCAGGTAGATAAAGTAGCACAGCTGGTCAATGACATAACCATAGCTTCTAATGAACAAACTCTGGGAATTAACCAAGTGAATCAAGGAATAAATCAAGTATCCAAGGTTGTTCAAGTAAATGCCGCAACCTCTGAAGAGAGTGCTGCAGCAAGTGAAGAAATGAGCAGTCAAGCCCATTTGTTAAAAGAAATGGTTTCTAAGTTTAAACTAAAGGAAAATGGAAGATTTTAAGCTAAAAAGTAAGCAATATACCACTATAATCCGCCTTAGAGCGGATTTTGTGGTATACTAAAGTATGGAAAGAAAACAAAGACTAAAGAAAAAATAGAAATAAACAAATAAAAAAACAAAGAAAGAAAAAAGCAATAATAAAAGATATCTTATCTTTTGAATGATAGAAAAAGGAAAGTTTATGAGATTAAATAAGAAGTATTACAATATAGTTTTTTCTTGTCTTGCAGCTATTATTATTTCAGTCCCAATTTCATTTTTAATGGTGGTTATTAATCTAGGATTTGTAAAAGGTTTTTGGATAGCATTTTTGAAGTCAGCTTTAGTTAGTGTCATTATTTCCATACCTCTTGCTAATATTGGAATTCCAGTAGCCAAAAAGATAAGCGACAAAATGTTCAAAATGGAAAAAGAGTAAAGGAGTCTGCAAAATGCTAGAAGATTTAAAAAAAGAAGTTTACGAAGCAAATATAGAACTAGTCAATCAAGGATTAGTTAAATATACATGGGGAAACGTGAGTGGCCTAGATAAAACCCGCCAATATTTAGTAATAAAGCCCAGCGGAGTAGACTACAACATTCTTACCTATAAAGATATGATAGTGGTTGATTTAAACAATGAAAGAGTAGAAGGCGAATTAAAACCCTCTAGTGATACTCCAACTCATATTGAAATTTACAAAGCCTTTAGTGATGTTTGGGGGGTAGCTCATACCCATAGTGTTTATGCCACAGCCTTTGCCCAAGCAGGAAAAGGGATAAACCCTTATGGAACCACCCATGCTGATTATTTTTATGGAAAGATTCCTTGTACCAGACAAATGCTAAAAGAAGAAGTTATGGAAGAATATGAAAAAAACACAGGAAAACTTATTGTTGAAACCTTTGAATATTTAAAGTATCAAGATATCCCAGCCTGCTTAATAAAAAGCCATGGTCCCTTTACTTGGGGAAGCGATGCAAAAAATGCTGTATTTAACAGTGTGGTACTAGAAGAAGTGGCAAAGATTGCTTATTTAACAGAGACCTTAAATAGTGAAGTTAGTCCAATAAGCAAATATTTAACAGATAAGCATTTTAAAAGAAAACATGGTAAAGATGCCTACTATGGGCAATAACCCTTTAAAAACAGAATAGCCTCCTTATATCCTAAAAAACCCTTACCCATAATACTTTTTATGGCTACATCCTTTACAAAAGAAAGCTTTCTAAAGGCCTCTCTTTTATTTATGTCGCTCAAATGGACCTCTATGGTTGGAAGGTTAACACTTTTTAGGGCATCAGCTATGGCTAGGCTAGTATGGGTATAGGCAGCGGGATTTATAACAATGGCATCAAAAATTCCCAAGGCCTCTTGGATTTTATCAACAATTGCACCTTCGTGGTTAGACTGAAAAATCTCACAAGAAATTTCATATTGTTCACAGACTTTTTCAATATAATTTACAAGATCCAAATAACTTTCTTTACCATAAATTTCTGGCTCTCTTATGCCCAACATATTTAAATTTGGGCCATTTATTATTAAAAGCTTCATATACCTAACTCCTTTTTTATTGCTTGGGCAGTTTCAATAATGCCAATATTATCAAAGTGATGGTTAGACCAATTAATATAATTATCTTTTCTTGCTTCATAGAGTTTATTAAGATCCATGTTTAAAGAAAGGGGTCTGTCTTGGGTGGACAAGTGATGAAGGGATCTTTTAATATAGACAAGTTGGCTGTTTTGCAAAAGATAGTATTTATTTTCATCTCTTGTAACAACTCCTCCACCTGTAGCAATTATAGAGGTTTTTTCTTTGGATAAGTCAGCTAAGACTTGTGTTTCTAGCTTTCTAAAGTAGTCCTCCCCTTCTGTCTTTATAATAGTGGCGGGGCTTTTACCAAATCTTTTTTCAATTTCTAAATCACTATCAAAAAAAGGCCTTTTGGTTATTTTACTTAGATGAAGTCCTATAGAAGACTTTCCACTTCCAGGCATACCAATTAGAATTACATTTAAGGTTTGCCTTTTTATATCTTCTACAATTGTATCTACTAGTTCATCTGCTATATTTTGCCCAATAAAAAGCTCAGCCGCCTTTTTAGCTTGAGCTACCAGCATAGTAAGTCCATTAAAAGAAGGAATGTTTAAAGAGTTTGCATCATACATTAATTTTGTTATATAAGGATTGTAAATGAGGTCAAACAAGGCCTTAAGATTTTCGAATTTTGCTAGATCAATAATAGCCTTTCCATTATTAGGATACATACCAACAGGGGTGCAATTGATTATGATATCAGCATCATAGTGTTTGTAGATATTGTCGTAGTTGTCTTTACCAGTTCTAGAAAGAACTACTATAGAGGAGGCACTTAAATCCCTTGCTACTAAAGCGATTGTAGAAGAGACTCCACCACTTCCTAGAATTAAGATCTTTTGTCCAGAAAAAACAATTTCACTCTTTTTAACAGTGTATAAAAAGCCATAGTAGTCAGTATTTTCTCCCAAGATTTCATGATTGTTTGTCTTAAAAACAGTGTTAACACTTTTAGTTTCTTTTGCTATATCCGAGACACAATCACAAAGCTCATAGGCAAGTTTTTTATAAGGGATTGTAACATTGAAACCTACAATGCTCTTATCCTTAAAAAAGTCTGCAACTTGATCTGGATTTCTTTCAAAGAGAAGATAGGGATATGATCCCAGGTATGAATGTATTAATGGGGAGTAGCTATGCCCTAGTTTTTCTCCAAGCAATCCAAACTTTTTCATATTATCTCCGAATAAGATCCTAAGTATCTAAATTTTTCACTCATCTCATCTAGTTCATTTATTAGCTGAGTGAATTGTTCTGAGTAAACAGATGTGGCAATATCAAAATAAAACATAAATTCAAAATCTCTATCTGGTATGGGGCGGCTTTCAAGTTTTACTAGATTAATTCCCAAAACATAGAACCTAGCCAAAACTAAATAAAGAGAACCTGGCCTATGAGGTAAGACCATCATTAAGCTGGTTCTATCAGCTCCTGGGTATATTTCAATATTTTTTGAAATACAAATAAATTTAGTATAGTTGTTACCCTTGTCTTGGACCGATTCTTTTAAAATACTTAAACCATAAAGGTCTGCACTGGTTCTAGAAGAAAGAGCAGCAACATCATTACGATCACTATTTGCTACCATTTGTGCTGCAATAGCTGTGTTTTCACATACTGTTATTTTTACATCACCTAAGGTCTTTAGAAATTCAGAGCATTGGTTAATAGCCTGTTCATGGGAATAAATCTCTTTAATATCTTTTAGGGCAACTGTTTTTTTAGCCAGTAAGTTATGGTCAATTTTTAGTCTTACACTTCTTATAATATTAAACTTATATTTGACCATCAAATCATATACCTTGTTTACTGAACCTGCAGTACTATTTTCTAAAGGTAGAACTCCGTATTTGCATAGGCCCTTGTCTATTGCTGAAAATACTCCTTCGAAGGTTGTAAAATACATGATGTTAGGCATGTCAAACAATTTATCACAGGCTATTTGAGAATAGGCTCCTTCTACACCTTGACAGGCTATATTCCCAGTGGATGGAAACAACTTATCTGTAGAGTCTAGGGCCTTTTCAATTTGGTTCATCATAGAGGTTTTAGCTGTAGTATGTTTACTTTGATAGCTTTTACTCATTTCAAACAAGGTGTTAAAAAGGATTCTAGTATAAAGGGCTATATCTTCTTCTGATTTTCCTGTAAGCTCTATTAATTTTTCTCTTTCTACTTGAGGGTTCAAAATGGGAATATCATTTTCCTTTTTATACTCTCCAATCTTTTGAGAAAGCTTCATTCTCTCACGAAAGAGATCTAAAAGTTTTTGATCTATTTCATTTATATCTTTTCTATATTCTTCTAATTTCATTTTCTACCTCCAGATTTTGTAGGACATAAACATATCTAGCACAGCTACAGCACAAGCTGCTTCAATGGCTGGAACAGCTCTTGGTGTAATGCAAGGGTCGTGTCTTCCAGAGACTAAAAGCTTTTCATTTTCCATAGTATCTAGATTAACACTGTCTTGAACTAGCCCTATAGAAGAGGTGGGTTTAATAGCCACTCTAAATATTAGGGGCATGCCAGTGCTAATTCCTCCTAAGATTCCACCATGATTGTTTGTCTTGGTTCTAACTTGATTATCTTTAATATGATAGGCATCATTGTTTTGTGAGCCTTTTAATTTTGAAGCAAAAAATCCATTACCAAACTCAATTCCCTTTACAGCAGGTACTCCAAAAATTGCCTTAGCTATATTATTTTCTAAGCCATCAAATATGGGTTCTCCAATTCCTGGTGGTAGGTTAGTAACAATACATTCAATTATTCCACCCAATGAATCATTTTCATCTGAAGCTTTTAAAATGGCTTCTTCCATTTTTTGACCTGCCTCTTTATTTATTACAGGAAAGGAATTGGATAAAAGAGAATTAGTTTGTTCTTTTGTAGGACCTAAGGGGTTGAATTGTTCATCCTTTATTCCATGTATTTCTTGGACATGGGTATATATATCAATACCTTTTTTTTCTAGAATTTGTTTTGAAATAGCACCAGCAATACTTAAGGCTGCTGTAATTCTTCCTGAAAAATGACCACCTCCTGTGGGGTCTTGAAAGTTTTTAAACTTCATAAAGGCTGGATAGTCAGCATGACCAGGACGAGGAACGTTCTTTAAATTAGAATAGTCTTGGGGTCTAAAGTCCGAATTGAAGATAAGAGCTGTTAGAGGTGCTCCACAGGTTTTATTATTTATTAATCCAGAAACTATTTCTACCTTGTCCGGCTCTTTTCTTTTTGTTGCATAGGCCTTTCCAGTAGAACTTCTTCTTTTCATAAAATTTTCAAGTTTTTCCATATCAATCTCAAAACCTGGGGGTAGGTTATTTATTGTAACTCCTATGGCTTTGGAATGAGATTGGCCAAATATTGATACTATAATATTATTTCCATATATAGATGCCATTTTTACATCCTCCTTGTATATTGAATTTGTCCTCCTACCTTTTTAAAATCATCAAAAAAGGAAGGATATGATTTATTTATTGCCTTAGCATTTTCTATAATAACAGGCTCTCTTGATACAATAGCTGCTATTGCTCCACTCATGGCAATCCTATGGTCGTTAAAGGAATTTATTTGTCCTCCATTTAATTGGGGTTTTCCTTTAATAATTAAGAAGTCTTCACCACTTGTAACATCCGCTCCTAGAGCCTTTAGCATTTGATAGGTGCTTTCTATTCTATCACTTTCTTTTATTCGCAATCTCTTTGCATTGTAAATTTTACTTGTTCCCTTTGCAAGAGAGCAAAGGATGCTTAAAATGGGAACTAAGTCAGGTATCTGGCCCACATCAATATCTAAGGCCTTAAGCTCCTTTTTCTTTATGCTTATAGCAGTTTTATCAATAGCTATATCTGCTCCCATTTTTTTAAGTATATCCAGAATCATTTTGTCTTTTTGTAGGGACTCTAAATTTAATCCTTTTATAATTATCTCTTTATCCGATAAGGCTCCTGCTGCTAAAAAGAAGGCTGAATTGGACCAATCCTTTTCAATAGATACATTAGATGAAGAGATATATTTTTGATTACCCTCTATTTCATATTTCATAAAATCACTACTTACCTTTATATCAATATGAAAGGTTTTTAGCATATCTAGGGTCATTTCAATATAGCCTAAGGACTCAACTGTAGATGAAAGACTTATGCTGCTTTTTCTATCTAATAGAGGAAGGGCCATTAAAAGCCCTGAAATATATTGAGATGATACATCTCCAGGTAATACATAATCAGAAGCTTCTAGCTTACCCTTCGTATGAAAGGGAAGTGATCCCTCAATAGAAAGCTTGCATCCGTTTTTAATTAATTGATTATATAAATCTTTTATAGGTCTTTTAGCTAGTCCTTCTTTCATTACAAAGATGCTTTCACTTTCTAAAGCACAGGCTAGAGGAAGCAAAAACCTAAAGGTTGAGCCTGATTCATTACAATCTAGTATGGTTTTTTTTCTTACTATCTTTATGGGTTCTATTGAAATTTCATTATTTTGATTATCATTATTGCTTAGTAAGTCACTTTCTTTTTTTGAAGTATTTGTAGATATATTTGCTCCTAAGGAATTTAAACAGGATATAGTAGCTTCTATATCTTGAGACATTTCTTTTAAAGTAAACTTGTTAGGCTTGTCTGACAATGCACATCCTATTATATATCTATGAGCCTGTGACTTAGATTCTATAGCCTCAAGGGTTCCATGAGGATTTTTTATAATAACCTTAACATTATCAGTCATTTCCATCACCACAAATTTTAGCCTTTTTAAAAAGATCAACAAGTTGGTCAACCTTTAATTTATGAATAAAACAAGATCCTATATCCTTAATTAGTATAAGGTTTATATGGGAGTCTTCTCTTTTTTTATCTGATAAAATAGCATGAGCTAATTCTTCTTCTGTGTATGAAATGGTAAGAGGATATTTGTGAAGGTTTAATAAGTTGTATATGTAATCTAAGGTTTTTTTATCACAAAAACCTAAAGTGTAGGATATTTTAGCTATTGCATTTAAGCCTTTAGCAACAGCTAACCCATGAGATACAGTGTAGTTACTTAGAAGTTCTATACTATGACCAATGGTGTGGCCTAAATTTAAAACTTGTCTTATGCCTTTATCCAACTCATCTTCTTCTACAATAACTTGCTTAATCCTGACACATTCAAAAACTGTTTCTTGGCTAATGTCCAAAAGGTCTTCATTTTTTAACCAATCTTTAAAGGATACTTTTTCTAAAATGGAGTATTTAATAACTTCTGCCATTCCATCCATGTAGATATCTCTATCCAAAGTTTTAAAAGTATCTATATCACATATAACTAAATCAGGCTGATAGAAAGAGCCTAAAAGGTTTTTTCCATACTCTAAGTCTATAGCTGTTTTACCCCCTACAGAGGAGTCCACAGCTGCTAAAAGAGTTGTAGGTATTTGTATAAGTCCCATGCCTCTTTGGTAGGTCGCTGCCCCAAAGCCTCCAATATCACCAACAACTCCGCCACCAAGAGCAATGAGGGAGTCATTTCTGGTAAAGCCTTTTGATGCTAAAGAATTTATAATTGATTTATAAACTTCAAAGTTTTTTGATTCTTCACCATTTTTAATAACAAAAAGTTCAGTTTGAAAGCCTGCATCTGTCATAAGTTTTATGAAGGTCTTTCCATACAAGCCTTCAACAATATCATCTGTCAGCACAAAAAGCTTTTTACTCTTGGCCACTTTTTCTATGTATAAAGGGGCTTTAGCTAAAAGATTTTTTCCTATTAAAACCTCATATTTCTTTGAAACATTTATATTTAATTTAATCATAAACCATCAACCTCCTTTTTAGATTCTTTACCTTTAGCCAACAGGGTAAGTAAAAGATTAGAGTCCTTATGGGCTAAGGCCTCCTTGTATTGGTTTAGATGGTCAATTAAAAAATCTAGTTCTGACAAGAGGTTATCAGAATTGCTCATAAATAACTCGGTCCACATTATTTCATTTAAGTAGGCAACACGAGTTAGGTCCTTATAACTTCCTGCAGAGAAGCCCTTATGCTCTTTTGCAGTAGGGCTTTTTATAAAGGCATTGGAAACTAGGTGGGCCATCTGTGAAGTAAAGGCTATCATTTGGTCATGGATATCTGCATCTGTAATTGTAATATGTCTAAATTTCATTGGAGCTATGGCTTTTTTAATTCTTTCTAAAGCTACTATATTATCAGTAGAATCAGGTACTACAATCATGTAAGCATCATTAAAAAGATTTGCAGAACTATTTTTAAAACCTGAATATTGTTTGCCTGCCATGGGATGGCCTCCAACAAAGGTAAAGCCATGAATTTGGGAGAGCATAAATCCTTTTTCGCAAACAGATCTTTTTATTCCACAGGTATCCATAACTAGGGTGTGAGATGAAATATGGGGAGCGTTTTCTTCTAGCCATTGGATTGTTGCTTCAGGGTAAAGAGCTATATAGATATAGTCACAGTCTTTTATAGTTTTAGTGTTTAAAATATAATCTACTGCATCTGACATAATAGCAAAATCTAAAATTGCCTTATCTATATCATAGGCATAAACTGTAAAGCCTTCTTCTGCCTTGTAGGCTTTGGCAATGGAGCCCCCTATTAATCCTAAACCAACAATTCCTATATTCATTTTACAGCCTCCAAAACTTTCTCAATTTTCTTAGATACACTATCAAATTGTTCAAAGGTCAAAGATTGCATTCCATCACTAAGAGCTTTTGGTGGGTCATTGTGGACTTCAATCATAAGTCCGTCTGCTCCCGCTGCTGTAGCTGCTAGGGCCATTGATGGAACTAGACGTGCTAGACCTGTTGCGTGACTTGGATCTACAACCACAGGTAAGTGGCTTAGTTCCTTTAACATAGGTACTGCAGATAAATCAATGGTATTTCTTGTGTAGGTCTCAAAGGTTCTAATGCCTCTTTCACAAAGAATTACATTTTCATTACCACCAGCCATTATGTACTCAGCACTCATTAAAAGTTCCTTAAGAGTATTAGCTAAACCTCTTTTTAATAAAATGGGTTTTTGCGTTTTTCCTAATTCATTTAATAGTTCAAAGTTTTGCATATTTCTTGCGCCTACCTGTATTATATCAACATCTTCAAAGAGGGGTAAGTGATTAGCATTCATTATCTCAGTTACAATTGGCATGCCAGTCATTTTTTTTGCCTTTAGCAAAAGCTCAATTCCTTCTGCCTTCATTCCTTGAAAGTCATAAGGAGAGGTTCTAGGTTTAAAGGCTCCACCTCTTAACATATTGGCTCCAGATGCTTTTACTCTACTAGCAATTTCTAATATTTGTTCTTCTGATTCTACAGAGCAAGGACCTGCAATTACTATAAAATTACCACCGCCAACTGATAAATCTCCAACCTTTACCACAGTATCATCTGCATGGAATTTTCTATTAGCATTTTTAAAGGGCTCACTAATCCTTTTAACCGATTCCACAATGTCCAATACTTGTAAAAGCTCAACGTCAATTTTACTTGTATCTCCAATTAGACCTAATATGGTTTGATACTCACCTACAGAAATATGCACATTCAGTCCTTGGTCCTTGAACCATTGAACTAGGCTATCTATCTGGGTTTGTGGGGCATTGGGTCTTAATACTGCTATCATTTAAATTTCCTCCTAAATAAAAAAAGTTTCGCTGTGTATATTCACTGCGAAACCTTAAGTTTTTTATATAATTTTCAGGTAAATTATTTTGCAGCAAATACTGTTTTAGTTTCGTAGCTAAAGTAAAAGTAAAAGTATTCTGCTGTAAAATATATATTTCTCATATTTTCCTCTTTGTTTTTGTATCCTACCATATAAATTTATATGATGTCAATAAAAAAATAAAAATATGGGTTTCTACTATATTTAATAGATTAAAGAGTTAAAAAAAACGGCAATATGCCGTTTTTGCTACAAGCTTATCAACTTGAAATTAAATTTACTCTTCTTCTTCAAATTGATCTTTTGGTGCTCCACATAGTGGGCATACCCAATCCTCAGGCACGTCATCCCATTTTGTGCCAGGCTCAACACCGTTGTCAGGATCGCCATCTACTTCATCGTATACATATCCGCATACTAAGCAAACATATCTTTTCATAATCCCCTCCTGTAATTTTTATATTTCTGTTTTCCATAATCCGTGAAGATTACAGTATTCATAGGCTGCAATGGGCTTGTCGTCATCTGTAAAACAAAATACAGCTACTGGGTCTTCTCCTGGATTCAATGATACACGTTGACCACCTTTTTCTGTTTCTAGATAAACCCACATAATATAATGTTCTGGAATCATAGGATGAGCTACTGATCCAACTTCAACTGTAACTCTATTTCCATCTACTTTTACCACTGGTAGGTGCTTTTCGTATGCACCATCTGTTGTGCCTGCTACAAGCTCTTTCATTTCATCACCACAACATACAATACGAACCCCAGAACTAAAAATCATGCCAACAATATTCCCACAATGCTCACATATGAAGAATTTTTGTGCTTCTTTTTTCATTTTACTCTCCCTTCACTTTTCTTTTCAGAATTGTATTATATCTAATAAAATTATTAATGTCTATAAAACATTTTTCTGGCTAGTGTAAAGAGTTTTTTCTTAAATTACAAAGATAGGGTATGGATATTGATATAAAGATGGATATAGAGATATTAGTCTAATACATTTTCTACTTCAGTCAGTTTACCTATTACATTATTAAAGACCTTTACAACCATTGGATCAAATTGGGTTCCAGAGCATCTGTTAATTTCTTCTATAGCAAAAGCAAAAGACTTTTTCCTTTTGTAAACTCTATCATTAGTTATTACATCAAAAGCATCAGCAACAGCCAAGATTCGTGAAATGAGAGGAATTTCTTCTTCTTTTAATCCCTTAGGATAACCTGTTCCATCATATTTTTCATGGTGTGTTAGTATGAGTTCAGCTATGTCTTCAAGTTCCGGCGTGGATATAGCAATGTTATAGCCAATTTCAGGATGCTTTTTCATTTCTTCCCATTCTTCTTGGGTTAAAGGGCCTTCTTTTTTTAAGATATTGTCATGTATGCCAATTTTACCAATGTCATGTAAAAGAGAAAGAAGGCGTAAACGTTCTTGGTCTTTCTTATTCAAATCAAAAGATTCTCCTATTTTGCTGGCTACAGCAAAAAGTCTTTGAGCATGCTCTTCTGTTTCTTCACTTTTGGTAAATAAGGTTACTTGGATTGTGGTTAAAATATTTGAGTGGGAGCTCTTTCTATCTAAAAGTTTTCTTTTAAACATTAGGTCTTCTGCATTATGATAAAAACCTTGTAAGTTTTCTTCCATGGTCCTAACCTCTGAAGACCCAAAAGTTACACTAGGCTCTAAAGTGCTCTCATGGTGGAATAGGACAATAGACTCACAGGCTTTTTTCATTTTCTCAGCAATTTCTTCTGCTTCTTCTAAAGATGTATTGGGCATTAAGACAGCAAAATTATCACCGCCAACTCTAGCAACTAGGTCTTGTGGTCTACTTAATTTTTTAATCGTATTGCTAACCTTAATCAAGAGATTATCTCCCTGATGAAGTCCGAAGGCATTGTTTATGAGGCGTAGGCCATTAATGTCACCGATAATCAAAGAAAGTGGCAAAAACTCTTCTTTTTTATATTGGTAGATTTCTTGTATAAAAAACATTCTATTGTACAAGCCTGTTAAGCTATCATGAGAGAATAAGAAATTTACTTCCATTTCTTTTTCTTTTCTCTCAGTAATATCTACAATAAGGCCTTCTATAAAATATTCTTTACTTTTAATATCAAATATAAATTGACCTTGTTCAAAGACCCATTTGACTTGGCCTTGTGCTGTAATTATTCGATATTCTCCTTTATACATAGAGCTTTTATCAAAGGCTTCTTGCCAACCTTTTCTTACTTTGTCTCTATCTTCGGGAAATATTATGTCATTGTAGGAAAGTAATTTATTATTTAATAAATCTCTAGGTCTATAGCCAGTTAGTCCAAAGGTTCCTTCTGACAAAAAGAGCATGGTCCAATTTTCATCATTTTTACATCTATATGCTATGCCAGGTAGGTGAGTTAGAATAACCTCTTTACTTCTTTCACTTTCAGAAAGGGCTGCAGTTGTCTCGATAAAGTCTGTAATGTCATCTATCATTACTATGTAAAACTCACTATCAATTTTGTCATCATTAAAGGATAAGCGGGCTACTGTTAAATTAACCCAAACAATCTGATTATTTCTATTTATTATTCTTTTTACTAAAGAATAATAGGGGATTTCCCTATTTTTAAACTTTTCAAAGTAGACCATTTCTACAACTAAATCCTCAGGATGAGTTATATCCTGCCAATTTGTTATTTTAAGGTCCTCTCCTTGTACTTGTGTAATCTCCAGAAATTTCTGGTTGCTTTCAATCATTGTTTCATAATTTTTTACAATAGCAATTCCAATAGGAGCTTGTTCAAAAAAAGTTTGGAAAAGAGTTTCACTTTGTACAAGCTTGTTTTGCAAAACCAGTTTATCTGTAATATCTGAAATAAAAATAACGTATCTTTCTTCATTTAAGATATTTGTGTAAGTGCATTCGTTTAAAAACCACTTTCTTTGTCCTTCTTCCATTCTAGAAGTTTCAAAGGTGATTTGTCTGCCTGAAGACTTGGCTCTTTCGCAATAGAGCTTTATTATTTTATATAGATAGTCACTGGTAGTTTCTGAGATATTCTTACCTATGTATTCTTTTGGGTGCTTTGTAAGGATGTTTGATACGTAGTCATAGGCGTTTATAACATTAAGATTTTGATCCATTTCCAAGATGGCCTTGCCCATAAACTGATTTATGAGAAGTTGTTCTTGGCTTTTAATCTTTGTTTCTGTTATATCTGAGAAAATAGTTGTAAAGTAGCCTTTTTTATCAGAAAATACAAAAATATTATAGTATTTTTTCAGTGACTCAGAATAGACCTCAAAAGATTTTTGGCCTAAGTTTTTTCCAATTTCTCCATATTCTTTTATCCAATTAAAATCATCTCTAGAAAGTTCAAGATCTATTTGTAAAAAGGTTTTGCCTATTAGTTGATCAGCATTTAAATCTGTTAAGTTTTCAAATTCCTTATTCACTTCAAGAAACTTATAATCTATAGCTTCACCAAAGGAGTCGTATATTAATTGATGATACGCATACGCATAGGGTAAATTGTAAATGAGTTTCTTGTAAAATCCAGTATTCATGGTACCTTTTTAAATTCAAATTTCAAGCAAAATTAAAGATGCTGCAGTAAATTTATAATAACACAAAAGTTTATTTAAAAGGCAAAATATGTATTTATATTTGTTATTTAATATATAGTTTGTATTTTAAATCACTAATCCTTGTTCTTTTTAGAATAAAAATAAAAAAAGAAGCTATAATTCTCTTACAGCTTCTGATTTTATTAGATGTTTTGTATCCTAATTTTTCTACTCTTGTTTATTAAGTATGAGTTGAGATAGCTCTAATCTTACATCAGGCTTTTCTCTTTTTTGAAGATCCTCACTTAAATCTGACTTATCTCCATATTTCCCAAGAGCAATTACTGCAATAGGTTCATATTTGTCTGTAAGGTCGTAAAGCTCTTTGCTTTTATTCCTATTAAAACCTGCCATGCCATGGGTTATTAGCCCCCTTCTTTCGGCTTCCAAGGATAGGAATCCCCATGCAGTTCCTGTGTCAAACATATGCCAAAAATTAGCTTGTCCTGTCAAGTCAAAGTCTATTTTTGCAACTATTAAAATTAAAACTGGAGCCTTGTTTGCCCATACTTGATTTGCTGGAGTTAATAAGCCTCTTAGCTTACTAAGTTCCTCTTCCGTATCAGCTACTACAAATCTCCAAGGCTGTTCATTAAAGCATGAGGGTGCAAAACTTGCAGCTTCCAAAACAGCATTTAAGTCTTCTTTAGATATCTTTTCACTTGAAAAGGCTCTAGGTGACCAACGGGTCTTAATCTCAGGCATTATGTCATACTTAAATTGTCTTTCCATACAGACTCCTTAATCTTCAATAGCGTCAAAATCAATGTTCATTGCTTTTGCTACACCTTTGCCATAATTTCTATCTGCTTTTGCACAATTTTTGATATGCCTGATTTTTATAAACTCAGGTACACCATTCATGTTTCTTGCAGTGTTTTCAAACAAGGCTTTTTTCTGTTCTTTATTCATTAATCTATAGAGTTTGCCAGGTTGGGTAAAGTAATCATCATCATCTTCATGGAAATCCCATCTGTAAGCATCATCTCTTAAATGTAGTGGAGGTTCAGATAAACTCTTGTCATCTTCCCACTCTCCAAAAGAGTTAGGAAAGTAATGAATTTTGCTACCTTGATTGTCATCAGTTCTCATAAGACCATCTCTGTGGAAACTGTTTGATGGATATTTAGGAGCATTAACTGGTATTAAGTTATGGTTAACTCCCAGTCTGTATCTTTGGGCATCTCCATAAGAGAAAAGTCTACCCTGAAGCATTCTATCTGGTGAAAAACCTATGCCTGGAACTACATTAGCAGGATTGAAGGCTGCTTGCTCAACTTGGGCAAAGTAGTTATCAGGATTTCTGTTAAGCTCAAAATAGCCAACTTCCATTAATGGAAAGTCTTTCTTAAACCAAACTTTAGTTACATCAAAGGGATTGTTTTTCATTCTTCTAGCTTGTTGTTCTGTCATAACTTGAATGTACATGGTCCATCTTGGATATTCTTTTCTTTCAATGGCTTCATATAAATCTCTTTGGTGACTTTCTCTGTCATGGGCAACAATATCTGCAGCTTCTTGGTCGCTTAGGTTTTTAATTCCTTGTTGGGTTTTAAAGTGGAATTTAACCCAAACTCTCTCATTGTTTGCATTTATCATTGAAAAGGTATGGCTACCAAAACCATCCATGTGCCTGTAGGATAGGGGGATACCTCTATCACTCATGGTTATGGTTACTTGATGTAGGGCTTCTGGAATAGAAGACCAAAAATCCCAATTGTTGGTTGGACTTCTCATGTTGGTTCTTGGATCTCTTTTTACTGCGTGGTTTAAGTCAGGAAATTTTAAAGGATCTCTAAAGAAAAAGACAGGGGTGTTGTTTCCAACCAAGTCCCAGTTGCCATCTTCTGTATAGTACTTCATGGCAAATCCTCTAATATCTCTTTCTGCATCAGCTGCTCCTCTTTCACCTGCAACTGTTGAGAATCTAACAAACATATCTGTTTGTTTTCCTATTTCTGAAAAGATCTTAGCTTTTGTGTAATTTGTAATGTCGTGGGTGACAGTAAAGGTACCAAAAGCGCCTGAGCCTTTTGCATGCATTCTCCTTTCAGGAATAACTTCTCTATCAAAATGGGCAAGTTTTTCTAAGTACCATACATCTTGTAAAAGCATAGGACCTCTTTTTCCTGCTGTAAGCACGTCTGTATTGTTACTAACCGGTGCCCCTGCAGCTGTTGTAATCTTCTTTTTAGTCATTTGCAATCCTCCTTATTTAATTTTGAAATAGGATATCTGATATCTTAAGGGATTAAGCCAAAACACACCCTTATTTCAAAGATTTTGGATAAACTTTTAAAAACAAAAGGTTATCCAACATATATAATTTACTATAATAGGACTTATATAACAAGTAATATGAAGAACTTTATATTTGCAGGGAATAAAGCAAGATAGCAATAGTTTTCATTGACTTATATAGGGTCTTATTGTAAAATCCACGCGATACAAGAACATGTTGAGGTGACTAATGGGTACGGTGTTCAGATCATTAAAAGTGAAGTGGCGTAATTCAACTTTTGTGAGAACTTTTAACTTAAAAGATGATAAGGCAATTGGTAGAACTTGCAACCTTACTTCTTCAATCTTTTCTTCATTAGCGGCCCAAATCAGTGGAGGTATCTTTTACACTGGCTTTTTGTTAAGTTATGGGATTAACATTGTAAACATAGGGGTTATAACCTTTGTGCCAGTACTAACAAGGCTTCTTTCCATGTTTTCCCCTTTTATCTTAGAAAGATTCAAAAAAAGAAAAACTATTTTAGCAGTTCTAAGTGCTATTACTCATTTAATTAATATATTAGGTATAACTTACCTTCCAACAGTTATTACAACAGAGGCAGGAAGAGTAATTGGCTTTACTTTACTTGTCACCATATCTTCTGCCTTAGCAGCTATTATTGACCCTGGTTATTTAACCTGGTATGCCCATTACTTGCCTGATGATGTAAGGGCGGACTACTTTACCTTATCTTCTGGCATTAACTCTTTTTTAACTCAAGGGATTGTTTTGGTTCTATCTCTTATTACAGACTCTTTTGCAGGTTCTCCTAGACAGTTAGAAATAATTGTTCTGTTTCGACATGCTGCTTTGGTGATTGCTCTTTTGAATATACTTATCTTGTCTATTCCTAAAGAAGCTCCTTATGAGAGAAGCAAAAGTAAGATAAAGGTAAGTGATATTTTCACTTTACCCTTTAAAAACAAGAAGTTTCTCTGGACAGCTATGCTGGTAGGTTTTTTCTATATTGGTAATAGCATAACCAATGCTTCAATAAATATATTTCTATTACAGGATGTTGGTATTTCCTATTCCCAAATCAACTTTATAAATGCCATATATTTCATGTTTTTCATAATGTTTGGTAGTATGTGGAAAAAGTTCTTGAAAAAGCATGACTGGTTTAAAACCTTTGCCTATGTAATGCTTATGCAAGCTCCTACATATTTTCTCTATGCCTTTGTTACACCTGGAAATCAACAATGGTTATGGTATTTAGTAAGATTGCTCCAGCACGTTTTGGGGGTTGCAGCCAACACAGTATTAGCCTCAATGGTATATGTAAATCTACCTAAACAAGATCAAACTAACTACATATCCTTTTATTCCATACTTACAAATGTAGCGGTCTTTTTGAGCATGATGCTAGGAACCTTCTTTATATCCTTTGTCGGAGAAAGAACCTTAAATATTTTTGGCTTTCAAATGGCCAGTGTTCCTATGCTCTTAGGCATAACAGGTATATGGCAAATTTTAACTGCTGTGCTCTTTTTAAAATTCTCAGATGCTCTTTTACCAGATGAAAGATTGTAATAAAGGATTTATTATCAAGTAACCTTTATGTAAGCCTTATATAAGTATTGTGCTCTTAACATAAGCATACTTCCTTTATTATTTTGGGGTAATGTAAAATTGGGGCTTTGTTACGCTAGGGAATTTTAGGTAAAAGATGCTATTTTCATCAAAAGAGTATATAATTTATACAGGAAAAGAGGAAAGAAAAATGCATGATGGATTTATAAAAATAGCATTGGCAAGCCCTGATATAAGGGTTGGAGATGTAAGTTTTAATCTTAATAATATTTTAAAAACTATAGATTCAGCAAACTCTAGTGGCGTTCATCTACTAGTCTTTCCTGAGTTAGGCTTAACTGGTGCTACTTGTAAAGATCTGTTTTTGCAAGATACTCTTTTAAAGGCCACTGAAGCGGGGTTATTAGAAGTAGTAAGAGCTACAAAGGATAAAGAAATCTTAGTAGTACTAGGTCATCCTCTTGTTTATAAAGATACCTTATACAATTGTGCTAGTTTAATATATAAGTCAGAAATCTTGGGCATATCTACTAAGATAGAAGGTGAAGGAAACTTTTCCAATGGACCTATAGAAAACACTCTAGTAAATATTGGCAGAAAAGATATTCCTTTTGGTCCAAATCTTTTATACCAAAACAAAGAAATGGAAGATTTTACTTTAGCTCTGGAAATAGGTAATGACCTTTTCTCACCCTATTCAAAAGCCATAAGCCATTGCTTAAATGGAGCCACAATAATAGCAAACCCCAGTGCTATAAGTGAACTTGTAGGAAGAGAAGAATACATTGAAACTCTTGTACTAGCTCAATCAGCTAGAGGGGCTTGTGCCTATCTTCATAGTAATGCATCTAGTAAAGAGTCCACCACTGATGATGTATATAGTGGTATGAAACTGGTAGGTCAAAGAGGTAAACTGACAGAAAAAAGCAATCCTTTTGAAAGCAGCTATATAGAAGCCCTTATAGATTTAGAACTTTTAACCAAAGAAAGACTGCGAAGGAAAACCCATAAGTTCAATTTGGAAGAAAGAGAATATAGGAAGATTTTCTTTCATATGTCAAAAAAAAACACTAACTTTCCTAAAAAGATAAATAAATATCCCTTTATCCCTAAAGAAGATCAACTTGATAAAAGAGCAGAAAGGATTCTAGCAATCCAGTCTAAGGGTCTAGAAAAAAGGTTAGACCATACAGGTATCAAAAAATCATTAATTGGTATTTCCGGTGGTTTGGATTCAACCTTGGCTTTGTTAGTCACATATAACACTTATATTAAAACAGGAAGAAACACAAAAGATATAGTTTGTATCTCTATGCCTTGTTTTGGAACTACTTCTAGAACAAGAAACAATGCTAAAGACTTAAGCCTTTTACTAAAGACAGATTTTAGGGAAATAGATATTAGCAAGGCTGTAGAGGTCCATCTAAAAGATATTGGCCATGATGGAAAAACACCAGATGTA
Source organism: uncultured Clostridiaceae bacterium (assembly GCA_964563155.1). GTDB lineage: Bacteria > Bacillota > Clostridia > DUPQ01 > DUPQ01 > DUPQ01. The sequence goes on along the minus strand of CAZLVL010000002.1, from coordinate 104,248 downwards.
ACCTTTGAAAATGCCCAAGCTAGAGAAAGAACACAAGTCCTAATGGACATATCTAATATGGAAAATGGCTTAGTTATTGGAACAGGTAGTTTATCAGAACAGGCCCTTGGCTGGTCTACTTTTAATGGAGATCATATGTCTATGTATTGTGTAAATACCTCTGTACCTAAAAGTTTAGTTAGACATTTAATTGCTTATGTTAAAAAAGATATGTCCTTAGATTTACAAAAAGTCCTAGCAGACATTATTGATACCCCCATAAGCCCCGAGTTACTACCAGCCAAGGATGACAAGATTAACCAAAAAACAGAAGACATAATTGGGCCCTATGAATTACATGATTTTTTCCTATACTACCATTTAGGCTATGGTTTTAGGGCTTCTAAAATTTTAAGACTGGCCATAAGTGCATTTGCAGATACATATAGTAAAGAAGAAATCGAAAAGTGGCTTACCCTCTTTTTAAGAAGATTTTTTACCCAGCAATTTAAAAGAAACTGTTCTCCTGATGGCCCAAGGGTAGGAAGAATTTCCCTATCTCCTAGAGCAAGTTTTGCTATGGCATCAGATGCAGCTTTTGATGAATGGATTAAAGATATAAAATAAGTGAATAGGAAGAGAAAGAATTAAAACAAAACTACAGTGTAGTTGGAATAAGTTTTACATTATTATATAATCTAGAAAACTTTGCTCAAAAAATATGCGGAGGTAAACACAATGAGTGAACTAGCCCTATTTGGTGGAAAACCAGCCATTGATCAATCCCAAATACCTGAGGCCTTATTTAAGTGGCCCATAATAACCCAAGAGGATGAAGATGCTGTACTTGATGTCTTAAGAAGAGGTGCAATGAGTGGCTTGGATGTTACCGAGAAATTTGAAAAAGAATTTGCAAAATGGCAAAAAAAGAAATATGCAGTAGCTTATTGTAATGGCACCATGTCTTTACAGGCAGCTATGTTTGCTTGCAAAATGGGAGCAGGAGATGAAATAATTTGTCCTAGTAAAACCTATTGGGCATCTTGCCTTCAGGCCTTTAATCTAGGGTCAACAGTTGTTTTTGCTGACATCAACCCTACTACCCTTTGTATAGATCCCAATGATATTGAAAGATGCATTGGCCCAAGAACCAAGGCTATTATGGTGGTTCACTATTTGTCACATCCTGCAGATATGGATCCCATTATGGAAATTGCTAAAAAGCATAACCTTTATGTTATAGAAGATGTATCCCATGCCCAAGGTGGTATGTATAAGGGTAAAATGCTAGGAACCTTTGGACACATTGCAGCTATGTCTTTAATGAGTGGAAAATCATTTGCTACTGGAGAAATGGGAATACTAGCAACCGATGATAAGGAAATGTACGACAGAGCTATGGCATATTGTCACTATGAAAGAAATAATTCTAAATATATTTCTACTGATTATTTAGAAAAATATGCTTCCATGCCCTTAGGTGGAGTTAAAGGAAGAGTTAACCAATTGAGTTCAGCCTTAGCTAGAGTTCAATTAAAGTATTATGATGAAAGAACTGCAGAAATAAGAAAGGCAATGAAATACTTTTGGAGTCTTTTAGAAGGGGTTCCTGGACTTAAAGCTCACATGGTAGATGAATCAGATGGTTCTAATATGGCTGGCTGGTATGCCGCCCATGGCCTTTTCTATCCTGAAGAGTTAGAAGGATTGTCAGTTGAAAGATTTTGTGAAGCTGTTAAAGCAGAAGGATTCGACATTGCTCCTGGAGCTAATAAGCCTCTTCATGAACATAATATCTTTAAAGACTACAATGGTTTGAATTATGATAAACCAGCAAGAGTTGCCTTTACAGATAGAGATGTAAGAGAATTAGATGATGAAATAAAAGTGTCTCAAGCAGTTCAAGTTTATTCCATTCCTTGGTTTAAACATTACATGCCAGAATATATTGAAATGTATGCAAATGCTTTTAAAAAGGTTGCACTTAACTACAAAGAATTGTTAGCAGGCGACACCAAAAGGTCAGATAGTGGAAGATGGTTCTTCTACACTGATAAGAAAGAAGATGAAGAATAAGAAAACTATAAAATATGGAATAATAGGAAGCGGTGGAATTGCACACACCCATGCTCAAGCTATCTTGGAAATTGAAGAAGCTAAACTTATAGGGGTGTGTGGTAGTTCCGAGCAAAGATCCATAGATTTTGCAGATAAGTACAGCATAAGAAACTACAAGGGAATTGATGAGATGCTAGCTTGTCCAGATATTGATGCTGTCACTATTTGTACACCTAGTGGATATCATGCCCAAATGGCCATAGCTGCTGCTAATGCAAAAAAACATGCCATTATAGAAAAGCCTTTAGCCATTGATACTAAAAGCAGTGATGAGATTATTAAAGCTTTTGATGAAAATGGAGTAACAGGTAGTGTCATATCTCAACTTAGATTTTCAGAAGATATTCAAAGAGCCAGAGAAATGATTAACTCTGGAAGGTTGGGAAAGATATGTATGAGCAACCTAACAATGAGATACTATCGCTCACAGGACTATTATGACCTATCATATTGGAGAGGCAAATGGGCCACCGATGGTGGAGGAGCTCTTATGAATCAAGGGATTCATGGGGTAGACATATTGCTCTTTTTAAATGGTAAATTTAAGAATGTGCAAGGCTATATAAGGACTCTTCAACATGACATAGAGGTGGAAGACAATGTTGTAGGTATTGTGGATTTTGAAAATGGAGCTATTGCTACTATCATTGCAAGTACTTCCTCTGTTCCTCCACAAAACAAAACCTTAGAAGTTTTTGGCAGTAAAGGCTCTATAGTAATAGAAGAAGATGCAATAAAAAGTATATACATTGAAGGTGAAGAAAGCTTTGAAGCTAGCAACATTAATGAAAGTGATTCTGTTACCAGCCATCTTATTGGAAATGAAGGTCACATCCTTCAATTAAAGAGCTTTACCCAGAGTTTGCTTTTGAACAAAAAGCCCTTTGTTACCCTTGAAGATGGGAAAATGGCAGTAGAGCTCATAACCTCTTTATATGGGTCTTCTGATACAAATACCATTTATAAAAAGAGTAAATAGCATAAGTAAAAGAAGTAACAAAAAAATAGTAAGATGAAATAAAAATAGGAAAGTAAAAAGAACTGGAGAAATCTAGTTCTTTTAAGTTTAGGCTCTTTTTTAGGTTTCTAAATAAATATTCTTGTATATAAAAAGACATATAAAAATATTCTGGTGAAGAGAAATATTACTGTAAATTTTATGGAATTGGATTAGTGTAAAAGAGGGTTTTGACCTTGACAGCACCTAGCAAGTTTCGTATTATGAATCTATCATTAATCTGAAAAAAAAAGGAGAAAAAAAGATGAAAAGGACAAAAATAATAGCCCTAGTTTTGTGTATGGTTTTTATGTTTGCTCTGGTTCTTACTGCCTGTGATAACAAGCCTGGTAAGGACCCAAATGTAACTGGTGGGGAAAATGGGGAACCTACCGTTCAAGTAGACAAGCCAAGAACAATGGATATCACAACACTAGCTTATTATGGTGATACCACTGAAAATCTTGACCAAAAAGCAGCTTTTAGAGACTATGTTTCAGAAAAATATGGAATAGACTTTAAAATCAATTCACCTGCTAGGGATACCTACATTGAAACTATTCATTTGCAAATGGTCTCAAAGGATTTAGTAGGAATGGTTCTGCTGTTTTCCGGTTATGAGATGATTGCTTGGGCACAACAAGGAAATATTTATGCCCTTGATGAATTTCTAACAGGTAATGAAACATGGGAAACCATGATACCAGAAGAATGGAAAGAAATTTATACTTGGGATGGTCAAGTATGGGGAGTTCCAAGAGGAGAAGAAGGACATCCTTATTGGTTTATAAGAACCATGAGAGGGGACTGGTTAGATACAGTAGGCATGAAAAAGCCTGAAACCATAGATGCTTTTTATGAAGTATCCAAAGCCTTTACTCTAAATGATCCTAATAAATCTGGACAGAATGATACTTGGGGATTTTGTTCCAGGACCATGTGGCTAATGCAAGATATGTTCCATGCATTTGATGCACGTACAAGTCATGAAGGTGATTTAATCCCCTTATACAATCCCAATGTGAATATTTGGGAAGACTCTGTAATAAAACCTGAGATGGCAGAAGCAGTTTCCTTCTTGCGTAAATGTTATGTAGAAGGATTAGTTCACCCTGAATTATTTTCAATGAGTGCAGCTGATGTAAGAGCTTTAATGTCTGATGGCAAAGCAGGTTCTTGTTATTATTGGGATACTTGGTTGATTTCTTGGGAAAACAATGTTAAAAAGCATACCCCTACAGCCTATATGGTTGGTATTGCAGCTATAGGTTCTAATAATATTTCAGAAAAGATTAATGGCTGGAAAAAAGGAACTGGTGCACCTTTTGTATTGAGTATTCATACAGAACAACCCAAAGAAGTTGTGAACTGGTTTGTAACCTTGGTTTATGGAACACCTGAAAGCTTCTTTACCTTTAGATATGGTATACCTCAAACCAGTAAAGATGCAAAAGATGGCTTCTTCTTAGATGGAAAGGATGTATATCTTTTAATGTATCAATTGGATCCCAGCACAGCTACTGTTAAAAGCACTGGTTTTTCAGCTGTTACAACAGGACATCCTGACTTTGCTTTGGATGTAGGTTCTTTTGGTTATAAACTAGCATATAACTCAGGTGATGCTGCTTGGGATCAAACACAAGCTGCAGCAAATGCTGATAACTTAAAGAGAAGATATGAGATTTTGAATGAGTATGATGATGGCAGATTGTTCTTGTATCAAGAAAATCTCTTAGAACCTGACAACATTGAATTTACTAGTGTTGTAGAAGAATGGACAGCAGCAGGAGTTAAGTTTGTATCTGATGTTATGGTAGATGGTGTATCTCCACAAGATTCACTTAGAAGCTATTTAGGAACTATAATGTCATTTGACCCACAATACACTCTAGACTTAATGAATGAAAGACTTGGAAAGACTACACAACAAAATTATGCTGAACTATGGTCATCTTTGAACTAGTGATAGCAAATTAAAATAAGGGAATAACTTATAAAAAGGAGACTTAGGTCTCCTTTTTTGACAGGCTAAAAATTTACAGGCTATAAAAATTGTGATATAACAAGTATAAGAAAAGTCAAAGTAGGTTAAAAATGTTACAAGCAAATAATGTTACAAAGTTTTACGGAAAGTTAAGAGCTAATCACGATATTTCTTTTCAAGTAAAAGAAGGTTCTATCGCCATTTTATTAGGACCAAATGGTGCAGGTAAATCTACCTTAATTAAATGTATATGTGGACTGCTTAGATTTAAAGGAGAAATCCTCATAGACAATCTTGAAAACAAATCATCCGAAGCAAAGGCCTTACTGGGTTATGTACCTGAAATGCCAGCTGTATATGATTTATTGACTGTTGAAGAGCATTTAGAGTTTATCTCTAAAGCCTACAAGGTAGAAGATAAACAATATGAGAAGGAACTTTTAGAAAGATTTGAATTATGGGATAAGAAAAACAAATTAGGTAAAGAGCTTTCAAAGGGTATGCAACAAAAGCTATCCATATGTTGTGCTCTTGTTCATAGGCCTAGGGTACTTGTCCTTGATGAACCTCTAGTAGGATTAGATCCTCAAGCCATAAAGCAATTAAAAAAGATGTTTTTAGAATTGAGAGATGCAGGCTGCACCTTATTAATTAGTACCCACATGATAGACAGTGTAGAAGACTATTGGGATGTTAGCTACATTATGATGGATGGAGAGATTGCTGCTAGAGTAGAAAATGGTAAGGATAAAGAAGGTTCACAAGAATCTTTAGAAAGCATTTTCTTTGAAATAACTGACAAAAAGAATAAAGTAGGAAATGAAGATGAAAAGTAATGCAATTTCTTATCTTTTAGTAAAACAATTTAAGAACACCTTAAAAGAGATTGTTAAAAGTCCAGCTAAGTTAATATATGGAATTTTTATGATAGGTATTTTGGTGCTAAATGCTGTAATAAAATATATTGAACCTAGTACCGGACAAGAGTATAGGGATATTAGAGAACTGATTGCAGGGATAAGTGCCCTATACATCCTAATGTTCTTTCTTTTAATTTATAATGGCTTTAAAAATGGGGCTACCATGTTTAAAATGTCAGATGTTAATCTTTTGTTTTCTTCTCCTTTAAAACCATCAAAAATATTATATTACGGCTTGGTTAAACAATTAGGTACTTCTTTGCTTTTAGGCTTTTTCATACTTTATCAGTATGGTTGGGCTTCTATGGTTTTTGGAATTGGAATACTGGATTTGCTCTGGATTTTAATAGGCTATGGAATAACAGTCTTTTTAGCCCAACTAACCGCCATGCTTATTTACTTTTTTACCAGTTACAATGAGAAAAGAAAGAAGATAGTACTTTATTCTTATTATGCAATTATTTTAGCCTATGTTTTAGGAATATCCTTTTATCTATTACAAGATAAAGAAAATCTTATAGAAAATCTTGTTAAAGTAGGTAACAGCTGGGCTATAAGGCTACTTCCTGTAGGGGGTTGGGCTGGTAATATGGCTGGCGGTTTGGTTACAAATGATCTTTTATCTATAGTAATAGGTCTCTTTCTTCTTGTTTTTTACTTCTTTTTAGCAACCTTTCTTGTTATGAAAAGCAATCAAGATTTTTATGAAGATGTCTTACAAGCTAGTGAAGAACAAGCTACAGTGCTACTAGCAAAAAAAGAAGGAAGAACAATAGAAAGCTGGGGAAAGATAAAAAAAGGTCAAACAGGTCTTACCCAAGGTTTTGGGGCCAGCGTTTTTTATCATAAGCATAAGATTGAAAACAGAAGAAGCAGAAAATTACTTATGAATCCTATGAGTTTTCTATTTTTAGTTATAGTTATTGTTTTTTCTTTATTTGTAAAAAATATGGGCATTACAAGTATCTTCTTTTATGCCACCTATATGCAGATAATATCTATATCTATGGGACGACTTGCTAAGGAGTTGGATAAACCCTATATATATATGATACCTGAAAACTCTCTAAAGAAGATTATTTATGCAATTGCTGAGTCTTTTTCAGAGTATCTAATAGAAGCACTTTTACTCTTTATTGCTCTAGGCTTTATAATGAAATTATCACCTTGGGACATTGTTGTTTTGGTTATTGCTAGACTTTCTTTTTCCTATTTAATCTTAAGTGCAAACCTTTTGTTAAGAAGGATTTTTGGTTCTTTTTCTTCCAGAACCCTTCTCTTTTTAATGTATATGCTCTTAGTGCTAATTATGTCCATACCTGGAACAGTGGTAGGAATAATAATAGGTTCACTTCCAATAACTGTGATAAGTGCCTACTTTTTAACCTTTTTAACCATGTCAGTTATAAATATCTTAATAACCCTCTTATCTTTGACAATAAGTAAAAATGTCTTAGACAAGGCTGAGTTGAGATAAACAAAAGGCATATAAAAAAGTGAGATGTCTTGCTTGTATAAGCTATTTCAAAACCTTCTTCAAAAGAGAAAGTCTCTTAGAAGAATAGGGAGGGTATTTTAAAGGAAGATCAAAGCTTCCTTTTTTTACTATGCTTTTTTTGTGGGTAAAGGTTTCAAAGCTATATTTTCCATGGTAGGCTCCCATCCCACTTTGACCAAGACCTCCAAAAGGAAGTGAAGGTGAAGCTAAATGGACAATTGTGTCATTTACGCAACCTCCACCAAAGGGAATTTCCTTAATAACTTGGTTATATAAGTTTTTGTTTTTAGTAAAGATATATAGGGCTAAAGGCTTTTCCTTTTTCTTTAACTCTTGTATAACTTCATTTATAGAGGTAAAAGAAACAATAGGTAGGATTGGACCAAAGATCTCTTCTTCCATTAAAGGACTTGAATTAGCTGGCTCATCTATTATGGTAGGTTCAATCTTTAGAGAAGCTTTATCGACTTTTCCTCCAAAAACAATCTTTTCTTCATTAATTAAACTTGCTAATCTTTCAAAGTGACCCTTGTTTATTATTTTAGGATAATCAGCAAAGTTAAGAGGATCTTTTGTATAAAAGTCTTCAATTTTACTTTTTAGTTTTTCTATAAAATCTTTTTTAACCTTTTCATGAACTAGAACATAGTCTGGTGCTACACAGGTTTGGCCAGCATTTAAAAATTTCCCAAAAGCAATGCTTTTAGCTGTTTTTTCTAAATCTGCTGTGTCATCTATGATAGCTGGACTTTTACCTCCTAATTCTAAAGTAACAGGTGTTAGATTTTTAGAGGCAGATTCCATAACCAATTTTCCCACCTTTATACTGCCTGTAAAAAAGATATAGTCAAATTCTGTATTTAGAAGCATTTGGTTTTCTTCTCTTCCACCTAAAACAGTAAACACAAAGTCTTTTGGAAATATGGAGTCTAAAATATCCTTTATAATAAGTGCTGTTGTTGGAGCATAGGCAGAGGGCTTTACTACAGCACAATTACCTCCTCCAATAGCCCCTATTAAAGGCATAATAGATAGGTAGAAGGGATAGTTCCAAGGTGCCATTATTAGAACTCTTCCATAGGGCTGGGGATAAATTTTGCTTCTTGAAGGGAAATTTGCTAAGGATGTTAAAACTCTTTTAGGTTTATTCCATTTTCTAAGATTTCTTTTAAAGTAGCTTATTTCTCCTAAGACCATACCTACTTCTGACATATAGGCCTCAGTAGCAGATTTGTTTAGGTCTTCTTTTAAAGCTCTTAAAATCTCATTTTCTTTTTCTTTTATCTTTACATAAAGTTTATCTAATGCTTCTAGCCTAAAAGTTATATCTAAGGTTTTGTTTTGATTAAAAAAATCTCTTTGTAAACGGACAAGATTTTGTATATCCATGGTAGTTTCTCCTTATATTAAAATTTCTATTCTTTTGTTTTTTACTAATCTATTATCATTATACCTTATTCCAAAGGAGTGTTATAATACGAGAAGAATAGATGATTAGTTGATTAACTAAAAAATTTAGTGGAAAGGAAAATCCAATTACTTTCTAAGTCAATTGGATTATATGTGGGACAATGAGTTTTAAAATAGCTTTTATTGGTGCAGGTAGTTTGGGATTTACAAGAAAGCTTTTAGCAGACCTTTTAGCTGTAGAAGAATTAAGAGACATTGAAGTAGCTTTTACAGATATTAATGACCATAATCTTGAAATGGTTACCCAAATTTGTCAAAGAGATATAGATGAGAATGGCTTAAAAATTAAGATACAAGCTACAACCAATCGTAAAGAGGCCTTAAAAGATGCCAAATACGTCATAAACTGTGTGCGAATTGGAGGCTTGGAAGCCTTTGAAACGGATGTTGAAATTCCCTTAAAATATGGAGTGGACCAATGTGTAGGTGATACCTTGTCAGCTGGAGGTATTATGTATGGTCAAAGGGGAATTCCTGCCATTTTAGACTTTTGTAAGGATATAAAAGAGGTTAGTAGACCTGATGTGCTCTTACTTAACTATGCAAATCCTAATGCTATGATAACTTGGGCAGCTAACAAATATGGTCAGGTTAGAACTATAGGTCTTTGCCATGGTGTACAAGGTGGGCATCAGCAAATAGCTGAAGCACTAAATATACCTCAAGAAGAATTGGACTTCATTTGTGCAGGTATCAACCATCAAACTTGGTATATTCAACTTACTCACAAGGGCAAAGATGTAAGCAAGGGTTTAGTAGAGGCCTTTGAAAAACATGAAAAATTCTCAAGGACTGAAAAGGTTAGAATAGATATTTTAAAAAGATTTGGTTATTACTCAACTGAGTCTAATGGTCATTTGTCAGAATATGTGGCGTGGTATAGGAAAAGACCAGAAGAAATAAATGATTGGATTGATATGGAATCTTGGATACATGGAGAAACAGCGGGATATCTAAGGGTAACAAGAGAAAAAAGAGACTGGTTTGAAACAGAGTTTCCTCAGTTAATGAAAGAACCAGCCATAAAATATGAAAAAAGAAGTAATGAACATGGCTCATATATAATAGAAAGTTTAGAAACTGGAAGAGTATACAGAGGTCACTTTAATGTAATGAATGAAGGATGTATAAGTAACCTTAACTATGAGTCTGTTATTGAAGTTCCAGCCTATGTAGATGGAAACGGTATTTCTATTCCTAAAATAGGTCCCCTTCCTCTAGGTCCAGCTGCTGTATGTTCTCAAAGTATTTGGGTACAACACTTGGCAGTGGAAGCTGCAGTACATGCTGATTTAAAACTTCTAAATCAGGCCTTTATGCTAGATCCTCTTGTATCATCAGTATGCAATAATTGGGAAATTGATCAAATGATTGATGAAATGCTTATTGCTGGTGAAAAATGGCTTCCTCAATGGGCTGATGAAATAGAAAGAGCTAAGAAAAGACTAGAAAAGGCAAAAAAAGAAGGAACTTATATTAAGACCAATGAAGGCTACAGGGGTGCTGCTAGAAAAGAATAAAAGAAGAAGAGAAGCAGAGAAGAAGAGAAGAAGAGAAGAATTTAAGGCAATAAAAAACAGGGAACAACCCTGTTTTTCTTTTAGGAAAATCCTAACTGTTTTTAACCTTTTTTAAAGCAGAGGTACCAATCTAAGCAGTACATATCTTTATCAACGGATTCCAATCTTTCTTTTGCACTTCCACATGATCCAGGTGTTGGAACAATAACATCATCACCAGGTCTCCAGTCAGCAGGTGTTGCACATTGATCAGCATCAGCCTTTTGCAAAGCTTGAATAATACGCTTGATTTCATCAAAGTTTCTACCTAATGATAGGGGATAGTATAGGATTGTACGAAGTTTTCCTTTAGGGTCAATTACAAATACGGCACGAACTGCCTGTGTATTTGATTGGCCAGGTTGAACCATTCCATACTTTTTAGCTACATCCATCTTAATATCTTCAATAACTGGGAAGGTAATTTCAATATTCTTGAAATTTTTCCACTCTAGATCTTGGATATTACGAAGCCAAGCGATGTGAGCATATAAAGAGTCTATGGATAATCCTATTAGCTCTGTGTTTAGTTCTTTAAACTCATCAATCATCGAACCAAATGTCATAAATTCTGTTGTACATACTGGTGTAAAGTCAGCAGGATGCGAGAAGAGAATAACCCATTTTCCCTTGTAATCAGCTGGGAAATTTATTTCTCCTTGTGTGGTTACAGCCGTAAAAGCTGGTGCGTCTTCGCCCAAAAGTGGCATTCTTGTTAAATTATCGTCCATGTTCAATTCCTCCTTGATGTCTTAATTATACAATGTCTCAATTATAATTTCAAACACCTTATTAAACTGTGATAAAGTCACTGTTTACAGGAAAATTTAAGGTATAATCATCTCATGAACTTAAACACTTTCGATTAAGGAGGAAAGTATGGCACTATTAAAAATAACTAAGGATAACTTTGAAGATGAGGTTCTACAATCAGATAAACCAGTTCTAATTGACTTTTGGGCAGCTTGGTGTGGACCTTGCAGAATGATAGCCCCAGTTGTTAAGGAGTTAGCAGCTGAAGTTGAAGATAAGAAGGTAGGACAAATAAATGTAGATGAAGAGCCTGAATTAGCTCAACGTTATGGAATTATGAGTATTCCGACTTTAGTTGTTATTAAAGATGGAAACGTAGTAAAAAGAACCGTAGGTGTTCAATCTAAGCAAGCATTGCTTAATTTATTAGATGTTTAATTCAAAACCCCCTTTTGAATGATATATTATAAATCCCAATTATTCTCAACAAATACCGCCTAACAAGGCGGTATTTTCTAGGTTGTTTTATTTTCTAATTTATTTTCTCTTTATCTTTTCTATGGTTTCTATAGTGTAGTTTTAGGTTCTATACTGGATTATTAACAATGTGACACTATAGATCCAGCTTTAGGTCTCCAAACTTTATTAGACCTTTTTTCCTCATTAATTCAGAGACTAATAAAGATATTACTGCAGGTAATACGAATTGAACTAATAGGATTTTTATAAGGGTTTCCCATAATCCAAAGCCATCTGCTGTCATTGTTTTAAAGGTCATTATAGGACCTACTAGTCCAGCGGTTCCCATACCTGATCCTGTAGCATCACAGGTCATCTTGAAAAACTTAGCAGAGATAGGACCAACAAAGGCACTGGCTACAAGAGGTGGAACCCATATAATAGGTTTTTTAATGATGTTGGGCATTTGCAACATGGAAGTTCCTAGGCCTTGGGCTAAGAGTCCATTAACCTTATTCTCTCTATAACTAATGGTGGCAAAGCCAATCATTTGAGCACAACAACCAGCCACCGCAGCTCCTGCTGCAAGTCCAGATAGATTGAGAATAATTCCTAAGGCTGCAGAACTTATAGGTAGGGTTAGGGCAGTACCCATTACTAAAGCAATAACAAGTCCAATAATGAAGGGCTGTTGTTCAGCTGCCCAATTAATAACTGCACCAATAGCCAGCATAAATTTTGAGATAGGAGGTCCTATTAAAAGTCCCGCAATAGCTCCAGTTATAATTGTTGTTATGGGAGTAACTAGAATATCTACCTTTGTTTTCCCAGAAACTAATCTTCCAATTTCTATACCTACTAGAGCTGCTAGAAAGGCACCTAAGGGTTCACCAGGACCTAGCAGTATTAAAGAGCCTGTACCAAAGGCTGCTCCTGATAAAATTGAAGAAGCAAAAGCTCCAATCATACCAGCTACACTGGCTGAAACTGAGACTAAAATTGATTCTTTAAATTTATATGCAACACCAAAACCAATACCTGCACCAGTTAAGGCCTTGGCCACTGAAGCAATCTTGTTTAAATAAGTGCCTACATCACCACCTACAAGACCTCCAATTTGAGCAATAATGGTTCCTGTGAGTAAAGTAGCAAAAAGACCTAGGGCCATGCCAGATAGGCCTTCAATAAAGATTCTATTTAAATAACTTTTTAAGCCTTGTAAGAAATTATCTTTTTTTTCACTTGTCATATTTTCAACCTCGCATTGTATTGTATTGAACTATAAAAGAAGGTGTAAGTCAACAAAAAGGACTTTCTTTGTTAAATGTTTAACAATATCTAGAGGCTTACTTTCGTTGACTTAAAAGGGCTCATGTGGTATCTCTAAAGAGGGGTGATTGAAAAAATGAAATTAAATACTAGAAAACTTGTCTATACAGCTTTAGGTCTTGCACTGGCATTGGTCTTGCCTTTTTTGACAGGACAAATTCCACGCTTTGGTAATATGCTTTTACCTATGCATATACCAGTATTGTTAATTGGATTTATTTGTGGCTGGCAATATGGCTTGCTACTTGGCTTTATTGCAGCACCTTTGAGAAGCTTAATATTTACCATGCCACCAATGATGTCTGCTATTCCTATGGCTTTTGAAATGGCCGCATATGGGCTTATAAGTGGGATTTTGTATAAAAAGTTACCTAAGTCCTTGTTTAACACATATCTGACCCTTATTCTTTCCATGATAGGTGGAAGAATAGTATGGGGTTTGGCTACTTATGCATATTTTTCCATTTTGGGAAACAGTTTCACATGGCAGATTTTTGCCACAGGAGCTGTGGTAAATGCAATTCCAGGCATTATTTTGCAACTGGTGCTAATTCCACCTCTGGTCTTTGCCTTAGAAAAAAACAATATTATTAAATGAAAATAATACATCTAGAGCACAGTGCTTTTTGTGTTCAAAAGGAAAATATCTTAATACTTTTTGATTGTTTCGATAAAATCTGTTTACCAAGTGATGATACAAGAGAAACATATATTTTCTCAAGTCATCACCATAAAGACCATTTTTCTTTAGATGTGTTAGAAAAGTTTAAAAATTATGAAAATATATATTTCATATTTTCCTATGATATAAAAAGGAACTTTAAAAAGGAGATAGATGAATCCTACCCAATGCTTAAAGAAAGTATTTACTATCTTTATCCTAACAGACAAGTAGAGATAAAGAATTTGTCTGTAAAAACACTAGGGTCAACCGATGCAGGTGTGGCCTTTTTGGTTAAACTTCAAGATATTAGCCTTTTTCATGCAGGAGACTTGCATCTTTGGATTTGGAAAGAAGAATCTGATGATTACAACCAAAAAATGAGAAAAAGGTATTATAATGAAATTAATAAGCTGAAAGATGAAAATATAGATTATGCTTTTTATCCTCTAGACTTAAGACAAGAAGACTACTTTCTCTTAGGGTTAGAATATTTTCTAAGTAAGGTAAAGATTAAAAAAGTTTTTCCCATGCATTTCTTTAATGACTATTCAGTTAATGATAAACTTAAACAAAGCTCTTTATACCAAGAACATAAAGAAAAGATTATTGAAGTTAGTCATCAAGACCAGGTATTTGAATTTTAGGAGGACCCATGAAATTTACATTTGCACATTTTAATTTTAATGTTAAGGATTTAGACAAGTCTCTAGCCTTTTACAAGCAAGCTCTAGGACTTGAAGAAGTAAGAAGAAGAGATAATGAATCTTTTACCTTGGCCTTTTTAAAGGATCGTGAAACAAGTTTCATGCTGGAGTTAACCTACTTAAAAGACTTTGAACAAGAGGCCTATGACTTAGGAGACAATGAGTTTCATTTAGCCATGGTTGCAGATGACTTTGAAGCCGCTTATAAAAAGCATAAAGAAATGGGATGTATCTGCTATGAGAATAAAGCTATGGGCATATACTTCATTAATGATCCAGATGGTTATTGGATAGAAATTATACCTAAGAGGTAAACATGAAATTTGATAGAGATTTTGATAGACACAATGAGGAAGTAGAAAAAGTATGGGAGTCCTTTAATAATTTTAAGCCTATTAGAATGCCTGTAATTTTGGGTATCAATAATCGTATGATTTTATTGGATGCTAAGCTCAATCCCCAAAACTATAAGTTTAGTGAATATTTCACAGATTCTCTCATAATGACTGAGGTTTCATGTGAATGCCAGTATCAAACTAGGCATAATTACTACGCTGACCATGAAATGGGTTTACCCAAAGATGGATGGGTTGTTTCAGTTGATAGGCAAAACCTCCATGAAACAGGTTGGCTTGGTGCTAAGGTAATTCATTCGGATAACAATGTTCCCTTTGGCCAACCCTTTTTACATGATGACAATAAGGCCTCTATTTTAGATAAACCTTTTCCTGGGATTTTTGAAAATATAGAAGAGCGGTCTTTTAGAATCTATAATGAAATGCTAGACCTGCAAAAAAAAGGTTATGAATACAAAGGCAGACCCATAAAGAGAGTTAATTATGGGACCCTTTATTCTGATGGGGGAGTAACTCTTGCTTGTATGATGAGAGGAGCAGATAACTTTTGTGCTGACCTAATAGAAGACCCTATATATGCAAAAGAATTATTAGACTACATTACTAGAGCCTCTATATATAGAATTAAAGAGTTAAGAAAGTTTTTTGACCTACCTGAGCTGGCTGATGGTGTATCTTTTGCAGATGATTCTATTGCTTTATTATCCCACCAAATGTATGTAGAGCAAATTTTTCCCCATCACAAAAATCTAGTTTCTAGCCTAGTTGAAGATTTTGATACTAGTGTAAATTCAATTCACTTATGTGGAGATGCTCAAAGGCACTTTAAGTTTATAAAGGAAAACTTAAGAGTTTTCTCTTTTGACACTGGTTATCCTATCGATTTTCATAAACTTACCACTGAACTGAAAGAAGATATAATTAAAATTCACGGTGGTGTAAAAGTAGATGATTTATTGCTTTTATCTCCTTTAGAGGTAGCTAAAAAAACAAAAGAGATAATGGATATAGTTATGCCAAACACAGATAGATTCATAATGAGAGAAGCAAATAATTTATCTCCAAAAACTCCTGCTGAAAATGTTTATGCCATGTATCAGACAGTTAGGGAGCATGGCTGGTATAAATAAGAAAAATAGATTTGACTTACCAATCCTCATTCATTATATTTAGACTATTAAATATTGTTTCTTATGTTCATATATTTATGCCATATGCTTTGCGACATTTACTTTATGTTCATATATTTATTTGTATAATAAAAGAGTCTGTATTTAATAAATTTATCCAAAAAAAAGAGGTAGTAAAATGGAAAGACAAAAAAGAGTACTAGCTGTACACGACATATCTTGTTTTGGAAGATGCTCATTGACAGTGGCTTTGCCCATAATTTCAGCTGTGGGTATTGAGTGTTCTGTTATTCCAACAGCAGTATTATCTACCCATACTGGGGGATTTGAAAATTACACTTTTACTGATTTAACAAAAGATATTATGCCCATAATAGACCACTGGAAAACCCTTGATATTTCCTTTGATGCTATTTATACAGGGTATTTAGGATCTTTAGAGCAGATAAATCATATTATAAAGATATTTGACACCTATAAAACAGAGGAAAATATTGCCTTGGTTGACCCAGTCATGGCAGACAATGGGAAATTATATACAGGATTTGATAAAAGTTTTCCATCAGAAATGAGAAAACTAGTTTCTAAGGCAAGTGCTGTGGTTCCAAATATAACCGAGGCTTGCTTTCTTTTAGAAAAAGAATATAAAGAAGGCCCCTATAGTAAAGAGTATATTAAAGAGCTTTTATTAGGCCTTGCAGACCTAGGTCCAAACCAGGTGGTGCTAACCGGAGTTTTTCTTGAAAAAGATGAACTTGGCGCAGCTACGTATGACAAGAAGACAAAAGAATTTGGCTTTTATGCCAGAAATGAGATTGAAGGCTATTATCACGGTACAGGAGATGTTTTTGGATCTGCACTTTTAAGTGCCTTAATTAAGGGCAGAAGCCTTATAAATGCTGCTTCTGTTGCTGTTGATTTTATAGTGGATAGTTTAATCCGCTCTTGTATTGCTAAGACAGATTTGAAATATGGAGTAAACTTTGAAGCTGGGCTACAACATTTAGCAAAAGAGTTAAGTAGAGAATAGAGAATAAGTATTAAATAAATTGTGAGTAAAACATATCTGCATAAAAACCTTTTTCTTCTAAAAGGTCTTTATGTTTGCCCTCTTCTATGATTCTTCCTTCTTTAATTACTAAAATGTGGTCTGCATTTTGTATGGTTGATAGTCTATGAGCAACTATAAATGAGGTTTTCCCTTTCATAAGGGTGGTCATAGCCTTTTGAATGTTTTCTTCGGTTCTAGTGTCCACATTAGAGGTAGCCTCATCTAAAATCAGTAAATTAGTATCCATCAGCATAGCTCTTGCTATGGTTAACAATTGCTTTTGCCCTTTGGAAATATTGGTTCCATCATCATTGATGATGGTGTCATAGCCAGAAGGAAGGCTTTCTATATAATCATGTATGTTAGCAGCCTTACTAGCTGCAATAATTTCCTCTTTACTTGCATCAGGTCTTCCATACCTAATATTGTCGTATACAGTTCCATGAAAGAGCCAGGTATCTTGTAGTACCATTGAGTAGGCTAATCTTAAATCTTTTCTTTTAATGTTATCTATTTTTAACTCATCCAAAAGAATGCTTCCACTATCTACATCATAAAAGCGCATTAAAAGATTTATTAATGTGGTCTTGCCTCCACCTGTAGGGCCAACCACTGCTACTAGGGTTCCTTCTTTTGCTTCAAAGTTAATATCTTTTAAAACTGGAGTTCCTTTAACATATGAAAAATCCACATTCTCAATTTCTATATGGCCATGGGGGTCATTTAGCTCTAGAGCCTGTGCACTATCTTCAGGTTCTGAGATTTCATCTAGTATTCTAAAAATTCTTTCTGCAGCTGAAAGCGCAGATTGAAGTTCAGCAATTATATTGGCAGTTTCATTTATAGGGCCAGCAAACTTTTTAGAATAAAGAACAAATGAGGAGATGTTGGCTAAAGAGATATGGCCTCCTAAAAACAGAAGGGCCCCTAAAACACTAATCATTGTAAGGGTGCTGTTGTTTATGAAGTTGACAGAAGGACCAAATGCTCCTGCATGGTATTCAGCTTCATAGGTTGAGTCCACAGCTGTATTGTTAAATTCAGAAAAGTTGTCAATTGTATATTCTTCTCTTAAGTAGGCTTTTAGGGTCTTTTGTCCGCTAACCATTTCTTCAGTAAAGCCATTGAGTTCTCCTAATTTTCTGCTTCTTTTAGAAAAAAGAGGTCTAACCTTTTGAGATCTAAACTTGGTTACTATAAGAGAGACAGGAATTGTTATTAAAAAGATTAAAGATAGAACTTTAGATATAAGGAGCATCATTAATAAAGAGCCTAATACGGTTATAACTCCTGCTAGCATTTGAATTACATCAGATGAAAGAGATACATTTATTACATCAATATCATAAGAGATTCTTGAAAGGATATCTCCTGCTTGGTGGGTATCAAAAAATCCCACTGGAAGAGCAGTTATCTTTTCAAAGACTTCTTTTCTCATTCCAAAAGTAATTTTTCTACTTATGTTAACCATTACAATGGTAAGCAGATAGGACAATCCAGCTGATAGGGCAAAGAAGCTTAACATAAGACCAGCATACTTATATACAGTGTTAAAATCTACTTTTCCTATTCCCAACTCTATGGCAGCTATGGCTTTACCAGATAGATAAGGTCCAGCAAGCACAAGAAAATTAGCAGCTATGGTCATTAAAAGAGCTAGGGCTACTAAAAACTTGTATTTTAAAAGATATGAAAGTAGTCTTTTGAAAACTTTCTTTCGATCTCTTTTGTTTAAGTTTTGCTCTTTATTATCTTGCACTTATACTACCTCCTAGTTGAGACTGGGAAATCTCTTTGTAAATATTGGATTTTTCTAAAAGCTCACTATGACTTCCATAGCCAATAACTTTACCTTTATCCAAAACTAGAATTTTATCAGCCTGCATTATAGAGCTTATTCTTTGGGTTATTATTATTTTTGTAGAATTCTTGTAATGGGTCTTTAAAGCTTGACGTAAAAGGGCATCTGTTTTGTAATCTAGGGCACTGGATGCATCATCTAGGATTAGGATTTCTGGATTAGAAGCAAGGGCTCTAGTTAAAAGTAGTCTTTGTCTTTGACCACCAGAAAAATTCATTCCTTTTATTGCTACCTCAGCCTCAAAACCGCCAGCTTCTTGTATGAAGCTTTCAGCTTGAGCATTGATAGCAGCCTTTTTTATTTCAATTAAATCAATATTTCTACCCAGGTCTATATTTTCCTTTATAGTATTTTTGAAAAGAGTATCGTTTTGAAAGACCAAGCCAAAGCGGGACCTCAATTCATACAAGCTCATATAACGGATATCCTTGTTATTTATCAGTATTTGACCTTCATTTATATCGTAAAATCTCATTAACAATTGGGCTAAAGTGGATTTTCCAGACCCTGTAGCTCCAATAATTCCTAGGGTTCCATATCTTGGAATTTCAAAAGATATATTATCCATAGTAAATTTACTACTTTCATAATTAAAAACCACATTCTTAAATTCAATATGAGAAATATCATCACTCATATCTTCTTCTATGTTTTGGGCACCTTCTTCTATTGGATAGTAATCTGTCTCTTTTGGAGCATCTAAGATCTCTTTAATTCTATCTAAAGAAGCTGCTGCTTTTGATGTCATGGTAAATATTCTAGTAACAGACATAAGGGCTCCTAGTATTAAGGTAAAGTAGGTCATAAAGGCAATAATTTTACCTATCTCACTGGTGCCTACATCTACCCTATGGGCTCCAATAACTATAACTATGACAAAGCCAGCATTCATAATGAAGCTCATAATAGGGTTAATTGCTCCCATTAATAAGGAAGCATTTTTTTCTCTTTTAGTTAAGTTCTCATTAACCTTGTTAAATCTTTCTCTTTCATGGTCTGCCTTAGAAAGAGCCTTTATAACTCTAACACCAGTAATATTCTCCCTTACAACCCTTACCATATTGTCCACAGCAAGTTGGATTTTTCTGTAAATCTTAACCCCTTTTTTAGATACAAAAATGGTTAATAGGGCAGCAAAAGGTAGAACTGCTATCATAGAAAGGGCAAGAACTGGGTCTAAAAAGAGGGTTACAATTATGCCACCTACAAGTAATAGGGGGGCTCTAATTCCCATTCTTTGCATGGTACCTACTATTTGGTGGATAGTGTAAGTGTCGGTGGTCATTCTAGAGATAATTGTAGGTATGGTAAAACGGTCTACTTCAGAATTAGAAAGATAGGAAATTTTTTCATATAATTCATATCTAATGCCTTTTGTGGTTTCCTTTGCAACATAGGCAGCTGTTCTATTTGCAAAGACATTGGTAAAAAATGCAAGAGCTGCACATAAAGCCATGGCAAGTCCCCATAAGATAACATTTTTAATATTTTGACTTGGAATAACTTTATCAATAATGTAAGACAGGATCCAAGGAATCAGAAGATCCATTAAGGTTCCAATGGTTTTTGTGGTCAAAGAAAAAGCAAGCTTTTTTCTTAAAGGTTTTAAGTAGTGTGAGATTATATTCATAATTAACTGTCTCTAAGGTCTTTTAAACGCTTAAGGACGTCGTTTGTTCCTCTCCCGAAATAGTCATGCAATATTTCATATTCTGCATAAAGTTTATCATAAGTTTCAAAGTTTTCTGGATTTGGAGAGTAATATTCTTCCTTAATTTTCCCTAATTCCTTTGCAGCTAGTTCAATATCTGAATAATAACCTCCTGCTAAGGCTCCAAAAATTGCTGAGCCTAAAGCTGGTGCATTGGGTGATGCTGAAATGCGGATTTCTCTTTTTGTAACATCAGCATAAATTTGCATCATCATTCTATCTTTTTCAGCTATACCTCCAGCTGCGTAAAGAGAATCAATTTTAACTCCATTTTTTTCAAAATTTTCAATAATCATTCTGGTGCCATAGGCCGTAGCCTCTATCAAGGCCCTGTAAATTTCATGAGGTTTTGTAGCCAAGGACATACCCAACATAACACCTGTTAAATCTACATCCACCAAGATAGACCTATTTCCATTCCACCAGTCCAAAGCTAAAAGGCCACTTTCTCCTGGTTTTTGAATTTCTGCTTTTTTACGTAGATAGGCATGGGGATTTAGACCTTCTTTTTCAGCTTCTTGTTTGTAATCATAGGGAAGGCAATTTTTAACAAACCAGTCAAAATGGTCTCCTACACAAGATTGTCCTGCTTCATAGCCAAAAAAGCCTTCAATTATTCCGTCTTCTACAACCCCACAAATTCCCTTTACTGGCTTTTCTTCCTTACCTAAGACTAGATGACAGGTAGAAGTTCCCATAATCATAAGCATCTTATCAGCCTTTGTAATACCAACAGCAGGCATTGCTACATGGGCATCTACATTGCTTACTGCAACAGCTGTACCCTCTTTTAAGGATGTTAAAGCGGAGGCATATCCATTAATACTTCCTGCTTTAGCCCCCATAGGCATAATTTTGTCTGAAACTTTACTTCCAATAATGTTTTGCATCCGTGGATCTAGGGCCTTGAAATAGTCTTTAGAGGGAAAACCATCTTTTTTATGCCATATGGCCTTGTATCCAGCCATGCAAGCATTGTGAGTTTCATTGCCTGTTAGCATCCAAACTACCCAGTCTCCTGCTTCAACAAACCTAAAGGTATCTTCATAGACTTTAGGAGCATTTTCCAAGGTTTCTAAGATTTTAGGAAAAAACCATTCTGATGAGATTTTACCGCCATAACGTTCAATCCATTTTTCTTTTCTTTCATTGGCAAGTTGGTTAATTCTATCAGCCTGCTTTTGAGCAGCATGATGCTTCCACAGCTTAACATAAGCATAAGGATTAGATTTGTATTCTTCTTTAAAGCAGAGGGGTTGGCCAGATTCATCTACGGGCAACATAGTACAAGCAGTAAAATCAATTCCTATTCCCACAACCTGCTCTGGTTTAATATTATTTCTTTTTAAAATTACCGGTATGGTATTAGATAAAACTTCTAAGTAGTCATTAGGATCTTGAAGAGCAAAGTCTGATGGCAATTTTGTTCCATCTGGTAAGCTAGACTCCATAACCCCATGGGGATAGTTAAAAACCTCTGAATCTACCTCTTTTTTCTGTGTTAAGTCCACTAAAAGTGCTCTTCCTGAAAGTGTTCCAAAGTCTATTCCGATAGAAAAATAATTAGTCATAGTATCACCCTTTCGCTTGTTCTAGTTTAAAACATATCTATTTCTTTTGCAATAATTATGGGACTTAGACTTGTTAATAAATACAAAAGATTAAATACAAAGAAAAAAGCTAGAAATTTGCTTAATATATTAAAGGTCTTGAAAAGGTGACAAAGAGCTGGAAAAAATGGGAGATAGGCCCGACTTTCATTGACAAATCTGGAAAATCGGTGGTAAAATGTTACCTTGCAATGCTCGTATTTTTCATGGTAAAAACCGTGAAATATCTGCCGGACACCTTAAACCGGATTATGGGCAACTATACCATGTTGAGAGTTTTTATGGAGCAGTTGCTTAGAACTGCTTTTTTAATGAGAAGGGGATAAGATATGTTAGTACTAGTAGTTATGGGAAGTGACAGTGATTACAAGGTAGTTGAAGAAGGACTAGCTTTTTTTGATGAAATGGGTATAAGTTACAGTGTCAGAATTTGTTCAGCCCATAGGACTCCAGCTCTTGCTACAGAACTGGCTACTAATGCAAAAAAGGATGGTTTCAAAGTAATTATCGCTGCTGCAGGCAAGGCTGCCCATCTAGCAGGGGTTATGGCAGGACAAACCAGCCTTCCAGTTATAGGTATTCCTGTAAAGACAAGCGATCTAGGAGGAATGGATTCTCTTTTATCCACAGTACAGATGCCATCTGGTGTCCCTGTTGCAACGGTTGCCATTAATGGGGCTAAGAATGCAGCTATTTTAGCAAGTCAAATTCTAGCTCTTTCTGATGAAAAGCTAGCTTCAAAATTAGATGAGTTTAAGGCTCAAATGGACGAGCAAACAAGAAATAAAGATAAGGAATTAGGTAAGAGCAAAAAATGAGTGGAGTTTTTGCAGTTTATTCAACAGATAAAAAGATCAACATTGCAGAGACCATCTATTATGGTCTTTATGCATTACAACACAGGGGCCAGCAAAGTGCTGGAATCGCTGTAAGAGACAAAGAGGTTATTGAGTGGTATAAGGCTAAGGGTTTGGTTCCCGAAATCTTTACTGCTGAAAATCTTGATACCCTTCCTGGAGATGCAGGAATTGGTCATGTGAGATATTCTTCTGCTGGAAATCTTTCAGCAGGTTTTATAGAGCCCCTGGTTCTAAAATATATAAGTGGCTATATGGCTATAGCAAAAAATGGAAGAATCATAAATGCCAATCAACTAAGAAAAGAGTTAGAAGAGGCAGGCTATATGTTTCATACACAAAATGATACAGAGGTTATGGCTGCACTTTTAACAAAGTATAGGATTAGTAGTGAGCATATTGAAGATGCAGTTGAGCATATGCTAGAGCATATAAAAGGTGCCTATGCCATATCCATGATAACTCCCAGATATTTAATAGCCTTTAGAGATCCCTTGGGAATTAGACCCTTGTGCATTGGCAAGATAGAAGATTCAACATACATTGTTGCCAGTGAATCCGCTGCTATAGATGCAGTTGGAGGAGAGTTTGTAAGAGACGTTCTACCAGGTGAACTGGTTATGATTGATTCCAAGGGGATACAGTCTCGAATGCTTGCCAACAACAAGAAATCTAGTTTATGTATTTTTGAGTATGTGTATTTTGCAAGACCAGACAGTATTATAGATGGCGCTGCTACCCATGATGCCAGAGTAAATGCTGGTAGAATATTAGCAAAGGAATTTCCTGTGGATGCCGATGTAATTATTGGTGTGCCTGATGGAGGAGTAGATATGGCTATGGGTTATGCCCAAGAAAGCAATATTCCTTTGGCCTTAGGTCTTTTAAGGAATAAGTATGTGGGAAGAACCTTTATAGCTCCCCAGCAAAACAGCAGGGAAATGGCAGTTAAAATAAAGTTTAATCCCATAAAAACAGAGGTTAAAGGAAAAAGAGTAATACTAATAGATGACTCAATTGTTAGAGGAACCACAACCAAGGTCCTAGTAAAGATGTTTAGAGATGCTGGAGCGAAAGAAGTTCACTTAAGGGTGGGTTCCCCTCCATATAAGTATCCTTGCTATTATGGAGTTGATACCTCTAGTAGAGCACAACTTTTAGCTAGTTTAGGAAACAAAGAAAGAATACGCCAAGAAATTGGTTCAGATAGTTTGGAATATATAAGCTTTGAAGGAATTAAAAAAGCACCTAGTTGCTCAAATTTAGATTTTTGCACAGCCTGTTTTACAGGTAATTATCCTACAGAAATACCTAAAGAAGAAGGAGATAAGCAATGAAAAACGCCTATAAACAAGCAGGTGTAGACGTAACTGCAGGTTATGAGTCGGTAAAACTTATTAAAAAACACATTGAAAAAACCCTTATTCCTGGAGTTCTAGGGGGTCTAGGCTCTTTTTCTGGACTTTTTCAACTGGATTTAGAAAAATATCCCAAACCAGTCCTTGTGTCAGGTACTGACGGGGTTGGTACAAAGTTAAAATTAGCCCACTCGATGGAAATCCATGACACAATAGGTATTGATGCTGTAGCCATGTGTGTTAATGATGTAATTTGCCAGGGTGCAGATCCTCAGTTTTTCTTAGACTATATTGCCTGCGGTAAAAACTATCCCCATATCATTGAGCAAATTGTAAAAGGTGTAGCAGAAGGCTGTATTCAATCACAGTGTGCCCTTGTAGGAGGAGAAACCGCAGAAATGCCAGGTTTTTACAAAACTGATGAATATGATATTGCAGGCTTTTGTGTAGGTGTGGTGAATAAGCCTGACATAATTGATGGTTCTGCTATTGAAGAAGGAGATGTTCTTTTAGGCCTAGGTTCATCTGGAGTGCACAGTAATGGATTTTCTCTAGTTAGAAAAATATTTGGAGATGATAGTAAAAGTTTGTCTAAAAAATATCCTGGCTTTGATAAAAGCATAGGAGAATTATTGTTAGAGCCAACTAAGATATATGTTAAAGATGTAAAGGCTATAAAAGAAATTTGTAAAATTAAGGGGATAAGTCACATAACTGGTGGTGGTTTTGTAGAAAATATACCTAGGCTTTTCATGGAAGATAAAGGTTTGACACCGGTTGTTAAAAAGGGCTCTTGGGACATACCAAAAATATTTGACCTTATAAGCAAAGAAGGTAAGGTTTCCCAAGATGATATGTTCTCTACTTTTAACATGGGTATCGGCATGATACTGGTAGTTGAAAAAGAGTATGTAGATTTAATTAAAGAAAAATTAGAGAGTCCTGTTTTTGAAATAGGATATGTGGCCAAAAAAGATGATGTAGTAGATATAAGATTTGGCCAAGAAAATATATGTTTTGTGTAAAGGAAGAAGGTATGGTTAAAAGAGTATTGATTAGTGTTAGTGACAAGAGTGGAATTGTTGAATTTGCAAAAAATCTTCAAGATCTAGGTTTTGAAATAATATCCACAGGAGGCACAAGCAAGGTTCTTTCAGAAAATGGCATAAAGGTTATGTCAGTTGAGGACATAACAGGCTTTAAAGAATGCTTAGAAGGTAGGGTAAAAACCCTTCATCCCAATGTTCATGCTGGGCTTTTGGCAAAAAGAGAAGAAAAGTCCCATATGGATACCTTGAAAGAATTAGAAATTAATCCAATAGACATGTTGATAATCAACCTCTATCCCTTTAAAGAAACTCTAAATAAGAAAAATGCTACTCATGATGAGATAATTGAAAATATAGATATAGGTGGTCCTGCTATGCTTAGGTCTGGGGCCAAAAACTATAAAAGTGTATCAGTTATAACCGACCCACAAGACTATGATAAGGTTATTAATGAATTAAAAGAAAACCTAGAGATTTCTTTAGAAACTAAGCAATATCTGGCAACAAAGGTTTTTGAACACACCTCATATTATGACTCTATGATTGCTGACTATTTTAATAAGTTAAATGAAGAATTTACATTTTCAGATACCCTAACCCTTTCTTTTGAAAAGAAACAAGTTATGAGATATGGAGAAAATCCTCATCAAAAAGCAGCTTTTTACAAGGACTCTGGCAAAACAAAAGGAACTATTGTGGATGCCATTCAGCTTCATGGTAAGGAGCTTTCATTTAATAACATTAATGATACTGATGGAGCACTATCTGTTTTAAAAGAATTTCCTGATAAGCCATGTTGTGTAGTTGTAAAACATGCTAATCCATGTGGGGTTGGTTTGGGAGATAATGTATATCAAGCTTATATGAAGGCTTATGAGTCAGACCCTGTTTCCATCTTTGGTGGAATAGTTGCTTTTAATAGAACTGTTGATGTGGTTACAGCAGAAAAACTAAATGAAATATTCTTAGAGATTGTTATCGCCCCAGATTACAAGGATGAAGCCCTTGCGGTTTTAAAGAAAAAGAAAAACCTTAGAGTTTTACTATTAGAAGATATTATGCATAGGGCAGATAACGAAGTAGTAATGAAAAAGGTTAATGGTGGTCTTTTGGTTCAAAGTAAAGATCACAATGTGGTGGATATGTCCACTTTTACGGTTGTAACAAAAAAACAACCTACAAAAGAACAAATTGAAAATGCTATCTTTGGCATGGCTGTATGTAAGCATGTTAAGTCCAATGCCATAGTTTTGGTTAAAGATTTAGCTACTATAGGAGTAGGTCCTGGCCAAACCTCTAGAATAGGGGCTGCTAAGATTGCCCTAAACCAAGCTGGAGAAAAGGCTAAAGGCTCGGTTATGGCATCAGATGCCTTTTTCCCCTTTGAGGATGTGGTAGATGAAGCAGGTAAAGCAAAGGTTGACTGTATAATTCAACCAGGTGGTTCCATAGCTGATAAACAGGTTATACAAAGGGCAGATGAATTGGGAATTGCCATGATATTTACAGGAATTAGACACTTTTTACATTAAGAAAGGTTTGAAATGAAGGTATTAGTTATTGGTGGTGGTGGAAGAGAACACGCCGTTATAAGCAAGTTAAAAGAAAGCAAAAGAATTTCTACTATCATTGCTATGCCAGGCAATGCTGGTATTTCTGAAATAGCCACCTGTGTAAACATAGGAACAAAAGAAATAGATAAGATTTTAGAGTATTTAGAAAAAGATCCAGTGGATTTAGTTGTGGTTACCCCAGACGATCCTTTGGCTTTAGGTCTTGTAGATGCCCTAAATGAAAGAAAAATTAGAGCCTTTGGACCAGTTGCAAGGGCAGCTGAGATTGAAAGCAGCAAAGCTTTTGCTAAAAATCTTATGAAAAAGTATGGTATCCCCACAGGAGACTTTGAGATTTTTGATAATTACGAAAAGGCCCTAGAATTCTTAGAAAACTCTAAGTATCCCATTGTAATAAAAGCATCCGGCCTGGCCTTAGGTAAGGGTGTTTTAATTTGTAATAGTAAACAAGAAGCTAAAGATACAGTCTTTGATATGATGAAAAATGAAGTCTTTGGTAAATCAGGCCACACCATCATAATTGAAGAGTTTTTACAAGGACCTGAGGTTACCGTCTTAGCCTTTACTGATGGTAAAACAATAAGCACTATGCCATCAAGCCAAGACCATAAAAGAGTTTTTGATGGAGATAAGGGGCTAAATACTGGTGGAATGGGTGCTTTTAGCCCAAGTAAAAATTATACCCTTGACATTGAGAGCTATTGTGTTGAAAATATATTCATACCCACAATTAATGCATTAGCCCAAGAAGGAAGAAAGTTTAAAGGAGTTATATACTTTCAAATGATGCTTACTCAAAATGGACCTAAGGTTATTGAGTACAATGCTAGATTTGGAGATCCTGAAACACAAGCCTTAATGCCTCTTCTGAAAACAGATTTGCTTGATATTTTTGAAGCTATTATTGATGAAAGATTGGATGACCTTCATATTCAATGGGAGGATTTAGCCTCAGTTACAGTTGTATTAGCAAGTAAAGGTTATCCACAAGACTTTGTTAAGGGCTATGAAATAAGTGGATTAGATAAACTGGATGATTCAAGCTTGACTCTTTATCATATGGGAACAAAAGAAGATAAGGGTCGGATTGTAACAAATGGAGGTAGGGTATTGTCCTTAACTGCAAAAGCCGATACAATAGACCAAGCAATGAAAAAGGTCTATAAAAATATTGAAAGAGTGCAATTTAAGGATATGCACTTTAGGAAAGATATTGGAAGAAAATGAAACTGTGCATTTTAGGTGCTACTTTTGATCCAGTACACCGTGCTCATGTACAAATGGCAGAATATGCCTTGGATTACTGTGACTTCGTACTTTTAACACCCAGCGGTAATCCTCCACACAAGGATAATGAACAAATAGCAAGTAACCAAGATAGATTTGCCATGCTCTGTTTGGCATTAGAAAAATATGATAAACTAATAGCATCTGATTTAGAATACAAACGTGATGGCATAGTTTATACAATTGATTCCATAAGAGAAATAAAAAGAGAATATAAACAATTAGAAGATTTAATATATATTATTGGAGCAGATACTCTATTTCAACTTTATAGTTGGAGGGAATATCCAGAGTTTTTCAAGCTATCCACCTTTTTGGTATTTAATAGAATTGGCTTTTCAGACGATATGGTAGAAGAAAAGATTAAACAAATGGAAAAAGAGCATTATGCAAAAATAATTTGGGATCAAAGGAAAGTAGCAGATATTTCATCAACTCATATTAAAAAGGCTTTGGTAGATGAGCCCGAAGCAGCAAGGAGTATGCTTGATAAAAAAGTATATGATTATATAAAGGAAAATGGAATATATAAGCAAAGAAGATGAACAAGAAATATTGGAGAGCTATGAGCCTAAACGAAGAAAACATGTAAAGAATGTTATGGATTTAGCTGTGTCCTTAGCTGAACAATACAATGCAGATCCAAGAAAAGCATATGTGGCAGCTCTTTTTCATGACATCGCAAAAGAGATGGAAATTAAGGATATGGTGGCTCTTTTAGAAAGCTCAGGTATTTTCATCGAAAGAGAATATCACAACAAAAACATTCTACATGGACCTTGTGCTGCAGTTATTGCTTGTGAATACTAAGGTATATGTGATGAAGAAATCCTCTACGCTATTTATTACCATACCTTTGGTAGACCTGAAATGACCATGCTTGAAAAAATAGTCTTTATTGCAGACGCCACAGAAAAAGGAAGAAAATATAGAAATGTTAACAAACTTAGAAAGCTCTTAGTTACAGATATAGATGCAGCTATTGAACTAAGTTTAAGTGGAACAGTATCTTACATAATATCAAAAGAAGAAACTCTTTTTCCAGACACAGTAGCCGCACTGGAATATTTTAGGGCTAAAAAAAGAGACTTTCAAACAGAAGGATTTTAAAAAGGCTTAGATGTAAGCTTTTTTTCTTCTAATAAATCCAACAAGAGTCATAATTAAAAAACAGAATATATTCACTAAAACCACCGAAGCACCGGTGGGTGTAGATATGAAATATGATATGGTAATCCCACTTATAAATGAAAAAACAGATATAAGGGCCGCAGCTATGGTAACTCCCTTGAAGCTTTTAAATGCTCGCATAGCAGATAAGGAAGGAAATATTATAATAGCTGAAATTAAAAGAGAACCCATTAATCTCATTCCTAGTACTATTGTAATAGCAGTTAGTAAAGCTATTAACATATTGAAAAGGTCGGTTCTTAAACCAGTGGCCTTTGCAAAAGATTCATCAAAAGTAATGGAAAATATTTTATTGTAAAAACCTAAATAGGCTAGAATAACAACAATAGATAAGGTCACAGAAAGGGCCATATCAGATTTATTCATGGCTAATATACTTCCAAACATATAGTTAAAAACATCCACATTCATACCTGAGGACATGGAAATAACCATTACACCTATAGCAATTGCACCTGTAGCAATAAGGGCTATTGCAGCATCAGCCTTAATTTTACTGCTTTCTGTTATTCGTAAAAGTAAAAATGCAGCAGCTATAACCACAGGGATAGCTACACTTAAAGGTGCTACATTCAAAGCAGTAGCAATGGCCAGCGCTCCAAAGCCCACATGAGAAAGACCATCACCAATCATGGAGTATCTTTTTAAAACTAGGTTGACCCCTAAAAGAGAGGCGCATAAGGATATTAAGGTTCCAGCAACAAAAGCCCTTACTAGAAAGGAATATGAAAACATTTTAATAATAGATTCTAACATTTATCTTCTCCAATATATTTTTCTGCCAATGAAGTTTTTAAATAATCATCTTTACTTCCAAAAAACAGGGCTTCATTTTTTAAATGCAGTATATGAGATGCGTATCGAACAGCACTTTTAATATCATGGGAAACAGTAACTACCGTAATACCTGTATCATTTATAGTCTTTAAAACCTCATACAACTGGGTAGTTATTAAAGGGTCTAAACCAGATACCGGTTCATCTGCAAACAAAAGATGCTCTGTTGCACAAAGGGCCCTTGCCATTAAGACTCTTTGTTGTTGTCCTATAGATAGTTCCTTAAAGGATCTTTTTTTAAGTTCAGATATCCTCAAGGTCTCAAGAGTGTCTTGGGCTAGTTCTCTTTGGGCTTTTGTATAAAAGGGATAAGCTTTGTTTTTGTTAATGCAGCCTAACAAAACAATTTCCCAAACACAGGCAGGAAAATCAGACTGAATTTGAGTTCTTTGAGGTAGATAACCTATCTGATCTCTTTTAAGCTTAGGAGAAAAGAGAATTTTTCCTTTAGAAGGTTGTTTTAAAGAAAGTAAGGTTTTAACCAAGGTGCTTTTTCCAGAGCCATTTTCACCAACTATACACAAATAGTCTCCTTCATTTATCTCAAAGGATAAATCTGTTAAAACTTCCTTGCTATCATAGGCAACACTAATATCATTACAACTAATCAAGGCTTCCATTAAGAACCTCCTTAAGGGTTATTAAGTTGTTTTCCATAATAGAAAGATAAGTAACCTGGTTTTTCTTTTCTGCATTACTTACATTATGGGCTGAATGAAAGAGAGCCATTTTAGCTCCTGTAGAATCACTTATACCATTTGCTATGCTTAAATTTGACATTTCAATATGAAAGATATAGGGAATAGAAAGCATCTTAACTGTATCTATTATGTTAGCAATGGTTCTTGCATCTGGCTCAGTCTCATGACCACATCCAGGAAAGGCTGCTAGATATTCAAAACCATAATCTTCAGACATATACAAGAAAGGAAATTTATCTGCAAAGATAAGAGGCTCATTATAGCTTTCAAAAAAGTCAACAAATTCTTGATCTAAAGAAGAAATAGATTCAATATAGCTATTTGCCATAGACTCATAGTAGTCTTTGTTTTCTTCATCAATTTCTACTAGAGCATTTTTTATACTTTCAATAATAGTAATGGTATTTCTTAAAGAGGTCCAAACATGCTCATCATATTCATGGTCATGACCAAATTCAAATTTTAGCTCAACCTGGTCCATCATCTTTATACTTCTAATTGGACTTTCAAGAGAGTCCAAAATGATATCAACCCAAGCGTCAGATTCTCCACCGTTGTATATAAAAAGGTCAGCTTCGCTTAAAAAGATTATATCCTTAGCGGTTGGTTCATAGGTATGGCTTTCCATACCAGCTGGTAAAAGCTGGACTACTTCCACCTTTTCTCCTCCTACATGAAGGGCAAAATCATAGGCTGGGAAAATTGTAGTAACAATTGTAAGTTTGTCAGATTTAACTAACTTTGTTATACCACAACTACTTAAGGATAAAACTAAGGCTATTAGTAATATAAATATAATTATTTTTCTCATTTTTCTTCTCCCTTAGAGTTGCAGTCTTCACAAAGACCAAAGAAAACAGTCTTTGTAAGATCCATATTAAAAGAATGGGATTCTTTTATATGGTCTTCTAACTCTATAAAATATGAACAATCTGTATGTATTAATTTAGAACAAGAAACGCATTGAAGGTGAACATGCTGGGGGCTTTCAGATGATTCGCTTAGCTTGTAGTAGACTCTTCCATCAGCATCTCCAATAAACCTAGTAAGTATACCTTCTTTTGTAAACCTAGAAAGATAGCGATAGACTGTGGCTGGACCCATCTGATTTTCCATGCTTAAGACAACCTGCTTAGATGAAAAGCAGCTGTTAGCTTGCTCTTTAAAAAAACTTAAAAAGGTTTCTTTCTGTGTAGTTTTGTAATGACTTGTTTTTTCTTGCATCCTTTTCTTCTTTCAAATTGATAGTTGCTATCAGATTGATAATATCATGAGAAATATAAGAATACAAGATATTTAAAATTTAAAAAAAGCAAGAAATCTTTCAGCACCAATAGCTAGTGCTACATACCAAGAAATTATTGCTATAGGTATAGCTGCAATAATATCTACAAGCACATGTTGTTTTACAAAGACTGTAGCTGGAATAACCAAGATGGATATTACCAAGAAAGAAATCTTATAAACTAAAGGTAAAGAATTTGCATACAAGGTTGCAATAATAAAAAGCACAGACAAAGCACAGTGCAGACTAGGTAGACAACTGAGTATCTTAGTATCATTTTTGTAGACTAGCAAAACTAGTTTCACTGAAAAGGAATCTCCTTTTGGATCTTTTCTGTCAAAGGTGGTTGGATATATTAAATAAATAATACCAGACACAATATTATTTATAGTCAAAGCCATCATGTAAATAGCAAAGTTTTCGATAGAATACATATACAAAGCAAAGGGAACAAGGGGAATTAAAATATACCAAGCAACATAGGGATATATAAATATGGGTAGAAATGGAATTTTTTCATCTATTTTATTTCCTATAATATTTGGATTTTTAGCAAAAAATTGAGTTCCCCAATAGGCAAAAGATTGAATTACAAAAGAGGCAATAAAAATTAATAGAGCTTTTAAATCAGTAGTCATAATAAATCTCCTATGGGATATTATAGCATTGTTAAGCTTTTAATCAAAAAAACTATCGCTAGCTCCAAGAACAATTTCTTATTTCCCTCCATATAGGATATAATCAAAACATCTATACAATTAATTGATAATTACTATATAATTAGAAAAAAGGAGATATTATTTGGACACAGAAAAAATAAAAAGAAGTATAGTTGATTTATTAACAGAGAAAAAGGCAAAAGAAATAGTGGCTATAGATGTAAAGAATATTACCACTTTGACAGACTTTTTTATCATATGTAGCGGGACCAGCAATAGACATAGAAAATCGTTAGCAGATGATGTAGTGGATTTAGCACAAGAGCTGGGACTATCAGTCAATCTTCCTCGAGAAGGATATGAACAAGCAAGATGGATTTTAATAGATTGTAAGGATATTGTAGTAAATATATTCGATAAAGAATCTAGAGAAAAATACAATCTGGAAAAATTGTGGAGCGATGGTCTTTTAGAAGAAATAAGAGAAGCTTAGAAAGGATAAAAAAATGATTATTACCGGAATTAGTGATGAGGCGGGTAAACACATTGAGACTCAAATAAAGGCACATAAGGTTTTGGGTTGGAACACTTTAGAGTTAAGAAATCATAATGGTGTTAATCCTTCAACAACTAAATTTACAGATGAAGAATTCGATAAGGTTAGAAGAATTATTGAAGAAAAGGAAATGACAGTTGTGGGATTTGCATCTGCAATAGGTAATTGGAGCAGAAATATCCGTGGTGATTTTAATATAGACAAAGAAGACCTAAAGGTTGCAGCCAAAAGAATGAAGTCTTTAGGTGTTAAATATACAAGAATAATGTCCTGGATCCAGGATGATAAGGATCCTGTATTTACAAAAAAAGAAACAATTAGAAGAAGCAAAGAGTTAGCAAAAATGGCAGAAGAATATGATGTTATTTTAGCCCATGAAAACTGCACTGGCTGGGGTGGTGAAAGCCCTGAAAATATGCTGGAATTAAAAGCAGAGGTCAATAGTCCTAACTTTGTACTTTTATATGATACTGGAAATGTGACAGCTTATGCTTATGAGGATGTAATGGGATTTTTCCAAAAACTAAGAGGAAACATTGACTATGTACATATTAAAGATTCTCTTTTGGCAACTCCAGGTCGAGAAAATCAATTTAGATTTGTTGGAGAAGGAGAATCTAGAGTTAAAGATGTTTTGAAAATTTTGCTTAATGAAGACAAGTACGATGGTATCATTTCAATCGAGCCTCATGTTTCTGCAATTGTTCATTTAGGAGATGACAAAAAGAATGATGATGATCAACTCTTGTTTGATTCCTATGTAAAATATGGAACAATGTTGATGGATATGATATCTGGTGTACAAGATGAAGTTAAGTAAAAAAGGCAAAAGAAATCTTAAGATATCTTTAGTAATAGCTGCGATTGTTGCTCTTATCATTTTTTTACTTACAGATCTTGGAAGAGAGCTTTTTCTAATCTTTCAATTTAACGGAGAAGCCTTAAGAAGATATATTAAAGGAAAAGGGGCCTTAGGTCCCTGGATTTTCTTTGCCCTTTCATATTTGCAGGTGGTTATAGCACCAATTCCGGGCCAATTAATCCATTTTATGGGTGGCTTGCTCTTTGGAGTTTGGAAGGGCTTTTTCATTAATCATTTGGCTACAGTGTTAGGATCTCTTACAGCCTACATGCTAGGTAAGGCTTTTGGAGAACCTTTAACTGAAAAATTGGCAGGAAGAAAAAATACTAAAAAGGTAGTAGAATTTGTAAAAAGAAATGGAGCAGTTTTCTTTCTTTTAGCCTTTGTCTTGCCTGGTTTGCCTGATGATTTATTATGTTATGTTGCAGGCATAGTTAATCTTCCCTTTAGAGTTTTTTTGATACTTGCTTTAGTGGCAAGAATACCTTTTACCTTGACAGTCTCTCTTTTGGGAGATGGTCTTTTAAAATGGACAACTGAGCAGACAGTATTTCTAGTTGTCTTTTCTGTTGTATTTACAGTTCTTGTTATTATCTTTAGAAAGCCCATAACCAATTTCTTAAATAAAATTGCTAGAATTGACAGTCAAGATCAAGATGTTGATATTAGTGATATCATGTAGGAGAATTTATTGAATCACAAAGGTAGCGTAATTATTGAAACAAAACGACTTATTCTTCGTCCTTTTTCAATAGAGGGTTCTAAGCCTATGTTTTTAAATTGGGCAAGAGATCTAGAGGTAACAAAGTTTTTAACCTGGCCTCCCCATGCAGACCCATCTGTTTCCCAAGCAGTAATAGAGTCTTGGCTTTTGTTGTACAAAAATCTAGACCACTATAGCTGGGCTATAGTTCTTAAAGAAATTGGTGAACCCATAGGGAGTATTGCTGCAGTGGGTAAAGATGATGATATTAAAATGGTCCATATGGGTTATGCTCTTGGCAGAAAATGGTGGAATAAAGGATATACTTCTGAAGCACTTAGTGCACTTATCCAGTTCTTTTTTGAAGAGGTTGGGGTTAATAGAATTGAGTCAAGCCATGACCCGAGAAATATAAAT
Organism: uncultured Clostridiaceae bacterium; assembly: GCA_964563155.1. Classification (GTDB taxonomy): domain Bacteria; phylum Bacillota; class Clostridia; order DUPQ01; family DUPQ01; genus DUPQ01. Next base: position 68,759 of record CAZLVL010000002.1, on the reverse strand, counting down.
TCAGGCAAAGTAATGATAAAGTGTGGTCTAAAATATGAAGGAACCATGGAACAAGATCAAATAAGTAATCAAGGACTTTCTGACAGCGTAAGATACGCAATCCTTGCTCAGGATTATTTTTCAAATAAAGAGTAAACAAAAGATACAAAAAAGTCTAATACCTTAATTAACTTTTTTTTTAGATTATTTTTCTATCTTCTAATTTCTCTCTTCTAATTTCTATCTTCTATATTATTTCGTTGTATTTGTTCACTTTCATTATGTTTTATCATTCTGTAGATAAAAAGAGTCAAAGATAGAATTATAAAGAAAAGATAAAAGCCTGGATAGAGCCAGTTTACTATTATATTAGAATAGGGAAGCCTTCTATAGGGAAGGATTAACAACCTAGCTAAGGAAAAAAGAAAAGAGAAGACTAAAAATTTACTACCTGAAGGTAGCTTTATTTTTTTGTTATTAATAAATACTAGAAGAGTAAGGATTAAAAGAGTTGCAAAAAGTTCAAATAATTGAGTTGGCCAAACTGGAAGGCTAAAAGGTTTTGGTAGGTCTTTTAGATGGGGATATATGATTCCAAGTTTACTGCTAGTAATTTTACCTCCACAACAACCATTTAAAAAACAACCAATCCTTGCCAGAATAAAAGCTATGCCAGCGGGAAAAACACAGGCATCTAAACTTTCCCACAAGGGTATTTTAAATATGAAGGTCCATAGAGATATAGCAATCAAAGCTCCGATTAAGCCTCCATATATGGATAAGCCTGCAAAGTCTAGTTTGAAAAAGGATATAGTTTCATAGGCTTTGGGATTTAAAAAGACATTAAAAAATCTTGCCCCTAAAAAGAAAAAAAGAATAAGTGGAATAAAAAGAAGAAGAATTTTTTTCATATCCACCTTATTCTTTCTAAGGTTAATTGTAAGTAGCACAAGCCCTATTAGTGTTGCTAGAACTGCAAAAAGTCTATAGGAGCTTATAATGTAGTTTAAAATACTAATCGTAGGTTTCATTATTTAAGAGGCTTCTCAAAGTTTATTCTAGTGTCAATATAAAACATGTTAAAGCCAAATCCTTCTTCAGTACTTCGTATCATCCCTCTTATTATCACTCCAGTATTCCCTGCAGAATATGAGGCTGTCAGCTTGCCACGAACATTACTACTAGTAAATATTAGCTCTCCTTTATTCTCATTGTATGTAAATCCAATAGTTTCGTAATCATCATAGTTTTCTGCAAAACTTATATATCCACTACCAGATGATCCTGAAATAGTCATGGTGTCAGTGTTAATCTCACCTAAGAGATTTGCCTTTACTTCTGACATTTCACAGCCTGCGTCGTCGTCATCACTCCAATTCTTTATAGCATTATCTAATGCAATTCTTAGAGGTTCAGAAATAAAGATATCTTCATAGACTAGGGTGCCGTTTTCATATACGCCAAGAATCTCTGAAAAATTAGGATATATTTCTGGTATAACTATGGTTGTATTAGGTCTTTCAAGTTTAAAGTCTACAGTTTGGTCAGGAGTATTATTTCTCAAAGAAGAGCTTGAATTAAAAATATTTAGAGTAGTTGGAGAGCCTGCAAGAAAGTATCCTAAAAATGTTGCATCTAATAGTAGAGTTTCATCTTTTTTTGCTGACGGGAATCTCCAGCGATTGGACCACTTGGCTTCATCTACTTCTGAAAAGCCCTTGAGCATTTCATCTGGTACGGCAAATCTAAAAACAGAATTTTTGTAGTTTTCATAAAAATCATCATTGTTTTCAGACACTAGAGCAAAAGAAATCTCTTTATTAAAGTCTGCTGCAACTTCTTCGAGTTGATTGCAGTAGGCAACCATCATGGTTAGGTGGATTTCCTTTTTAAAATTAGAAATGATTGGAGTTAATCTTTTTCTAAGATTTTCCCTTATTGTTGCTGTAACCTTTAACTCATCATTTGCAGAAAGAGAAGGATATTTAACATTGTACATAGGATCATCATAACCTCTCCATTGGTTTCCTCTAACGTTTGCAGGAGTTCTTGACCATAACTGATGATATAAATCTACTGCAGACTCTACTGCGGCCATAAAAGCATAAGGGTCATTCTTATTCAACTCATATAATTTTTTAAATAGTCTTAACCAATCAGCATCACTACCTGCTTTGAAGGCTATCCAGCCTGAGCCAGATCCTGAGTAAACTGGTGAATTGTACCTATAATACCAAGAGCCACTTTTTGCCTTACTTCTAACATTGATACAATAGAGGTATTGACTATCTACAAACTCTTGCTGAGTTTTTATAGCTGTTTCAATATCCTTTGAATTGAAGTAAGAAGAAAAAGTATTTGCAATAAATAGGGTTCCCCAAGCAGTAAAGGCAAGAGTTGCTGCAACAGGTCCTCCTATAGCTCCAGCTGCCATAAAAATTCCCAGTTCAGTAAGTCCCATCAAAAGTGTATATGCAGCTTTGTCACTACTGTCTAATACAAAATATTCATATCCTGCTTTTAGAAGAACAATGCCAAACCCAATTTTTGTTAGAGCACTACTTAGTTTATTTACTTCGCTTAAGGGAAGGCCTTTTGTAATTGTTGACATGGTAATTTTTGCATCGTAGGCGGTTGAAGTAAAACTCATAAATTCAAGGCCCATTGTTACAAAATCAGATTCAAGGGGAGTATTGCCTGCTTTTAAGTGTCCATATATATTTTCATAATCAGTGGTTCTTAAAAAGTCTTGAATTACGGTAAGGTTTACGGCAGCGGTTGTAAAACGTGTTCCTGAACCAGTTAGCTTAAAAACAGAAAAATCAGTAAAGTGATTTGTATATATTCTTACCTCATCACTTTCTTTTAAAGTCTCATGAGGTAAGGGAATCCATCTTTGTGCTTCTTCATCAAAGTAGGCTGCACAAATATCAATATCCTCATATTTTTCCATATTTATAGGAATTGTAATTGTGACAATCCCATCAAATTCAGAGTACTCTTCATTATCTGCAGTTATCCTGTAAGACACCAAAGCCTTTCCTAGTCCCTGGTCGGTTGCATTGCTTATGGGACTTACCTCTAAAACAAGCTCATCTTCAGGTAGCAAATTGCTAAAATCAATAGAAATTCCTTGGACATTAGCTATTGGTGCTTCATAATCCACGGTGGCTGTACTTCCTTTTTTTACCTTGCCTTGGCTTGTAGCATATACCTTATCCTTGAAAAGAGGACCGACTAAACTTGGAAGATAGGTTATTCCTAAAATAATACTAACAATAAGTATTATTGCCACTAAGGGAATTAATAGTAATTTTTTGCTTCTTTTAGGTGGTCTTACATCTTTTGGATTCAAAAGGGGTGGAAGATAAGTAGAACTTGTAGTTACATTTTGTGCAAGTGGCTTTTCTTGTAAAGGAACTTGTGGGCTTGTAGATAAGACAGAAGTTCCACAAGTAGGACAAAATTTATCTTCAGCCTCCAAAGGACCTTTGCAAGATTTGCAAATTGGTTTTACTTGGATAACTTGGCCACAATTAGTGCAAAATCGAGAATTTTCATTGATAAGAGTGCCACAGTGTTTGCAATACATAATTTTCCTCCAATATTTAGGGTTTTTGACATGTTAATATTATAGCATTTTCATACTTGCAAAGATATATAAAATGCTAGGCTTGCCAGTGGTATTGATAATAATTATAAAAATCTGATATAATGCAAATGTGTGCAGACTAACTCTTTGCCACAGCCAATTATCAAAATTTAATAAAAAAGAGGACAAAGCCATGAAAACAAAGACTCTTAGAATTTTCTCTGGATTTCTAATCCTATTTCTTATCCTCCCTTTTTATCAAGCTGCAAAGACTCAGTCTAGTGATGGTGAATTTGCTTGGGTATTAGTGGATATTGTGGACTATGAAGATGAAATAATTGAGCACGAGGCTTATGCTTACACCCAAAGCTATTCCCGTGGTAGATATTCTGCATCTACAACCTACACAGGACAAGACTACTATGGTGAAGGAAAAACAGGTACTTTAGCTGTAGAAGCTCAAGTTGAGGGCGTTCCCACTGTCATTTATCCTGATGTGCCTATTGTTCTCAAAGTAAAAGTAAGTACTTTAACAAATACTGTAGTTAAACTACATTTTCGTATGAGTTTTCAGGCAGATATTGATGTTTGGGATTATCCACCTACTACGGTCTCTCATGGTAATATTTCATTTGTAAATGAAAAAGGTGAATACTCATTTGGTGTATATTCTTTAAGTGGACCAACCTCATATAATGAAACCATTACTGCTACTATGAGGGCAGGGAGTAAAGAAGGAGACAAAAAAGGATTGAGAACCAAATTCTTCTATGGCAGAAGTCTTGCTACCCAATATGTATATGAATGGAAAAGAATAGGCCATGGTGTAAAAGAAGAATCGAAAGATGATAAAAATGATAAGAACAAGGTTTTTGATAAGGGACCCAGAGTAAGTGGTTTATCCCATAAATTTTGGATGGATTGGGAAAAAGAAGCTAGCAAATGGACAGAGGCAGATATACAAGAGGCAACAGATCCAAAAAATAATCATGTCAAGGTAAAGTTTGGGGACCTACATGGAGAAGTATTAGTTTTAAGAGGGTGGGAAGATGATCAAGGCCAAGCTGTTTTTGTGGATTTAGATACACCTTTATATCATGGAGACTTAATATTAGTTTCAAGAAGAAGTAGGGCTATTTTATCTTTTGAAGACATGAGAAGTTTAGAAATAGCACCAGATACTTGTTTAATTTTAGATCTAGAAAGAAAAGAACAAACAAAGCTAGAATTAATAGCAGGAAATATTTGGATGAACTTGAAAAGAATACCTAAGGGCCTATCTCTGGAAATACCCATGGGCCAAGCCTGTGCAGGTATAAAGGGGACTACCTTTGTCTGTGAAGAAGATAACAACATTTCCACTGTGAAGGTATTTGAAGGGGAGGTTGAAGTTACCCTTAATGATACAAATGAGATGGTTCTAGTTGGAGCAGGCCAAAGAGTGGATGTGGATAAATATCAAAACTATACTTTAGATGAGTTTGATATAGAAGCTGAATTAGAAAACTGGGATATTAAAACTCAAAAAGCCACTAAAAGAGCCATAAGAAATGCATCTAGTAGTATAAATCCAACAGTTGTTGTAATTTTACTTGCTGTATTAGTTATTGGAGCAGGTTTAGCTTTCATAATATATTTTAGTCAAAAACCTAAAGCAAAAGTACAAGTAGCCTCTCAAGCAATTAGTCAGCCTAGGCCTGTAGGTTATTGTACAAATTGTGGTACTGGCTTAAAGGCAGGACAAGCTTTTTGTCCTAATTGTGGTAAGAAAGTGTAGATATTTACTAGTCTATTCCAAATCTAACAAAGGCATAGCGGTCTAGGTAGGATGAACATTTTTCATCCTTCCAATGACCTTCAAAGGAAAAGTAATAGGGACTTACACTTATGGGCTCTGGGTCTAGAGCATGGTGGGGTCCCATTAAATTCCTATTAGAATTATATAGTTTTAAATAAATCTGGTTTGTTCCTTCTTTAAGATAATTTGAAAGATCTAAATAGTTTTTAAACATGCAAGATCCTGCAAATTCTTTATTAACCCAGATATCAATGGCTGAGTATCTACCCTTTAGAAGAAGTGTAGTTGGCATACCAGCTTCATATGTATATTCCTTTTCTACTTCTATGGTACCTGCAAAGAAAGGATAACCATCAACAACTATATTGTTAAGGTCTATATAATCTTTCTGCTTTTTTATAGCAAAAGTACCTGTGTAGGAAAAGCTATCTCTATGTTCTGGTATAAAAAGCTCTTTTTCTGTAGAAAGTTCAAAGTTGCCAAAAAGATAAACAGCCTCAATCTCAGTATCAAAGGTTAAGCAATTTCTTAAAGACTCAGATACTCCTCCGTATAAAACATAATAGACATAATCATCTTGGTAATAGTCTATTTCTACAGATACTTCATTGGTTCCAACCTTAATATATTCAACTATATCCACACTTTTAAAAGATTTATCAAACCAAGAAGAAGAATTTGAAAAGTCTAAAAGATTACCATTTATCTTTACTGATTTTTGATTCATGGGTTCTACTGCCAAAGATAAGCTTTGAGGTATTTCATCAACTGTAAAGGAGTATAAAAGATGTAAAGGTCCCTTATGTCTTTTATTTAATAGCAAATCTCTAATTAAGGGAATGGGTCTTACTCTTTCAAAATTAAGACCATCATAAGAAATCTGAGCATAGTCTAAAGGGAAGGCATTTTGGGGTGGTAAAGCTAGTTTAGATTTTGTAGGTAAGGTAAAACAGTTTTTAGACTCGGTTAAATAACTCTTCATTTCCCCTTTTAAATCTTCTGTTTCTTCTATTAAAATAAAGGATTCACCAGGATCAAAGTTTAGGCTAAAACTACTATTTAGTTTTTCTTTTCCTGTATCTTTTTTTGTCTCTTGCCTTGTATCCATAACTTTTGTTGAAAGATTCTCTAAATCTAATAAATAAAACTCAGAATTGTAGCTAGTTGATATGCTTATATCTACATTCTTAAGCTCTTCATAGGACAAATTTAAGATATAGTAGAGTCGTCCATGTTCTGTGTCTCTTACCATAACTCTAATGTCTTTAGCTGGCTCCTTATTTAAAGCACATTGAATAAAGGCATTATTTTTTATATCCTCAAAAGTAATATTTTCCTCTAACCAAGACATATCCTGAATTCTGCCATCTATCCTTTGAGGCTTATTTCCATGAATAAATAGTTTGCCTCCATTGGCTAGATATTCTTTTAGTAGTTCTACTGTTGATGAATCTAGGGTGTAGGTTAGAGGAAGGACTATATAGTCATATGAACATAAGCCAACTTTTATCTGATTTCCTTCAATAGAACCATATTTTCTCATTAAAACCTCATCTCCTAAATGATAAGAAATTTGGTTTTGACAAAGAAGATCTGTTGTATCATTAAAGGCCTTGTTAAGTTCTTCTAATGTTAGATAGTCTTCTTTTCTTTTGTATTTTAGATAAGCACTGTGCATTGGATGGATACAAAGGACATTAGCTCTTTCTTCTCCTCTAGATAAGGTATAGCCTAAACGATTAAAATATTCATTAAAGCTTTCTAGTTTTTTATGCCAAGAAGAGTGTTCTGAATAGTGGGCTGGATAGTCTCTTTTTCTTTGTCCTCTTTCGGATATGGGATAAAGGTGCTGACACATGAGATTAACACCACTGGCATATTGGTACTCCCCTATAAGCTTTAACTCCAAGGGACTAACATCCCAACCACAACAACCAAACATTTCACTTAAGACCTTTTTCTTCCCTAACTGTGCAGCAACAGAACCAACCTGCTTAGCTGGTATGTCTTTTCCAATTCTTCTTCCTAAATAGTCTATACCAGGAATGTGTTGGTATTCATAAAAGGGCATAACTCCACCACAACACCACATCTGTCCCCAAAGGGTATTTTCTTCTACAGCATGACCAGTTAGCTGGCAGCTATTTTCTTCACACCATTCATAAAGTGGCTTTATGAAGTTGTTGGTAAAAAGATTGTGGCATAAGTACCAATAGTCATATCTGAATTCTTCTGCCCCTTCAAAGTCTATGAAAAGGGCAGGAAGTTTATCTAAAACATCATAGCCATAGGCTTTTTTAAATTCATAAGGCATTTTTAAAGACCAAGTTGTAGCATTTCTGTAGTACTGAGGTTCATCTGTGAAAAAGCCTGGCATTGAAGTGCCAAAATCTTCTCCTAGTTCATCTTTATATCTTTGATAGGTAGACTCTATAAATCTCTTCGTCACCTCTATATCCATGGTATCTACATAAGAAGAATCATACTTTTGCCATATTGTTATATATTCAATATCTGTTTCTTTTTCAGAATCCACCTTTTTTAAAACTCTCTTTAGAATTTCACCTTCTTTTATGTAGACTCCTAGAGCATCATTTTTAAACTCCTTTTCAAGAGTGTAATCTAAAAAGCGGGCCCAGTTTTTTTCATCCTTTAAAAGTTCTCCTCCTGCAAAGCCACTAGGCCAACCATTCTCATCATAGGACCAGGCTTGCATATTAAGTCTTTTACCTTCTTCAACCCCTACTCTTATGGCATCAAACCACTCATCTGACATATATTCAGTTTCAAGACCAAAACGGGCATGCATAAAATATCCATTCATTTTAATATCATGCATATCTTGTATTTGTTCTTTTAGTCTTTTCTCTTCTAGTTTGTCATTCCAAGACCAAAAGGGAATACTGCCATATTCAATTGAGTTATCTTTAATATCTTTGATAAGATTTTTCATAGGTTACTCCTAGGTTATTTGAACTACATATTAATTTTACATTATATATAAGTTTTCAACTAATAAGAAGAAAAAGGTCTATCCTTGGAAGGAAAGACCTTTTTGCATGTTTTTAATTATTTAGTCTTCTTGATAGTCAAAGTAAGCTACTTCAGGCCTTATATCAGTTTGGTCCAACTTTACCTTTAGGTTTTCAAAGGTTAGATTCTTTGCGTACTTTATGGTAAAAGCATATCCAGAGGACAAGCCATGGCGGTCATACTCAGGATACTTATCATCAATGGTAACAGGAGGGTCTGGCATTTTTGTAACACCGCCTGGGAGTTTTAAATCAAAGTTTATGAACTTAAGATTTTCTATCAATTGGTCTGGTCCTTGACCTATTACCATATTTTCTCTTATCTCTTGTTCATAACTAAAGGGATAAGGCTCTTCAAAGCGAATATCCTTAAAGGTAACATTTTTCATACTACTCCATCTAACTGGTTGATTTCCTCTTGGTAAACGATTTCTTTTACCAATTGTTACATAGATTGGAGCTCCCACATCGGTCATGTCCAATCTTTCAAAGAGGACATTATCCACCTCAGCACCGTCAACTGTTTCTAAAGATACTCCACATCTATTAACATTTTTTATAGCACAGTCTCTAAAGTGAGCATCTTTTAAGGAGTAGTAGGTGTCAGTTCCAAATTTAATTCCAGAAGCTAAACTTTGAATCATCATGTCGTAGGCATCTATGTTGTAGCAGCCTATGTTATCAGAGGTCTTAAAGCAAAGTCCATCATCTCCAGCCATAATGTTACAGTTGTATAAAGTGATGTTGTAGCAGTCTACTGGGTCTATTCCATCTCTGTTAGGTGTATTCATACAGTCTAGATTCAAGTTTCTAATAACTATATTGTGTGATGAAAGAGGAACAACTGTCCAAAAGGGAGAGCTTTTCATATTTAAATTTTCTATAGTTAAATCCTTTGAATAGGTAATGTATATGATGTCAGGTCTTGCGTCCTCTTCACGGTTATGTAAAGGATCATTCATCTTGTATCTGTATGTTCCATTTCCATCTAGCATTCCACCCCCTGTAACCTGTACATTAGAAATGTTTTCCCCATATATTAATCCTCTTCCTAATTGTCTTACTGCACAAAGGGAAATTCCAGGAGATCTAAGTTTGTAATGGCTGTGGTCTTGGGTTCCTAAAATGGTGGCACTCTTGTCAATAAAAAGGGTCATATCGGTTTTTAATTCTAGATTGCCTGTAAAGAAGGTTCCGCTATGAATAAATACTGTACCACCTGTATAGGCAGCATCATCAATAGCCTTTTGAATCTTTTTAGTCTCTAAAGTTATTCCATCTCCAATAGCATTGTAGGGTGGTGCTTTTATGTCAAAGATTTTGGTCTTAGCTAAGACTCCTCTTGAGAAGTCTGCACAGTCATAAACTCTTATACGATTGATGTATAACCGAGAGTCCTTTTGGACACTAAAGCCAACTTGAGCCACATTGTTAACCTTGTTTTCAAAGGCAAAATCACTGGCTCTTTTAGCACCATCTACAAATAGGTCATAACTTTGCTTTTCTATATCTATGGTAACCTTGATGTTAAACCAATTATTGCAAGGATAATACATCCAAGGGGTTAGCCCTTCATATATTCTTAACCAATTATCTCCATTGGAAGCATAAAGATTGTTTTTGTAAAGGGCAATTTTTAGAATGCTCTTTCCATCCTTATCAAAGATTTGGGGAGCAAGAGAAAACTTATTATCTTTTACCTTGACCTTTGTTTCTATAGATACTAACTTGTCTACTGGATTAAATTGATAGACTGAATAGTTAGAATCATCTAACCCTTCTAATACAAGACTTCTATCCTCTTTAAAGGGATAGTCTTCTACCTTTAAGTCTTGGCTGGATGTCCAGTTACTAAGTTTATCTTCTTCAAATTTTTCTTCAACTAAATAGATTTCTGTATCATCAAAAAGCTCGATATTGTCAATTTCAGCAAAACCTTCGTCGGTTGTATCATGTAGATAGATCATGAAGGTATCTATGGAGTCAAAATCAAAGGGGATATTATCCTTTTCTTTAACATGATTAATCCAAATTTCGTAGGTCTTTTTTTCAGGATTAACTTTAAGTTTTACTAGAGTCTCTTGCTTAAAATCAAAGGAGCCAATATCTTCTTTATTTGTATTAGTATAGATATTTCCATCAGAACCAAAAGTTACCATAGGGGCTTTTGGATTCTTTTCTTTATCCATAACTAGGCTAAGAGATGAGTTTTGAGATAGTTTTACCTTGCATTGAAAGATAAAGGGATATATGAGATTTTGTCCAATACCCTTAGTAACAGAGGCTATATCTGATTTGTCAGTTGCCTCTAACAATAGATACTTATTTCTTTTATCCTTTGTATCTTCAACCACTCTAGCACAACCATATGGAATGTAGTCGTGGGCAAAGATGGCATCACTCTTATCATTAAAGACTTCTTTGATGTAGTGAGTGTAGGGTCTTTCTACAAACTTGTCTAATTTGGATTTAAGGGGTTTTATAAGTGGAAGGGATTTTGTTTCTTCAGAATTTGAAAGTGGTTTTACTAGAACAAAGTAGTGATGATGGTCACTTTCAAAACCAGGTACATGAACTAAATCTCCACATTTGTATTCTTTGCTATAAACTAGGTACTTTATCTTGTCTGTGCTTACAAAGGATTTATTTGTATCTTTCCAATCTTTTAACCAATCAGGTTTGCAATCTTCATCTAAAGCCACATAAACATGTGCATCTAATTCCACATAGAAATCTAAACCAGGATGGTCTATGAAGTTGTCTTGTTTTGAATCAAAGGTTTGAATGTAATCGACTCCAAGAAATTCTTCATCTATAGTATTAATATGGACTAGGGCATTAGAATATATTTTTGCACCAGCTTTAAAATTGCAAGTAACTGTATACCATCCCGCTGTATCCCAAGGGGATACAAACCTTGATGTAATAGGGGAAGTGGGAATAAGGCTACTTGAGCTTATTTGATTTCCTCTTTCAGGGCTGTAAATCTCTTGAAAATTTGTCATTAATTTATCCTCTTCTTATATTTTTATCTGCCTTTACTATTAAATCAAACAATAGGTCCTTTGGATTTAATTGGCAGTATTTTTCTAAAGCTTTTTCTATCCCTTCTTCTTTGTAATATGTAGAAGTCTCCTTTGATGAAGGATCTTTTTCCATATCAAAGCTAAAGGCTAGAGGTATTGTTTCAATAATGTTTGTTGGCTTTATCTTTTGTTCTAAACAAAAAAGGGCTGCCCCAATAAGTCTATCATTTCTTTGTAGTTTTCTTTTAGGGTCTTGACCAACTCTTTCCACTGTATCGCCTAAGAGCTTGTTTCCATATCTGTTTATTAAATCTTGGGCATGGTCTTCAATCTCACTAATATCAATGTTGTAGGCTAAGAAGAGGGCTTGTCCTGTTTCTTTTAAGGAAGCATATACTTTATCTCTTATCTCTTCATCTTCTATAGCCTGGCTTATGTATTTGTATCCTTTTTTAAAGCCATGATATGCACACAAGCAATGGCTCATGTTGTGCATAAAGAGTTTTCTATTTATGTAATATGAAAAAGGGGAATAGGCAATAATGTTTTGGATTTCTTCCATTTCACCTCTTATACCTTCTTTATCAGTGTAGATTTTATTGTAGTCTTCAACAGCTATTGCCAAAGGGTCTTCTTTTAAAAGATGCTCTGGGGGAGCTGGTACCATACAACCTATGGAGGATTGGCAAAAACCTATATGACTATCACAAAAAATATTTTCTTCCAATGTTAAATGTTCTTTGAGCAAATCTCTTACATATTGGTGTACATCAATCATGTTCTCACAAAGTATAAAGTTGCAAAAGCCCTCAGGCTTCTTTTCATACTTTGTCTTTATAATCTTAGCTATGATAGGAATAATATACTTTATGGCATTTACTCCCACAGCAGTAGCAATCACCTCTATATCAAGGGCAAAATCTCCTATAGCATCTATATCTCTTCCATCTAGGGCTGATACTTTTTCAATCGTAACCTTACTATATTTCTCATCAATTGTTACATACACAGGATAGGAAGCTTCTTGATTTAATGACTCAACTAGGTTTAAGTTAACATCAACAAAGGTTGTTGCATAACCACCTTCATATAATATTCTTCCCACAAGGCCTCTACCAATATTTCCTGCTCCAAAGACCATAGCTCTTTTCATATTTCTACCTGCTTTCGTTTGATAATCTACCATAAGAGTAGGGCATAATCAAGAAAAAGGTATATAATATGACTTAGAGATAAAAGAGTAAAATATATTATTAAGTAAAGGGAGTAATTTATGAGTTTTACACCAGATTATACGAATTTGAGAGATGCTGCTTTAAACAAGAGGGCAAAAAGACTACCCCTTTATGAGCACTCCATAAGTACTGATCATATGGAAAAGGTTCTTAACAAGAAGTTTGCAGACTTATTAAATGGAGATTTTAAAGACAAATCAGAGTTTTTTAAATGGTACTGCGAATTTTTTAAGGTTATGGGCTATGATACTGTGTCCTTTGAGGTTGCCATAAGAGATGTTTTTCCAGGCGGTGGTGCCCTAGACTCTCAAATAATTCCAGCTATAAAAAACAGGGAGGACTTTAATAATTTTCCTTGGGAAGATATCCCTAAAGCCTTTTATGAAAGCTCTCATGATAAGTTTCTAGCCCTTTCAAAGGCTTTACCACCAGGAATGAAAATGATAGGTGGACCTGGCTATGGGGTTTTTGAATGTGTTCAAGATTTAGTAGGCTATTCTAACCTTTGCATAATGGGCTTTGAAGATCAAATTCTTTACAAAGATATCTTTTTTGCTATGAGAAAACTATATATTGAAATATGGTCTAGGTTTTTACAAGACCACTCAGATGCCCTTTGTGTAGCTAGAATGGGAGATGACTTAGGCTTTAAATCTAATACCCTCTTAGCCCCTGAAGATATAAAGGAGCATATTATACCTGCCTATGCCGACATAGTGGCTTTAGCTCATAAGCACAAGCATCCCTTTTTGCTCCATTCCTGTGGAGCTATATTTAATGTAATGGATGATATTATTTCTATAGCCAAAATAAATGCCAAGCATTCTAATGAAGATCAAATTGCTCCTTTTTCCTATTGGGTAGAGCAATATGGAGATAGGATTGGAAACTTTGGTGGTGCAGATACAGATGCAGTCTGTCGTTTAAGCAAAAAAGATTTAAAAGAATACATAACTAACATATTAAGAACAACCCCTCAAATTGGAGGCCTGGCCTTTAGTACTGGAAATTCAGTACCTGACTATGTGCCTACAGAAAATTATATATATATGACTGAAATTGTAAGAGAGTTTAGGGGAGAATAAGAGGTTATTGAGATTTTAAAGCCTCATCTAAAACCCTTTTTATATCCTCATATGAAGCAGCTCCCTCGTGGAGCTTTTTATCTGCTAAAAAGAAAGCGGGAACTAGAAAATAGTTATAGCTATCAGCAAAACTTCTTTCTTTAGATTCATTGATAACTTCTATGTCAATTTTTTGGTAGTCAGGATTTTCTTTTATCAACTTTTTCATATATATATCTGCTCTAATGCAGTAAGGGCAGAGGGGTAACTTAAAATATCTTAGTTTTTTCATAATGCCTCCTTTTATCTATCCATATTATCCACTATTAAAGATTAATAGAAAAGGACTTTGTTTTAACAATAAGTATTTTGCTATTATCTAAGGTATAATTTGGTCAGACTTTAAGATTAAAGAGGCTAAATTTGAGTAGATAGTTAGGTGGATGATGGAAGATATCAAATTAAGAAAAAAGTTAACCGATAATTTTTATATGCAAAAGCCACAGGCTCCCATAGCCTTAGAAGAATTTGGCTTTTATTCTTTAGAAGAATGGGAAAGACAAGGATACATTAAAAAAGATGAAGACCTAGGGCAACTTTTTGGCTTTAAAAGACTCTTGCTCCATTATCTACCTGGAATGAGTGGGACAACTGCCCCCTTTTATCCAAGATTTAAAGAAGAAATAGTTAATCAAGATGAATCCTATGACATTGTAAGAGATAAGTTTGGTAGATTAGTTAAGTACTTTAAAGGAAGAAGAGAGGGCTTTATGCCCCAGTATCTAGACTTTCCTGTAAAGGATATGAAAACTTGGGAAGAAGTAAAGCTAAGACTGGACTACAAGGATCTTGAAAGAAATGAAAATTTGAAAAAGTCTCTTGAGATTGCAAAAGAAAAATCAAATCTTGGCTTTCATACCATTTCATATATTGTTGGACCTTTTATGTATTTAAGATCCTTAATGGGCTGTGAACAGTTACTATACACCTTCTATGACAACCCAAAACTTATACATGAGGCCTTAAAAACCTGGTTGGAGCTGGCAATTCATGTGATCAGTTTCTATCAAAAAGAAATAATTATTGATGAACTCTTGTTTGATGAAGATATCTGCTATAACCATGGCAGTTTAATATCTCCAGATCAAATTAGAGAATTTCTCTTTCCCTACTATAAGCCCTTAATAGCTAGTGTGAGAAAAGGTAGGTGGAAATTAGAAGAAAAAAGATTAAAAACAAGTGCCTACAACCTCATAATCCACATGGCTAGTGATGGAGATATAAGGCCTGTAATACCAGTCTATCAAGAGATTGGAGCAAATTATATGTCTCCTATGGAAGTGGCCTCTGGGATTGATGTGGTAGAGATAAGAAAAAGCTATCCTGACCTTTTAATAAAGGGAGGCTTTGATAAAAGAATACTAGCTAGTAGTAAAGAAGCTATTAAAAAGGAAGTGGATAGGATTATGCCTTTTATGGTTAAGTATGGTGGCTATTTACCAACCTGTGACCATGGAGTACCACCTGAGGTGCCTTTTGAAAACTATATATATTTTAGAAAACTATTAGAAGACTACTCTGTATAGGTCTTAAGTCGTTGCAAAAAGAAGGGTTTGAGTATAATATAATCTAATGAAGAATAGTAAGACTTTGATAAAAGCAATAGCTATAATATTGGTCACAATAATGGTACTTTCAACAGTACTTGCTATGATATTGCAAAGCGGTCTGTTTCATCAATAAGGGAGGGACCATGTACTACGATGTATGTATAATCGGTGGAGGTATTATTGGCAGCTTGGTTGCCAGGCAACTTTCCAAATACGATTTAAAAATAGCAGTTTTAGAGAAAAATGTAGATCTTTCTATGGAAGCCACAGGAGCTAATTCAGGTATTGTCCACGCAGGCTACGATGCTAAGCCAGGTAGTCTTAAAGCTAAATTCAATGTTGAAGGTAGCAAGCTAATGGAAGACCTTTGTAAAGACCTTGACGTCAAATTTAAAAAGGCAGGCTCTTTTGTTATAGCTTTTAACAAGGAAGAAGAAGATATCTTAGAATCTTTATACCAAAATGGATTAAAAAATCATGTAGAAGGCCTATCTATAGTGGATGGGGATTTTGTGATTGAAAAAGAACCCTATATTAATAAAGAGGTAACCAAGGCCCTTTATGCAAAAAATGCAGGCATTGTTTCTCCATATAAGTTAAACTTTGCCGCCATGGACAACGCAATTTTAAATGGGATTACCCTTTTAAGAGAGACTAAGGTGGTCTCTATAGAAAAAGAGGATGACCTTTTTAAGGTAGGAGTTGAAGTAACAGGACATATTTGTTCAAAAAGCCTAGTAGACCCTATAAATGAAGAAGATAGAAAAGATATAAGGGCCAAGATAATTATAAATGCAGCGGGAGTCTATTCTGATGATATCAGTAAAATGATAGGAGATGACTCTTTTACCATAATACCTAGAAGGGGAGAATATATACTTTTTGATAAGACAGAAGGTCATAAGGTAACCAGTGTTATCTTCCAAACCCCTACCCCCTTAGGAAAAGGAGTTTTGGTAACTGCAACTGTGGATGGCAACTATATGATAGGTCCTGATGCTACAGTTATTACAGAAAAGGATGATAAATGTACCAACCAGGAAAACTTAGATTTTGTTTATGATACAGCACAAAAGAGTTTTACTGGTCTGAATATGAAAAAATCCATTACTGTGTTTGCTGGAATAAGAGCAACTCCTAATACAGGAGACTTCATAATAGAACACAGCAAGATAGATAAAAACTTTATAAACCTAGCAGGTATAGAATCACCAGGGCTGACAGCAGCTCCTGCCATAGCTCTTTATGTGGAGGATATGGTTAAATCCTTGGTTGAATTAAAAGAAAAAGATTCATATATCATGAAATTAGAGCCTAAAAAGGCCTTTAATGAGATGACCAATGAGGAAAAAAGCCAAGTCTGTCAAGATGATGGTGCTTGTAGAAAGGTTATCTGCAGATGTGAAATAGTTACAGAAAAAGAAATTGTAGCTTCAATATATGCTCCATGTGGGGCTAGAACAGTAGATGGAGTTAAAAAAAGAACCAGGGCTGGAATGGGCCGTTGTCAGGGAAGCTTTTGTGCACCCCAGGTTATGAGAATATTATCTGAGCATACTGGTATTGACATTAATGAAATATCAAAGGCCAATGAGAAATCTTGTTTGCTGGGGAGGTACTCTCGTGATTAGAGAATTTGACTTAGTAATTATTGGGGGAGGACCTGCTGGAATGGCAGCTGCCCTTGAGGCCTATGAACAAGGAATTAGAAACCTAGCACTTTTAGAAAGGGATGATACCTTGGGAGGTATTTTAAACCAATGTATACATAATGGTTTTGGTCTTCATGTTTTTAAAGAAGAACTTACAGGCCCAGAGTATGGCTTAAGATTTTCTGAACTAATAGATAAGATGGAAATAGAGGTCTTTTTAAATACTATGGTTATAGGGGCACAGCCAGACAAGACCCTTTACGCAGTAAATCCTGGTTATGGCTTTATGACCATAAAAGCTAAGTCCATCATATTAGCCATGGGTTGTAGAGAACGTCCTAGAGGGGCTTTGAGAATACCAGGAACCAATGCAGCTGGTATCTTTACTGCAGGTACTGCCCAACGCTTTGTGAATATGGAAGGGATTTTACCTGGCTCTAAAGCTATTATTCTAGGTAGTGGGGACATTGGACTTATTATGGCTAGAAGGCTGACCTTAGAAGGAGTAGAAGTAGTAGGTGTATATGAGCTTATGGACTATCCTGGAGGACTTACTAGAAACATAGTTCAGTGCTTGGATGATTTTGATATTCCCTTACATCTTTCTACCACCATTGTAAAAATTCATGGAAAAGATAGGGTAAGCGGAGTAACAGTTGCTAAGGTGGATGAAAATTTAAAACCTATCAAAGAAACTGAAGAATATGTAGAGTGCGATACCATTCTTTTATCAGTAGGTCTTATTCCAGAAAATGAATTATCAGAGCAAATGGGTGTAGATATGTATGATTCTACCTCTGGAGCTTTAGTAGACCAAGATTTAGAGACCAATATAGAAGGGGTTTTTGCTTGTGGCAACGTTTTGCATGTTCATGACTTGGTAGATTATGTTACCTTGGAAGGTCAACATGCAGCAAGAAGTGCCAAGGCCTACTTAGATGGAAAACTAAAGGATAAATTAGACAAACCTCTTTTAAAAGTAAAACCTGGACCAGGAATCAGATATGTTTTACCTCAGAGTATTTACCTAAAGGATAAAGATGAAAAAATTAAAATCTTTTTTAGGTCTACACAAAGATTTTCTGACGCTCTAGTAAAGGCAAATATAAATGGAGAAGTTATTGGAAAGAGAAGACTCATCAGACTTATTCCATCTGAAATGGAGTCTGTAACCCTTAAAGCATCTGACCTCTTTTTGTATGGTCAAGAAGAAGAGGGGGAAAACATTATTTATGTAGAGGTTGAAAAATGAAGAAGGACATAATTTGTATAGTCTGTCCCAAAGGTTGCAATGTTACTGTAGAGTATGACGAAAATGGCATAATAACTATGAAGGGTTATGGTTGCAATAGAGGTATCGACTATGTGAAGGCAGAAGTCCTACACCCTGTGAGAATGATAACTTCTTCTGTGAAAATAGAGGGTGCAAAATATGCCCTATGTCCTGTAAAGACAAGTAAACCTGTAGCAAAAAACAAAATGAAGGATATTGTAAAAGAAATATCTTCTGTTATCATAAAAGCTCCTGTGCAAATGGGAGATATAATTATTGAAAATGTATGTGATAGTGGTGCAGATATAATTGCAACACAAACACTGGAAAAGCAGGACTAGAATGGAAAACAGTTTTTTAAAAGGAATAAATCATGTTCACTTTATAGGGATAAATGGGTCATCCATGTCAGGCTTGGCCATCTTGTTAAATGAAAGAAACATTAAAGTAACCGGTTCAGATATTGAGCATACAAAATCAATGCAAACCCTTTTATCCAAAGGTATTCATGTTTATGTACCCCATGATAAAAATCAGGTGGGAAATCCGGATTTAATAGTTTTTACAGCAGCAATTTCAAAAAATAATGAAGAGTATATATATGGCTTAGAAAACAATATTCCACTTATGGAAAGAGCCTATCTCCTTTCTCATCTAATGGATGAGCACGTTCACAAGGTTGCCATATCAGGAGCCCATGGAAAAACCACTGCCACCACCTTAACCGCCTATTTAATGGAAAATCTGGGAATGGATCCCACAATTCATATTGGTGGAGAGGCAGATTTTATAGGGGGGAGCGTTAAAAACAGTAAATCAGACTACTTTGTAACTGAAGCAGATGAATTTAAAGATAGCTACCTTAAACTAAATCCCACAATAGGAGTTATTCTCAACATAGACTTTGACCATGTTGATTGGTTTGGAACCTTTGAGAATATGAAAAAATCCTTTGCAAACTTTATTGAAAAAATTGATAAAAATGGCTATTTAATAGCTTGTTATGATGACCAAGCTACCAAAGAGGTAGCCCAAGGTGCAAAATGTAATCTTTTGTTTTATGGAATTGGTAACAAGGACTTAGATTATACAGCTATGGATTTAGAAATAGATAAAACTGGAAGGCCTTCATACAACCTATATGTTAAAGGTAAAAAGATTTGTCATGTTAAGCTAGAAGCCCAAGGTGAGCACAATGCCTTAAACTCTTTGGCAGCAATAGCTGTAATGGATGTTCTAAAAGCAGACCTTATAAAAACTTCTCAGCTTCTTTCTACCACTCACGGTCCTAAAAGAAGATTTGATTTAATTGGTGAAGTTCATGATATAAAGGTTTACTCAGACTATGCACATCATCCTAGAGAAATAGAGGTAACTCTAGAAACAGCCAGTAAAATGGCTCATAATAAAATATATGCTGCTTTTGAAGCCCATACATTTTCAAGAGTAAGAAGGCTCTTTGATCATTTTGTAAGAAGTTTTAAGCATGCAGATATAGCAATAATTGCTGATATATATAATGATAGAGAAACAACAGATACTGAGGTTTCAGGAGAAATCCTAGCAAAAGCTGTAAATGAGAAGGTTACAAAAGCTCTTTATTTGCCTTCTTACCAAGCTATTGAAGATTACTTGTATGAGCTTGCTCAACCTGGAGATATTATTATTGTTCTAGGTTCTAAATACTTAGAAGGTATTTGCAAGTCTTTAGTAGATAGATTAGAAAAGAAATTTGAGGTGTAAAAATGAACCAACGCGAAAGATTCCATAAGGTAATGAATTTTGAACCGGTTGACCGTTTGCCAATGATTGAATGGGCTGGTTGGTGGGACAAGACCATAGAAAGATTTATAGCTGAGGGTGTACCCGATATGCCTAACAGAGAGGATATTAAGCATGAATATTTTGGCCTAGACTGGTTAAGACAATATTGGGTGGGAGTAAGGACCAGAGAATTTAGAAATCTTCCTGAAGAAATGAGAAAGATTACTGATATGGACAGCTATCAAAAAGCAAAACCCTTCCTTTATGATAAAAACAAGGTTCACCAAGCGGTGGAGGATGTTAAAAAGTATAAAGAAAGACATGAAAAAGGTGATTTAGTTATATGGGTCACAGTGGATGGGTTTTTCTGGCATCCAAGAGAGCTTTTTGGAATTGAAGAACATTTTTACGCCTTTTATGATCACCCCGAATTAATGCACCAAATGAATATAGATGGGGCAGAATATACTAAGTATGTCTTTGAACAAATGGGCTCGGTTATTCAACCAGACTTTATGACCTTTGCAGAAGATATGTCATACAACCATGGACCCATGCTTTCAGAAGAAATGTATGATGAGTTTTTACTTCCCTACTACAATGAAACTATTCCAGTGATTAAAGCACAAGGTACAATCCCTATCATTGATACGGATGGTCAATTAGAAGATATGATTCCATGGCTACAAAGAGCAGGTATCAGAGGAGCCCTACCCCTAGAAAGAAAAGCAGGGGTGGATGTAAATCGTTTAAGACAAATGTATCCTGATTTTCTAATTATTGGAGCCTACGATAAGATGGTTATGGATGTTTCTGAAGAGGCCATGAGAGAAGAATTTGAAAGACTAATGCCTACAATGCAGTCTGGTGGCTTTATACCTAGTGTAGACCATCAAACCCCACCAGGAGTTTCTTTGGAAAATTACAAGATATATTTAAGGTTATTAAAAGAATATGCAGTAAAAGGAGCTGTTAAGTGAATAAAACAAAAAGAATAACACTCATTGCCCTTCTTACCGCAATAACTGTAGTATTGGCTAAGCTGGTAGCAATTAATTTGCCGATAATAAGGATTGGGGCAGAATTCATATCTATAGCTTTAGCTTCTGCTCTCTTTGGACCAGCCTGGGGAGCCTTATCTGCTGTGCTAGCAGATATTTTAGGTGGCTTTTTGTTTCCTACAGGTCCCTTTTCACCTATTATTTCCCTAGTTGCAATTTCAAATGGCCTTATTTACGGTTTTTTCTTACACAATAAAAAAATTACAATTAAAAGAACAATCTTTACAGTTATAGTAAAAGCCTTGGTTAGCGACTTTGTCTTAATGACCTTGGCCTTGTATCTTTTATACAAAACACCCCTACAAGAGTTGCTACTAGCAAGAAGCATAAAGACCCTAGCTGTAATGGTTATAGAGTCTTTGGTTATCTTTTTAGTAATTCGTCCGATAATAGAGATATCAAACAAAAAACAAGGTTAACATATATGTGCTGTTTTACAAATTGATTAAGGACGGATAAAGATGAGATCTAGAAGGAGAAGCTTTACCCAGTATCAAGTGAATGCAAAGCCAGTTATAGAACTGGTTAAAAGAGTGAATATATCCTTTTCACTTCTTGCTCTTATTGGCTTGTTCATTGTCTTCTTTGGAGTTTACAAACCCCTAGTTGCTGAATTGAAAGGGACTATTATTGAAAAGTTTAATTGGATTTCCCTCTTAAGCTACAATTCCTTTGAGCATGTAATAGAAAGTAATATTGATGGTGCAAAAAGCTTAGCCAGTAGGACCATGATAAAAAGTGCAGTTTATGATTATGCAGAAAAAAAGATTAGCCTAGAAGAGTTAATTGAATATACCCAACCTAGATACCTAGATGGAACCAGTGTTTTTAATAATCTAATTTATGCTGACAGAACAGCAAATGACCAAATAATTGCCTATCATAAATTGGATGAATCTTTTGATATAGCTTGTTACTCTACACACGAGCTATACAACCTAGAAGCAATTGAATATAGTTTTTGTTTGCGTGGTGAAAACAAATTTCTTCTTATCTTTTCTCCAGTTATAAATGAAGAAGGAATAATAGTTTATGATCGCTTAATTTTTGATTTAAAGGAGCAAACTGGATTTTTGAATGAGGGAGTCCACGAGGTCATTTTGTTAAATAAAGAAGATTATGAGGTAATTTTAAAAGAAGGAGATTTGATTATAGAAGATAATCTTTCTAAGACCTTTTTTTATAACTCCCACTATTGCCAAATCTTTTTCTTGAAAGAAAATGCATATTTCTTATCTCAGCAAAGCGATGAAAGCCTTATGTCGTCAGTAAAGTCCATAGGGAACAGAACAGGAATTTTAAGTATTGTTCTTCTAGTTATATACATAGGAGTTATATATATTTACTTAATAAGATTTGCTAGTAAAAAGCTGAATGTTGCAGAAAAGGAAAAAATAGAATTAAAAGAGGTAGCAGATAGGGCTAATGTGGATGCTCTTACCAAGGCTGGTAGTAGAAGGTATGGAGTTACTTGTTTAAGAGATGCCTTTACTGCCTTTCATAGAGATGGGCATGCTTCCCTTATATATCTTTTTGATGTGGACAACTTAAAATCTATTAATGATGTTTTTGGTCACAATGCAGGAGATTTGGTTCTTCAGGCCATAGCAGAGTCTGTAAATAGTGGTCTAGGTCCTAAAGACAGGCTCTTTCGTTGGGGTGGAGATGAATTTGTCATATTGGATAAATCAACAAAAATAGAAGAAGCTATTGAAAAGGGAAGTGAAATAATACAAAAGATTAAGGATATAAAGATTGAAATTGAAAGTGAAATAATTTCATCTTCTGTATCAATTGGCATATCTTCTTTTGAGGATTTCGACAAAGATTATACTGATGTTTTGGCAAGAGCTGATAAGGCCATGTATTTGTCTAAAACCCAAGGTAAGGGTAGAGCAAACATACAATAATTCTAAATGGAGGAAAGGCTTAATTTTATGCTATAATAGCAATTAAAATGTGAAAATGGAGCCTTTTTTATGTCCAAGCAGTTTAATAAGCACACCCACACCTTAAATGCCTGCTATATAGGTTATCTGGTTCAAGCAGTTATAGTTAATTTTCTTCCCCTTCTCTTTTTAACCATTTCAAGCAAATATTCCATTGGTTTAGATAAAATTGCCATATTCATAACTGTAAACTTTATGACTCAATTGGTGGTGGATTTAATTGGTGCAAAGCTGGTGGATAAAATTGGATATAGGATATCTGCTCTTGCTGCTCATATCTTTTCAGCAATAGGACTTATCCTTCTAGCAACTTTGCCAGATCTGCTAGAAAATGCCTTTGTAGGTTTTGCCATAGCTGTTTTTGTTTATGCCATAGGTGGTGGCCTCATAGAAGTTATCATCTCTCCTATTGCTCAAGCAACCCCTGTTAAGAACAAGCAAAAGGTAATGGGCTTTTTACACTCTGCCTATTCTTGGGGACAAGTCTTTGTAGTATTAGCATCTACAATCTTCTTTTTAGTGTTTGGAATTGAAAACTGGCAGATAATGGCCCTAATATGGGCACTTGTCCCAATCATAAATGCCCTTTACTTTTTAAAGGTTCCCATTTACCAATTAGAAAAAGGAGAAGATGGCTATTTAAGGGTAAGAGACCTTTTGAAAAGTAAAATATTTTGGATTCTAATTGTACTAATGGTAGCCTCAGGTGCCTCAGAACAGGCCATGAGCCAATGGGCATCAGCCTTTGCTGAATCTGGTCTTAAGGTTTCTAAAGCCCTAGGTGACTTGGCAGGTCCCATGCTCTTTGCAGTACTTATGGGCTTAGGTAGAGTTTTCTTTGCTACTAAAGGTTCAAAGTGGGATATAAATAAATTTATGACAGGTAGTGGTATTCTTTGTATAGTAGGCTATGGGTTAGCTTGGCTTTCACCTACTCCTTTTATTGGATTTATAGGTTGTGCTCTTACAGGTTTAGGTGTTGCAATAATGTGGCCAGGTACCTTTGTAATAGCAGGAGAACAAATAAAATATGGAGGAACTGCCATGTTTGCTCTTTTAGCCTTTGCTGGAGATTTAGGCTGTTCTGCAGGCCCCTACACAGCTGGTGTCATGGCCTCTAAGTTTCAAGACAATCTTCAAATTGGTATTTTGGCAGCCATGGTCTTTCCCATCCTCTTTGTAATATTTATGATAGTTGATAAAAAGAATTCCCAAAAGTTAAAAGATAGAAATGGTAGAATAGAAGAAAGAGTAAAGACAAACTAAAAACCCTTAACATTATATATATAGAGAAATAGTCATATCTAAGGTATGTAGTGTAGAATATAGAGGGTAGTATGTAAGATATGTAAAATGGTTGGGAGTAAGAAAATGAAGATACTAAATATAGGTTCTATGAATATAGATTATGTATATAAGGTGGAAAGAATCTTAAGTCCTGGTGAGACCTTAAGTGCCAGTAGTCTTTTAGAAAACTTTGGAGGCAAAGGTTTAAATCAATCAATAGCAGCAGCTAGAGCTAATGGAGAAGTTTATCATGCAGGCTTTATTGGAGAAAATGGACAAGCCCTTAAAGACTTTTTATTCCAAGAAGGGGTAAATGTAGATTTAATTGAAAAGACAAAGGAAAACCAAGGACATGCCATTATACAAGTGGATAAAAAGGGTAATAATTCTATTATCGTATATGGAGGTTCCAATAGGGCCTTAACCAAGGACTATATTGATAAGGTTTTAGAAGGCTTTGGTAAAGATGACTTTTTACTCCTGCAAAACGAAGTATCTCTCTTACCTTATATAATAGATAGGGCATGTACTAAAAAAATTAAGATTCTTCTTAATGCCTCTCCCATAGATGAAGCTTTGTTAGAGATTGATTTTAACAAGGTTTATTGCCTTTTAATAAATGAAATAGAAGCCTTTGGTCTTACTAATGAAGAAGATCATAAAAAAGCTATAGAAATCCTCCTTAACAAATATCCTGACATTAAAATTCTTTTAACCCTGGGAGAAGAAGGAGCTATCTACAAGGATAAGAATAAGAAGATTAAGCAAAAGAGCTTTAAGGTAGAAGTAAAAGATACAACAGCAGCGGGAGATACCTTTTCTGGCTACTTTGCAACCTGTCTTTCAAAGGGGATTGAAATAGAAAAAGCACTAGAGTTAGCTGCTATGGCCTCTGCCATTACTGTTACAGGTCATGGAGCCGCCCAATCCATACCAAAACTAGCCCAAGTAGAAAAAGAGTTGGCTATGAGAAGCTCTTAATGAGGGAAAAGTGCTTAAAGTGAGTGAAATAAGGGTGAATAAGGACAAAATTTACAAATTTTCAGTAAAAATGACTAAATTTGAGGAAAAGCTTAAAAACTTGTAAAAAACTTTCAAAAACTTAAAAAATTATCTTGCAAATTGATTTTCTATGTAGTAGTATATGTAGGCTGCTATAATTAGCAGTACCATGATCTTTAAGATTGCCGTAAGAAAATACGGGTAACTTAGAGGGAGAAGTACCAACCTAGAAGGTTGGGCAGAGCGATTAGACATTAGGTCCGAGCCCGTGTCACGCGGGCAAAAAAAATGGGAAAACGTGATACGCCCGGGACTGCGTGCTAAGAGAAATGGTAAAAGAATTAAGGAGGAGCTATTATAATGGCTAAACAAAGAATCAGAATAAGACTTAAAGCTTATGACCACGAACTAATTGACCAGTCCGCAAGTAAAATTGTTGACACAGCCAAGAGAACAGGTGCTAAAATTTCCGGTCCCATCCCCCTTCCAACAAAGAAGGAAATCGTGACCATATTAAGATCACCACACGTTAACAAAGACTCAAGAGAGCAGTTTGAAATGAGAACCCACAAACGCCTTATTGATATTTTGGATCCAACACCCAAGACCGTAGATGCTTTAATGCTTCTAGATTTACCCGCTGGTGTGGATATAGAGATAAAACTGTAAAAGTCAAGTTCCGTAAGGAACCAATAACTTAGGAGGATACAAAGAGTGAAAAGTTTCATGTTAGGAAAAAAGACGGGGATGACGCAGCTATTCTTAGAAGATGGCTCAGCAGTACCCGTAACAGTTATAGAAGCCGGCCCACTAACCGTTGTTCAAGTTAAAACAAAAGAGAACGATGGTTATAATGCTGTAAGAGTGGCTTATGGAGAGATCAATGCAAACAAGGTTAATAAACCTGATAGCGGTATATTTGTTAAAACCGAAATTGACCCCAAAAGACATCTTAAAGAATTCAGAGTGGCATCAACCGAAAACTATAAAGTTGGAGATACCATTGCAGTGGATACCTTTGAAGAAGGAATGCTAGTAGACGTTATTGGCACATCTAAGGGCAAAGGCTTTGCAGGAGTTATAAAAAGACATGGTTATGGAAGAGGTCCTATGTCTCACGGATCAAAACATCACCGTGCATTAGGTGCTATGGCTATGGCAACCGATCCTGGTAAAGTACCCAAGGGTAAAAAAATGCCAGGACATATGGGTGCTGAAAGAGTAACCGTTCAAAATCTGGAAGTTATGAAAATTTATAAAGACCAGAATGCGATTTTGGTTAAAGGAGCGGTTCCTGGACCTAAGGGCGGTCTGATTATGATTCAGAATGCCAAGAAAGCATAGGAGGAGACAACATGTTAAAAATTGATATATACAATATAAAAGGTGAAGTTGTAGGCTCTATGCCCTTGAGTGAAGAGGTTTTCGGAGTAGAAATTCATGAAAGTGCCATGCACTCAGCAGTAGTACAATACCTTGCTAATAACAGACAAGGAACACAAAGTGCTAAGACCAGAGCTGAAGTAAGAGGAGGAAAGGCTAAGCCTTTCAGACAAAAGGGAACAGGCCGTGCTCGTCAAGGTTCCTTAAATGGACCTCATCAATATGGTGGTGGAGTTGCTTTTGCACCAAAGCCAAGATCATATAGATTTTCTCTTAACAAGAAGCAAAAAAGATTGGCTATGAAGTCTGCATTATCATCCAAGTTCAACAACCAAACTCTTGTAGTTTTGGATGACTTGAAATTAGATGCAATAAAAACAAAAGAATTTGCAAAGGTTCTTAACAATCTTAAAGTAGATAATTCCTGTTTGGTAGTTCTAGCAGATAAAGATGAAATAATAATTAAATCTGCAAGAAATCTTCCTGGAGTTAAAACTGCTTTAACTAATACAATTAACGTTTATGACATCTTAAAGCATGACAAATTAATTGTAACTAAGGATGCTGCGAACAAGATTCAGGAGGTTTATACATAATGAGAAATTATGAAGATATAATTATTAGACCCTATATCACAGAAAGAACCAACGAACAAGCAATGGGTGGAAAGTATACCTTTATGGTAGACAAAAAATCCACAAAGATTGAAATAAAGCAAGCTGTTGAAAAGTTATTTGGCGTAAAAGTTATTAAGGTTAACACCACAAACTATATTGGGAAGAACAAGAGAGTTGGTGCTCACGCTGGTAAAACACCTTCTTTTAAGAAAGCTGTTGTTACTATTGATACCAATCCCCAACCTGAAAGCTACCTTACCAAGGGCGGAAAAGCCAAAACAGTTGGTAAGAAATATAAAGACAGTATTGAAGAGTTTGGCGTTACGCCTCATCAGCAGTAAAGGAGTAAATTATGTCTATTAAGAAATATAAACCTACTTCACCAGCCAGAAGATACATGACAGTATTAAGTAATGAAAACATTACTAAGAAAGATCCTGAAAAATCACTTTTGGCTCCCATTAAGAATACTGGTGGAAGAAATAACACTGGAAAAATAATGGTTAGACACATAGGTGGAAGAGTTACAAGAAAATATAGAATTATTGACTTTAAGAGAGACAAAGATGGTATACCTGCAAAAGTAAGTGCTATCGAGTATGACCCTAATAGAAGCGCAAACATTGCTCTTTTGGTTTATGCTGATGGTGAAAAGAGATATATTATTGCCCCTAACGGTCTATCAGTAAATGATGCAGTCATGTCTGGACCAGGAGCTGATATTAGAGTTGGAAATGCTCTTCCAATCGCTAATATACCAGTAGGTTCCATGATTCATGCCATAGAGTTAAAACCTGGTAAGGGAGCTCAAATGGTAAGATCAGCAGGAAATAGTGCTCAACTAATGGCTAAAGAAGGAAAGTATGCACAAGTTAGACTACCTTCTGGAGAAGTTAGAATGGTTGCAGTTAATTGCAAAGCAACACTAGGGCAAGTAGGAAACATTGATCATGGAAATATCCAAATAGGTAAAGCTGGAAGAAAAAGACACATGGGAGTTAGACCTACAGTTAGAGGTTCCGCTATGAACCCAGTTGATCACCCACACGGTGGTGGTGAAGGTAGAACATCCATTGGTATGCCCAGTCCTGTTACCCCTTGGGGCAAACCTACTTTGGGTGTTAAGACTAGGAAGAGAAATAAGGCTTCCAACGACATGATTGTTAAGAGAAGAAAAGGCTAAAGGAGAATTGACATGAGTAGATCATTAAAAAAAGCACCATATGTATTTCCTAAACTTCTTAAGAGAATTGAGGAAATGAATGCAACAAATGATAAAAGAGTTTTGAAGACATGGTCAAGATCCTCAACTATTTATCCACAAATGACAGGTCATACCATTGCCGTTCACGATGGCAGAAAACATGTTCCAGTTTATATTACAGAGGATATGGTTGGACACAAATTAGGCGAATTTGTGGTGACCAGAACATATAGAGGCCATAGCAAAGGCGATAAAGGCACTCAGGTTAGATAATGGAGGAGATAATGGATAAAAATACAGAGACAATGGAAAAGAAAACTTTTACCAGAAAATTTAATAAGGCTCCAAGTTTGACCAAAAAGCAAAGAAAAGAGCTGGGTATTGGAAGAGATCAAGGTAAGGCCAGTGTTAAAAATGTTGGCGTACCAGCTTCAAAGGCTAATTTGGTAGTTAGACTTATTAGAGGTAAAGACTACGAAACAGCTCTAGCAATTGTTAAGAATACTCCTAACAGAATTACAGAGGCTTTAGAGAAACTTTTAGTTTCCGCACATGCTAATGCCGTTAATAATAATAATCTTGATGAAAGCAAGCTATATGTTGCAGAAATATATGCAGACCAAGGTATTACTCTTAAGAGAATTAAGGCTCTTTCAAGAGGAAGCGCTGCCAGAATCAATAAAAGAACAACAAACTTGACAGTAGTTCTTAAGGAAAGAGTATAGGAGGCAATAATGGGACAAAAAGTAAACCCTCATGGACTTAGAGTTGGAGTTATTAAAGAATGGGATACCAAATGGTATGCTTCTAAGAAAGATTTTTCCAAGTACCTTATTGAAGATTATAAGGTGAGAGAATTTATAAAGAAAAAATTATTCGTAGCTGGTATTTCTAGAATTGAAATAGAAAGAGCTGCTAATAAAATTAAAATAAATATTCTTGCAGCGAAACCTGGACTTATCATTGGTAAGGGTGGAGCTGGAGTTGAGCAAATCAGAGCTGATATTGAAAAGCTTACAAAAAAGAGTGTTTTAGTAAATATTACAGAAGTAACTCATATAGATACAGATTCCCAGTTGGTTGCAGAAAATATTGCAGCACAACTAGAAAAGAGAGTCTCCTTCAGAAAAGCAATGAAGCAGGCTATGGGAAGAACCATGAAGCAAGGCGCTCTTGGAATTAAGGTAATGGTTTCTGGAAGACTTGGTGGAGCTGAAATAGCTAGAACCGAGCATTATCATGAAGGAACAATTCCCCTACAAACATTGAGAGCTGACATAGATTATGGTTTTGCAGAAGCAGATACCACCTATGGAAAAATTGGCGTTAAGGTATGG
The DNA here is from genome assembly GCA_964563155.1 of uncultured Clostridiaceae bacterium. Lineage (GTDB taxonomy): Bacteria > Bacillota > Clostridia > DUPQ01 > DUPQ01 > DUPQ01. The sequence continues at coordinate 38,894 of CAZLVL010000002.1, read as the reverse complement.
ATCTATAAAGGCGAAGTACTTAATGTTAAAAAAGAAGATGAAGAAGGGGGTATAAAATAATGCTTATACCTAAAAGGGTTAAATACAGAAGAGTTCACAGAGGAAGAATGAAGGGAAAAGCCCTAAGAGGTAATACAATTACCCGTGGCGATTTTGCCCTTGTAGCCTTAGAACCAGGCTGGGTAAAGAGTAACCAAATAGAAGCTGCCCGTGTAGCTATGACTCGTTACATTAAAAGAGGCGGAAACGTTTTTATTAATATCTTCCCTCACAAACCTGTTACAAAGAAACCTGCTGAAACTCGTATGGGTAGCGGTAAAGGATCTCCAGAATTCTGGGTAGCCGTGGTAAAACCTGGCAGAGTTCTTTTTGAAATTGGCGGTGTTAGTGAAGCTGATGCAAAAGAAGCATTGAGACTTGCAAGCACAAAAATGCCTATTAAATGCAGAATTGCGGTTAGAGAAAGTGGTGACATAAATGAAGGCTAATGAAATAAGGAAAAAAACCAATGATGAATTGGCTCTTGAATTGAATGAGTTAAAGTCAGAACTATTCAAACTCAGATTCCAATATGCAACAAACCAGCTGGAAAACCCACTGAAAATGAAAAGTGTCAGAAGGGACATTGCCAGAGTTAAGACAATATTGAGAGAACGCGAGATAAAGGAGATATAACATGACAACGAGAAATCTAAGAAAAACCAGAGTTGGTAAAGTTGTAAGTGATAAAATGGATAAAACTATCGTTGTTGCTGTGGTAGACAGCGTTAAGCATCCTCTTTACAAGAAAATTATAAAAAGAACCTATAAACTCAAAGCACATGACGAAAATAATGAATGTGTTGTAGGAGATAGAGTTAGAGTTATGGAAACCAGACCCCTATCCAGAGACAAAAGATGGAGATTGGTTTCAATAGTGGAAAAAGCGAGGTAATTTACTATGATACAAGCTCAAACTAGATTAAAAGCAGCCGACAACACTGGCGCGAAGGAACTACAATGCTTTAAGGTTCTTGGAGGATCCGGAAGACAGTTTGCAAACATCGGCGATGTAATAGTATGTAGTGTAAAAGCAGCATCCCCTGGTGGCCTTGTTAAAAAAGGTGACGTGGTAAGATGTGTTATAGTCAGAAGCAAAAAAGGTGTAAACAGAAAAGATGGTACCTACATTAGGTTTGATGAAAATGCCGCTGTTATCATTAAAGATGATAAAGAGCCAGTTGGAACACGTATTTTCGGACCTGTTGCTAGAGAATTAAGAGATAGAGAGTATATGAAAATAGTCTCTCTTGCACCTGAGGTGCTATAGAAAGGAGACTAATTATGCATGTAAAAAAAGGTGACACTGTTCGTTTAATAAGTGGTAACGACTATGGAAAAACCGGTAAGGTACTTGCGGTTGACTCTAAAAAAGACATGGTTATTGTGGAAAAAATCAACATGGGTAAAAAACACGTTAAACCAAAATCCGCAGGAGAAGCTGGTGGAATAATTGATTTTGAAAGACCTGTTCACAAATCCAATGTTATGTTGGTTTGTCCTAAGTGCAAAGAAGCAAGCAGAACCGGAAAGTCCTTTGATAAAAATGGTAATAAGCAAAGAACATGTAAAAAATGCGGAGCAGTTATCGACAAGGTAAGTGCGAAGTAGGAGGATAAGATATGAAATTACAACAGTTATATAAAGAACATGCAGTTAACGCACTAATGGAAAAGTTTGAATATGACAACATAAACCAAGTGCCTAAACTAGAAAAGATTGTTGTTAGTATCGGCTTGGGAGAAGCAAAAGATGACCCCAAGGCTCTTGAAGCCGCATTAGCAGATCTAACAGCCATAACCGGACAAAAACCAATAGTTACAACAGCTAAGAAATCAGTAGCTAACTTTAAACTTAGAGAAGGAATGAAAATAGGCCTTAAAGTTACTCTAAGAGGACAAAGAATGTATGAATTTGCAGACAAGTTAATCAACATTGCTTTACCAAGAGTTAGAGACTTTAGAGGACTAAGAACAGTTGGCTTTGATGGCAGAGGAAATTATGCTATGGGACTTAAGGAACAGTTAATCTTTCCAGAAATCTCATATGATGATATTGATAAATTAAGAGGTATGAATATTGTGTTTGTAACAACAGCTAATACTGATGAAGAAGCAAAACAATTGCTTACAGAAATAGGCATGCCTTTTAGAAAAGCATAGGAGGATAAGATCTTGGCAAAAAAAGCAATGATATTAAAACAACAAAAACCTCAAAAGTTCAGCACAAGAGAGTATAACAGATGTCAGATCTGTGGAAGACCTCATGCGTACTTGAGAAAATATGGCGTGTGCAGAGTATGCTTTAGAGAATTAGCCTATAAAGGTCAAATTCCTGGCGTGAGAAAAGCTAGTTGGTAAGGAGGAAAAAATGCAGATTTCAGATATAATAGCAGATATGCTAACAAGAATTAGAAACGGTGCTACAGCAAAACACGAAACTGTGGATATTCCCTCTTCCGGAGTTAAAAAGAGCATAGCCCAAATACTTTTAGATGAAGGTTACATCAAAGATGTACAATTTATTGAAGATGATAAGCAAGGTGTTATTAGAGTGACCTTAAAGTACAATAACAAGAAAAGCGTTATTGCCGGAATTAAAAGAATAAGTAAACCCGGATTAAGAGTTTATTCAGATAAGAACGATCTTCCCAGAGTGCTTAACGGCTTGGGAATCGCTATAATCTCAACATCCAAAGGTATTATGACAGATAGACAAGCCCGCATAGAAGGAATAGGCGGAGAGGTAATGGCATTTGTTTGGTAAACTGGGGATTATCCCTTGTTTCTGAAAAAGGCAATGCCTACAATATTAAGAACAAACTAGGAGGAAAAACAAATGTCACGTATCGGTAAATTACCCATAACTGTTCCAACAGGGGTTAACGTGGATATAGAGGCTGGAAACAAGGTAACGGTTAAGGGACCTAAAGGAACATTAACCCAAGTCTTCGATAAAGATATGCTTATTGAAAAAGAAGATGGACAAATTACCTTAAAAAGAAAAGATGATTCTAAAAGACAAAAAGCTATGCACGGTTTAAGCAGAAGTCTTTTAAACAATATGATTGTTGGTGTAGTAGATGGTTTCGAAAAGAAACTTGAAATTGTAGGTGTAGGTTATAGAGCCACATTAAATGGAAGCGACTTAACCTTAAACTTAGGATATTCCAAGCCAATCGAAGTTAAGGCACCAGAAGGAATAACCTTTGAAGTTCCAACACCCAACACCATAAGTGTTAAAGGATTTGATAAGCAATTAGTCGGATTTGTTGCGGCAAAGATTAGAGATTACAGAAAACCTGAACCTTACCTAGGCAAAGGTGTGAAGTATGCCGGCGAAGTTATCAGACGTAAAGAAGGAAAATCAGGAGCGTAGAAGAGATGATAAACAAAAAAGATAGAAACAAAGCAAGAAAGTTTAAACATAATAGAGCTAGAGCCTATTACGCAGGCACCAGTGAAAAACCTAGACTTAATGTATATAAATCCTTAAATAACATTTATGCTCAAGTTATTGATGATTCTAAAGGACATACATTAGCATCAGCTTCCACTTTAGATCCTGATTTAAAAGGCAAATTAGAACATACTTCTAATATGGAAGCTGCAAAGCAAGTAGGTGAACTAGTTGCCAAGAGAGCTTTGGATAAGGGAGTAACAACAGTAGTCTTTGATAGAGGCGGATACGTATACCATGGCAAACTAAAAGCCCTTGCAGATGCAGCAAGAGCAGCCGGTTTGGTATTTTAAGAGGAGGAAGAGATTTTTATGATGAGAAATAATTTTGATAGAACTCCATCGGAATTCAAGGAAAAAGTAGTAAGAATTGGACGTGTTGCCAAGGTTGTAAAAGGTGGCCGTAATTTCCGTTTTTCCGCCTTGGTAGTAGTAGGAGATGAAAATGGTCGTGTAGGCGCTGGTATGGGAAAAGCTTTAGAAATTCCTGAATCCATTAGAAAAGGAACTGAGGATGCAAAGAAAAACCTTATTAAAGTTCCTATGGATGGAACCACAGTACCCCACGAAATTATAGGTAGATTTGGTGCAGCTAGAGTTCTAATTATGCCAGCTAGACCAGGTACAGGAGTTATTGCCAGTGGTGCAGTAAGAGCGGTACTAGACTTAGCAGGTATTAAAGATGTAAGAACCAAATGTTTAGGATCAAGAAATGCTGTTAACGTAGCAAAAGCTACAGTTGAAGGCCTAAACAGAATGATGACCTTAGAAGAAGTAGCTAAAAAGAGAAATAAGGCTATTGAAGAAATATTATGATAGGAGGGCTTAAATGGCTAAGAAAAAAACTGATAAAAGTAAAAAAGTGAACGTTACGTTGGTCAGAAGTACTGCTGGCTCCATTATGAAACATAAAGCCACAGTTAGAGCTTTAGGCCTTCGCAAAATCGGTCAAACTGTAGAACATACAGATAATGAAAAAATTAGAGGTATGATTAATTCAGTGCAACACCTCGTAAAAGTGGAAGAATAGGGGGAAGGGAAATGAAGTTAAATCAACTATCACCGGCCCAAGGATCAAAAAAGAAAGCTTTTAGAAAAGGCCGTGGACGCGCATCTGGCGCTGGAAAAACCGCAGGCAGAGGACATGATGGTCAAAATTCACGTTCTGGCGGTGGTGTAAGAGTAGGGTTTGAAGGCGGTCAAATGCCTTTATACAGAAGAATGCCTAAAGTGGGCTTCAATAATAAAAGATTCCGTAAGCATTATGCTGAGGTTAATGTGGAGTCCTTAAATATATTTGAAAACAATGAACTGGTTGATGAAGTATTACTTCGTGAAGCAGGTCTTGTAAGAGGAGTTTTTGACGGGATTTCAGTTATGGGAAATGGTGAACTTACAAAGAGTTTAACCGTCAGAGCAGAGAGATTTACAAAAACTGCTACACAAAAGATTGTTGATGCAGGAGGAAAGGCAGAGGTACTGTAGATGTTTCAAACTATTAAAAATGCTTGGAATATTCCTGACTTAAGAAAGAAAATAATTTTTACCATACTTATGCTTCTTGTTTACAGAGTAGGTTGTCACCTACCTGTACCAGGACTTATTGGTCCTGCTTTTGAAGCCTTAGTACAAGGAAACAAGTTATTTGGTTTCATGGATATGTTTTCTGGTGGAGCTTTTTCAAATATGTCCTTATTTGCAATGAACATCCAACCATACATAAACGCATCCATTATATTTAACCTTTTAACCGTTGCAATCCCAGCTTTAGAAAGATTATCTAAAGAAGGAGAAGAAGGAAGAAAGAAAATTACCCAATATACTCGTTATTTAACAATAGTATTAGGCTTGTTCCAAGCTAGTATGCTATTTATCACCCTTAAAAACTATGACGTTTTATATGATGGTGGAACAGTATTAAGTTATTTCATGGTAGTGCTTACCTTCTCAGCAGGAGCTGCTATTGTTATGTGGCTTGGAGAACTTATAACTGAAAAAGGTATAGGTAATGGTATTTCCATGATAATCTTTGTTGGAATTATGTCTCGTATTCCAAAAGCTGCAGCTTCTTTGTATTCCTTTTGGCAAAACGGACAATTAGGATCTAACGCTATTGAAACTATCTTGTTTGTAATAGGGTTAGCAGTAGTAATGCTAGGAATGATTGTTGGTGTTGTTTATGTATCTGAAGCAAGCAGAAAGATACCAGTAAACTATGCTAAAAAAGTTGTAGGAAGAAAAATGTATGGTGGACAAAGTACCCATATTCCCATGCAGGTTAATATGTCTGGGGTTATGCCAATAATCTTTGCTTCATCCATTACAACCTTACCTTCCATAATAATCAACTTTGTAGCACCCCACTCTGAAAACAAGTTTTTAGTAGCTTTGCAACAAACAGATTCCTGGGCCTTTTTGCTCATATATGCAATGTTCATATTCTTCTTTGCATTCTTCTATACAATGATATCTTTCAATCCAATTGAAGTATCGAATAACTTGAAGAATAACGGAGGATTTATTCCTGGAATAAGACCAGGAAGACCAACTTCAGATTATCTATCTTATGTATTGAATAAGATTACATGGTTTGGAGGACTGTTCTTGGCAATATTAGCAACCATTCCTACAATTATCGCAAAGATAATTGGAATAAACATCGGATTTGGCGGAAGTGCTCTTTTGATTGTGGTTGGTGTTGCTCTTGAAACCGTTAAGCAAATGGAATCTCAAATGCTTGTAAGACATTACAAAGGATTCCTAGACTAGGAGATATTATGATATTTATAGTGCTGGGACCGCCTGCAAGCGGTAAAGGAACCCAAAGCAAGATAATTTCAGACCAGTTGAACATTCCTCATATATCTACAGGTGATATATTTAGATGGAAGGTTGCCAACAGGAAGACTGAAGATAGTCAGGTTGTAAAACACTATATAGATCAAGGTCTATTGGTTCCTGATGAATTGACAATCAAAATCCTAGAAGAGAGAATATCTTTGGATGATTGTAAAAATGGTTTCGTACTGGATGGTTTTCCCAGAACCATAATCCAAGTAGAAGCATTGGACAAGATGTTAGCAAAAATGGGAAAATCCATAACCTTGGCCATAGACTTGGAAGTACCAGACGATGAAGTAGTTAGAAGAATTTCTGGTAGAAGGGTATGCTCATGCGGAAAAGCCTATCATATTGACACTGTTCCACCTAAGGTAGAAGGAATATGCGATGTTTGTGGCAAGAAGCTGACAATAAGAAAGGATGACACTCCTAAGCTTGTTAGAATAAGATTGGAAGCATATAAAGAGCAAACAGAACCCATCATACAGATTTACGAAAAAAGAGGTCTTATTACTGTCTTAAACGGAGACCAACCCCAAGAGGCAGTAACAGAAGATATTCTAAAGATAATATCTTCATACTCTTTGAAAATATAGATAAAGTGCTTAGTATAGGAGGAAAAGAATTTGGCAAATGATGTTATAGAAACAGAAGGTGTAGTAATTGAATCTTTACCAAATACAATGTTCCGTGTAGAATTACCCAACAAGCATGTAATATTGGCACATATCTCAGGAAAGTTAAGAATGCACTATATTAGGATTCTTCCTGGAGATAAGGTAAAAGTAGAAATGTCACCATATGATCTTACAAAAGGTCGTATAGTTTGGAGAGGCAAATAGGAGGATTACAATGAAAGTAAAACCATCAGTAAAAAAGAGATGTGAAAAGTGCAAGATAATCAGAAGAAAAGGCAGAGTAATGGTTATTTGCGAAAATCCAAGACACAAACAAAGACAAGGTTAGTTTTTAATATTGCCTGCGGCTGGGCGGTTCTACCGCTATGGGCAAGATTAATATAAATGTACTCATTAGACATTGAAAGGACTATGGAGGTAGAAAAGGAAAATGGCTCGTATTGCCGGGGTTGATTTACCCAGAGAGAAAAGAGTAGAAGTCGGACTTACCTATATATATGGTATAGGTGCGACCAGTGCCCGTAAAATCTTGGAAGCATCAGGCGTTAATCCTGATACAAGAATTAAAGATCTCACAGAAGCTGAGACTGTTAAATTAAGGGACATTATAGAACACGAATATGTAGTGGAGGGAGACCTTCGTAGAGAAGTTACCTTCAATATAAAAAGACTAGTTGACATAAGCAGTTACAGAGGAAGAAGACATAGAATGGGACTGCCTGTCAGAGGCCAAAGAACCAAAACCAATGCTAGGACCAGAAAAGGCCCTAATAGAGCAGCAGTTGGTAAGAAAAAATAAGGAGGTTATGAGCAATGGCACAACAAAGAGCTGGCGCAAAGAGAGCTAGAAGAAGAAAAGAAAAGAAAAATATTGAACACGGCCAAGCCCATATCCGTTCCAGTTTTAACAATACAATTGTAACCATGTCTGACTTACAAGGTAATGTTTTATCATGGTCCAGCGCAGGCGGATTAGGTTTTAGAGGTTCAAAGAAGAACACTCCTTTTGCTGCACAAATGGCAGCTGAAACAGCAGCTAAAGCAGCTATGGAACATGGACTAAGAACAGTTGAAGTTTTCATAAAAGGACCCGGAGCAGGTAGAGAATCTGCAATTAGAGCTATGGAGACAGTGGGTCTTCAAGTAGTTATGATTAAAGACGTGACCCCTATTCCCCATAATGGTTGCAGACCACCTAAGAGAAGAAGGGTTTAAGGAGGTAGATTAAATGGCTAGATATACAGGACCAGTATGCAAACTTTGCAGACGTGAAGGAGTTAAACTTTTCTTAAAAGGTGACAGATGTTATACAGACAAATGTGCTTTAGTAAGAAGATCTTATGCTCCCGGACAACACGGTAAGAGAAGAAGCAAGCAAAGTGAATACGGTATTCAACTTCGTGAAAAACAAAAGGCTAGAAGATTTTACGGAGTTTTAGAATTGCAATTTGCAAAATATTTTGAAATGGCTTCCAGTCAAAAAGGTATGGCAGGTGAAAACCTTTTGAAGATTTTGGAAAGCAGATTAGACAATGTTGTTTATAGAATTGGATTAGCTAACTCAAGACCAGAAGCAAGACAAATGGTTAAACACGGTCACTTTACCATAAATGGTAGAACCGTTGATATACCTTCTTACTTGGTTCAAGTTGGTGACATCATTGCTCTAAAAGAAAAAATGAAGGATACAGCTAAATTCAAAGAACTGATTGAAACTTCACAAACAAAAATAGTTCCATCATTTATTGAATTTGATCAAAATTCCGTTACAGCAAAAGTCCTTGATACTTGTAAGAGAGAAGAAGTCAGCATACCTATCGAAGAAAGATACATTGTTGAATACTATTCTAAGTAAGATGATTTGTAAGGGAAAAGTATACCATTAATAACAAGGAGGGTATAAAATTGATAGAAATAGAAAAACCTAAAATTAAATGTGTTCAAACAACCGATACCCACGGTACTTTTGAGGTTGAACCTCTTGAAAGAGGCTATGGAAATACGCTGGGTAACTCATTAAGAAGAATACTGCTATCCTCTTTGCCCGGAGCAGCTGTAACAAGCATAAAGATCGACGGAGTTTTACATGAGTGTTCCACAATTCCTGGGGTTGTTGAGGATGTAACAGAAATCATTCTTAACATCAAGGGAGTTAGAATGGCTATGTATTCAGATGAGCCTGTGACAATCACAATCAGAACTGAAGGTACCGGAGATGTTACTGCAGGTGATATCTTGACAACATCCGATGTTGAAATATTAAATCCCGACCATTACCTATTTAAAATGGACAACTGTGAATTCCTATACATGGAAATTACCGTTGCTAAGGGAAGAGGATATGATTCTGCTGAGAAAAATAAAAAAGAAGGTATGCCTATTGGAACAATACCCATAGATTCAATTTACACTCCTGTTAACAGGGTAGTATACAAGGTTGAAGATACACGTGTTGGCCAAATTACCGACTATGACAAGCTAACAATGGACATCTATACAGACAAGTCCATGTCTCCGACAAAAGCTTTAAGTTATGCGGCAAAGATAATGAGTGATCATCTGAACCTGTTTATAGATCTTTCTGAAGAAGTTAAACAGACTGAAACTATAAAAGAAACCGAAGAACAGATTAAAAATGATCTTTTCGACAAATTGATTGATGAGTTAGATTTATCAGTTAGGTCCTACAATTGCTTGAAAAGAGCCAACATTAATACTGTAGGTGAACTTATAGAAAAGACCGAAGAAGAGATGATGAAAGTACGTAATTTAGGTAAAAAATCTTTTGAAGAAATTCAAAATAAACTACATGAGTTAGGGCACTCATTTGCCAACCCGGAAGAATAAGGAGGAACAAGTATGTCAGCACATAGAAAATTGGGCAGACCAACAGACCAAAGGATTGCAATTTTAAAAAATTTGGTTACTGATTTAATACAGCATGGCAAAATACAAACAACCGAAGCAAGAGCTAAGGAAGTTAAAAAAATAGCAGATAAATTGATTGCACAAGCAGTTGCACAAAGTGATAACTTTACATCTAAAGCACAAAAGGTAACCCGTGCAAAGACACATAAAGGTCAAAAGCTAACCATGACCAAGGAAAGCAAAACTGGTCAAGTTGATTACGAAGTAATTGACAGAGAAACAGTGGAAGAAATGGTAACAGTGGACAACCCAGCCAGACTTCATGCAAGAAGAAAAGCAATGAAGTGGATTAACAAGGTTGAAGGAGTTAATGTTGTTAACATTTTATTTGACGAAGTTGCACCCAAACTTAAAGATAGACAAGGCGGATTTGTCAGAATGTATAAACTAGGACAAAGACGTGGTGATGCGGCAGAGATGGTTTTATTGGAAATCATACAATAAGAAAAAGAAGCCTTTGCAAAAGGCTTTTTTAATACTGATATCATGATTGAAGTAAAAGACGTTTACTATGCATACAAGACACAACCGGAAATTACCCAAGCTATTTCCGGTATTTCCTTGTCCATAAATAAGGGAAGCTATATTGCTATCTTAGGTCGAAATGGTTCAGGTAAGTCCACTTTAGCTAGAATGCTAAATGCCTTAATACAACCAGACCAAGGAGACATATATGTCTTAGGCTATAATTCTAAGGACCAAGATAGGGTTTTGGAGATAAGAAAGAATGTGGGCATGATATTTCAAGACCCAGATAACCAAATTGTTGGAACTAGAGTGCTAGAAGATGTGGCATTTGGCCCAGAAAACCTAGGTTATGAAAGAGGCAAAATAATTGCTTTAGTAGAATCAGCCTTAAAAGAAACTGGAATATATGACCTAAAAGAAAGGGCGGTACACACCCTTTCAGGTGGACAAAAGCAAAGAGTAGCCATAGCAGGAGTTCTAGCAATGAAGCCAGCTTGTATTATTCTAGATGAGTCCACCTCCATGTTAGATCCAAAGGGCCAAGCAGAGTTGCTTAATGTGGTAGATATGCTAAACAAAAAAGAAGGTATTAGCATAATAAATATTACCCACAATATGGATGAAGCAAAGTATGCAGACAAGGTCTATGTCCTACACAAGGGAGAAATAACACTAGAGGGAAAACCTGAAGAGGTCTTTTTCAATGTGGAAAAAATGTTTGAAGCAGGACTAGACGTTCCCCAATCTACTAGACTTATGTATGAATTAAAAAAAGAAGGCATCTCTATTGATAGGTATCCAATAAATGCAAAAGAGGCAGCAGAACTCATAGGAGGCTTACTTGCAGACAAATAGAAAGATAATAGCACTGGATAACATTAGCTACACTTATATGAAAAAAACGCCTTTTGAAAAAAAGGCCTTGGATAATATAAGTTTAGATTTCTATGAAAACCAATATACAGCTATTATTGGTGCTACTGGTAGTGGAAAATCTACTCTTATACAACATCTAAATGGTCTTTTAAAGCCTGACCAAGGAGAAGTCCTTGTAGATGGTATGAGTACTAAGGATAAAAAGTCCCAACTGGATTTAAGAAAAAAAGTAGGGGTTGTTTTTCAATATGCCCAGTATCAACTATTTGAAGAAACTGTATATAAAGATATAGAGTTTGGCCTTATAAAAAGAAACATAGCAGCTGAAGAAAGAAAAGAAAGAATTCTAAAAACTGCTAGCTTGGTAGGCTTAACAGATGAAAACCTTAGAGCATCACCCTATGACTTATCTGGAGGTCAGAAAAAAAGAGCTGCCATAGCAGGTATCTTAGTTTTAGAGCCTGAAATATTAGTTTTAGATGAGCCTGCAGCAGGCCTGGACCCAGAGGGCACAAAAGAGCTCTTTAAAATAATTGAGGCCCTTCATAACAAAAAAGAATGTACTGTTATCTTGGTTGCCCACAGCATGGAATTAGTGGCTAGGTATGCAAAAAGGGTAATAGTTCTAGACCAAGGTCAGGTGGTTATGGATGGGACTAGAGATGAGATTTACTCTCAAGAGGAAAAACTAGTTTCTTTAGGTCTAGATATTCCTGAAATTACTAAAATAATTAAAAGGGTTAAAAAAACCTATCCTCAAATTAATGATAATATTTATACAGTTTCTCAAGCAAAAGAGGAACTTCTAAAGTATCTTAAGTAGTCTTAGCTCTCTTCCAAAGGAAGTAGGGCTCTTATTTTTTTTAGGTGTAAATAAAGGCCATAGGCTAAAATACAAGATACAAGGTCTTTTAAAAGATAAGGAAAAGATACAGTTAAAAGAGACTTATAAAAGCTAATCTGACTTATAATCATAAACTGCAAAGAGCCCATAAGATGACATATGATAAGGCCCAAAAAACAAAATATTAGGGCTAGATACTTTTTCTTAAAATTTCTTCCAAGACCAGATAAAAGGACCAAAGGAATAAAGCCAAAGATAAAACCACCTGTTAAGCCTAAAAGAGTGTATATGCCAGATCTTAAAGAAGAAAAGACAGGTACTCCTATCAAGCCTAATAATATGTAGAGTAAAACCGAGAAAGACCCCCTCTTCCAGCCTAATAAAAAGCCGGTCAAAGCTATTGCAAAGGTTTGCAAGGTAATAGGGATTCCTGAAGGCATAGGAATTGCTATTTGGGACAAAATAGCTATAATGGCACAGAACATGGCGCTAAAAGCCATTGCTTTGGTTCTTGTCATTTAAATCTCCTCTCACTTGAGATACATAGAAGGCCCTAGCTTAAGCTTTTTGAGTAAATCTCAAGTATGTAAATAATACCATATTATGATAAAATCTATATAGTAAAAAAGGGAGGTTGAACTTGTCTAAAGTTTGCATGAGTTGCGGATTAAAGGTATCCGATAAAGCAAAATATTGCAGAAGATGTGGCTTCCCAATTGATGTGGTCAATGTTAGTGACCATGCAGACCCAAAAAGAAATAGACCTCATTCAGCCTTTTGGGAAACAAGTAAAAACCGTCTAGGTCTTTCAGGTATAAAATCTATCTTAACCGACTTGAGAAAGGGTTTGCGGCGTAATTCCTATCTTTTACCTGTCTTTATACTTTTAACTGTTTGGCTTATTGTCTCTCTTTTAATAACTAATGGAGTAAAAGGTTTCTTTTTACAGCTATTAGCCTTCTTAACTTATTCTCAAGGAGCAATGACCGGAGGCCTCTTAGGTTTTCTTGGTGGAGTAGCAGGAAAGATGCTGTATGTTTACTTTGTTGTAATGATAAGTGCTCCATATTTTTCCTTGCAAAAGCCTTTTAAAGGTCTTAAGAGCGGTTTGCAGCTTTATCTTTTAGATATGAAAAAGTTTAGAAATATTGATGATTTAAATGGCTTTGTTTTAGGATTGAGCTTAGCCTTTATTTCATACAATATGTTAAGTGGTGATAATTCTTTAATAAATGCTATTGTCATCTTTCCTTTAATAGTTATTCTATTAAGAACCTTAGCTAGAAAGAGCGGGATTATTTGGGACCTTTACAAAAGAATATTTATAGCAAAAAAAGTGGTCACAATCCCGCTTAAAGCTATTTCAGCCTATATATCAGGTCTAGTCTTAGCTGTATTTACTTTTGCGTTTAAGTCTGCTTTTATCTCCTATTACATAGGTCTAGCCCTATTTCTTATTTACATAATACTCAAACTGGCTTTTTTCTTTGCCAATAGGCAAAGGAGTTTTAGAAAGATAATCCCCCTTATTATCATAGGCATCCTTCTTTTAAGTCCTCTTCAAAGTTTAGCTGCTCCTAGTGTTTCAGAGATAAAAGGAGTTTGGGTCTTAGAAAAGTTGATAAAAATTGATCCTGAGACCAGTGCTAACCCTAAAGAAAATACAGAGGTAAAAAATGGATATATTAAAAAGCACTTTTCAGTGGATACCTATTATGACATAGAGTATTTTTGGGATCCTCCTCCTAAAAAGATATATGCAGGAAATGAAACAGCTATAAATATAAGGCAAAGAATGCGATACATTGGAGACAGTGATTTTTCCATTAGTTCTCAGCTAAAGACTTCTATGTATATAGTTCACAAAGAACAAGGAAAAGAAGAAGAAACAATTACCTATTTTCAATCTAACAGAATATTTTCAAGTGAAAATATGTACCAATACAAAGAAGAAGATCACTTAGTTTTCTTCTTGAAGATTCCTGATTATTATACTCTTTATGAAAAGTTGAATAAAAACAATTGTAGACTCCACATTAGCATACAGGCTTCTTTTGGGGGTAGAGTAGAATATGTATATAGACTACAAAGAAATGCCTATGATGGGTTTTTAACCTGGCTTGTGGGTAGTGGGGATTTAAATGAAAGTAAAAAGACAATAGAAACCCTTTTGTTTAATGTCTTTGTGGCAGGTCCAACTCTAATATGTGCCTGGATTTCTATAGGTTCTTTAACCTTGAAAAAGAAAAAAGGAGCAGATGGAACCTACCAAACCAAGGTAAAACAAAAAGATAGCATAGAAAAGATTATTTATTCACCTAGCGAAACAGACTATGACTTACTTCATGAAAGCTTTAAAGATGTGGTAGATGCTGGCTGGCCCAAGTATAAGGAAGTACTTTTAAGGACCTTGGCTAAAGAGAAGGATTTGAATATAAGTAATAAGGATTTATTAAATATTGAAAATTCCATAGATAGGTTTAAAAATGAAATCTCTGGCCTTAAGACAAACCTAGACTCCATGGGCTATAACAATGATAGTTATTCCCTAAAGATAAGAGGGGATGCCTTACAAGAAGCTAATGGGAAACTAGTTTATTCAAATTATGTTTTTAACAGTTTAGCCTCCAATACCCCCTATAATGCTTTAATAGAAATATCCAATAGTTTTGCCCTAAAAGAAGTTAAAGCAGGGGTTCTTGCTAGCCCTTCTGTACATTTGCGAAATGTGATTTTACTTTTGTCAGATTTAGGTAATAATTCTTCCTATGTTTATGCCAACATGGCAAAGGGAAAATATGGAGACTTTTTAAAGGGCAAAATTGCTAAAAAAGAGATAACCCCTGAAAATATAAAGAATCTTGGAAATTACTTAGAAAGTCAAGAAGGCCTTAACAAACTTTATCAGTCAATTTCTGAAGATAAGCTGTCAAAAGAGGATAAGGATTATTTATCCAAGTATTGGGTTGTATATACTAAAAAGGCCCTAAAAGCAGCAGCTAGCCAAAGTTACAGGTATGAGAAAACCTCATTAATTATTAAAAACTTTATTGAGGGATAGGCAAACTATTAAATAATACAAGGAGACTACATGTTTTATATTTTAAGTTCAAGTGAATATTCAGCCTTTTTGGTCTTATCCGATATAAAGCCCAATAATATTTCTCAAGCTAAATTTAATGTAGAACTTAGTAAAGGTGATTTGTCTCAAGGTAAAAACGAATTAGCAAAAATAGGATTGGTGAAAAAAAAGGTCATAAGTCAGGTGGGTAAGGTTCTAGCCCAAGCCATCTTAAGGCCACAAAAGGTAATAAGTGTGGTAAGCAGTAACTCTTTGGACATGGCTACAACCCATTATTGCTTTAATGGCAGCTTTTGGATAAGGCTTTTACCAGACTTTAACCACAATATTATTAGTATAGAAAGCCCCATTTTAAATCAAGATATAGGAAAAAAGATTAATGAAGATTTCTTTGTGGGCATAGAGGTTGAAGAGGTTGAAGAAATTAACCTAAAATTAAGTCTTAAAGAGCTCTTAATTTTTGAAATGATGCAATTAGAGGTTATTGATAGGATAAAAAAGAAAGAAGCACCTTTAACTAAAGAAGAGAGCCAACTCTACAGCCATGAATTTATAAATAAAAAGAATCTTCTAACCCTAGCTGCAAGTAGTATAAGCCTAGGAGCAGAAGAGGGCTATGAAATTAGCAAGGTCTTGTGGGATTTAAAAGACTCTCAGCAGCACCTGGCTACTTTAGTAAGTAAAGAAGTATTTGATTCCACTAGGCCAGTTTATGCCCCAAGAACTAAGTTTTCTTTGAGTGAAAAAGCACAAAAATGGCTTAGTGCAGACACAATAATAGATAAAATTACAATGCAAAAGCTGCCAGAAGGTGATATTCTTAACTTCACCATAACCAAGGCAGGTATGCTAGAAGTAATCCAGGAAAAAAACAGCATTATTTTCAAATCTATGCCTAAAAGTTATCTGGATTAAGAAAAAGGAGAGACAGATGGAAAAATATGCAAAAGATTCATATACAGAACAAGCTCAAATATTAACTCAAGGGACCCTAAATGGTAATGCAAGACTCTTTGGTGGTCAGATGATGCAATGGATAGATATCACAGCAGCCATAGCTGCAAGAAGACATTCTGGAAGAAATGTAACAACTGTTGCAGTAGACTCTTTGGAATTTAAGGGGCCAGCCTATGCAGATGACACTATACTTTTAACAGCCAAGGTAGTTTATGTAGGAAAGACCTCCATGGAAGTCTGTGTTAAGTCCTATGTAGAAGAGTTAAGCGGAGAAAAGAAACTCATAAACGAAGCCTATTTAGTTATGGTAGCCTTAGATGAAAATGAAAATCCAGTGGAAGTACCCAGACTTATCCTAGAAAGCCAAGAAGAAAAGAAGAATTGGCAGGAGGGTAAAGAAAGATACCTAGCAAGGAAAAAAAGAAAAGCAGAATAATAAATGAAATTAATTGTATTTAAACCTTTTATTCTGTATAATAGGCGCCGATGGCTAAGGAGATAAAAGGTGCACAACATTAGCATAGGACAATATATACCAGGAAATTCTGTTTTACACAGGGCTGATCCAAGACTTAAAATTAGTCTCACTATATTAACAATGGTTCTACTTCTGTTTTTAGATTCCTTCTATGCTCTTTTTATTGCCGCCGCTTTTATCATAATGGCCTTTTTAGTATCAGGTGTAAGTTTGAAGTTTGCTCTAAAGGGTCTTAAACCGGTTATCTACATTGTAATATTTACCATGATTTTAAATATATTTTTCGCAGAAGGTACCCCTATTTATTCTTGGGGAATTATTAAAATAACAGAAGAAGGATTAGTTACCTCTGCCTTGGTCAGCATAAGAATACTGCTTTTAATTTCAGCAGGTTCTCTTATGACCTTTACCACAACACCTTTAGTATTAACCATAGGTATAGAAAGAATAATGCTACCTCTTAAATACATTAAGGTGCCCACCGCAGAGATAGCCATGATGATATCCATTGCCCTAAGATTTATTCCTACCCTTATGGAAGAGACGGAAAAAATAATGAAAGCACAGGCTGCAAGAGGTGCTGATATAGGTACAGGCAATCTTATTCAAAGAACAAAAAGCTTTATACCTATACTCATACCCTTGTTTATCTCCTCTTTTAAAAGAGCAGATGACCTTGCAACAGCCATGGATTCTAGGTGCTACAATGGTTCAGAGGGTAGAACCAGTATTAATGTTCTCAAATATTCAAAAAGCGACCTTTATGTATTTTTAGTATATGCATTTTTTGTCGCGTCAGCTCTTGTAATTCAATTGGCAATATAAAAGATTGTATTTAGAAAAGGAGGCAAATCATGTATAGTTTTGGTATAGATTTAGGAGGAACAGCCATTAAGGCTGCAATAGTAGATAAGTCTGGAAACATAGTTGTAAAGGATAAAACCCCCACTAAAAGTGAAAGAGGCTATGAAGCTGTCATTAAAGATATGGCCTACTTGTGCCAAGATTTATTGGATAAATCAAAGATTTCCCTTGATGAAATTGACAAAATAGGGGTAGGTTGTCCAGGTACACCAGATAAAGCCAATGGTATCTTAATATATAACAACAACCTGGGAATGAGAAATGTAAACTTTAGAACAGAACTCCAAAAGTACTTCGATTTACCTGTATACATTGATAATGATGCCAATGTAGCTGCTTTAGCAGAAAGTGTATCTGGAGCTGCAAAAGATACTGGATATTCTGTAACCATAACTTTGGGTACAGGAGTAGGTTCAGGGGTAGTTATAGATAAAAAACTTTACAGTGGCTTTAATTATGCTGCATCTGAATTAGGGCACCATACCCTTATCATGGATGGTGAGCCCTGCACCTGTGGCCGCTTAGGCTGCTATGAATCATATGCATCAGCAACTGCCTTGGTTGCTCAAACAAGAAAAGCTGCCCTAGAAGATAAAAACTCTAAGATTTGGGAAGCTTGTGGATATAACCTAGATAAGATAAGCGCTAGAACTCCCTTTGAAGCTGAAAGAATGGGAGATGAAACTGCTAAAAGAGTTTGTGACACCTATATTAAATATATAGGAGAGGGATTGGTTAACATCGTTAATATCTTCCAACCTGAGATAATTGCCCTAGGTGGAGGGGTCTGTAACGAAGGTGATAGGCTATTGTTACCCTTAAGGGAATATATAGAAAAATATAAATATACGAAGGAGGAAACACCTGCGACCAAATTGGTTATTGCTCAAATGGGTAATGATGCAGGGGTTGTCGGAGCAGCAATGCTAACCGAGTAATTTTTATGAAGAAACACTATCAAGGAAATTTGAAGGCGATTGAAGCTTCTATTGAATGGATTTTTAAACTATATGATCCAACAATAAGGGCACTGAGAAACTCCTATGGTTATGCCTCTTATGGTCATAACGGACCAACACTAGAAACACTAGCATCCGCATATTTTTGCGAAG
The DNA here is from genome assembly GCA_964563155.1 of uncultured Clostridiaceae bacterium. Taxonomy (GTDB): domain Bacteria; phylum Bacillota; class Clostridia; order DUPQ01; family DUPQ01; genus DUPQ01. Next base: position 20,309 of record CAZLVL010000002.1, on the reverse strand, counting down.
ATTGCATGTATTTCCAAGACCAAAGATTGCTAGAAATCATGAATGGTATTTTAGACTATATTAATACTAAACATAGGCCTAATTACACAATAGACATGATGGAAAGCAATTTTTTCACGCCACCTCTTTTTGAAGCAATCTATATGGCAAGAGCCTATAGAGTAATTGAAAAGTATGCAAAAAGAGATGTGGACCTAGACTTTTTAAGAAGATATAGGGAATACTTACCAAAACTTGGCTACTCCTTAATAAATGGAGGAGTTCATACTCCCAACCATAGGTGGATTGGAGCAGCTGCCATGCTTATGGTCTATGACATTGTAAAGATGGAAAAGCTAAAGGAAAAGGCCTTTGCCTTTTTAAATGAAGGAATAGACATGGATGAAAATGGTGAATACACCGAAAGATCCCCCCACTACAATGAAGTGTGTGATACTTCCTTTATGAACATCTATCTAGAAACCAAAGATGAGCAGTATCTAGAATATGCAAAGAAAAACATGGATTTAATGTTTATGTACATTGACCCAGATTTTACAGCCTTTACAGCCAACTCTAATAGACAAGATAGAAATGACACTGATATTTATGCCCTAACCAAGTTCTACTATTTCTACTACACCTATATGCATATGTCATACATCACTAAAAATGCTCAATATGCTTTTATGGCTGACCGTATATACCAAGAAGCTATGAAAGAATATGGAAGAGGCCTAGGCTTACTTTCCATTTATATGCTTTATCCAGAGCTAAAAGAATATGACCCTGTACTAGAGCCTTATCCTGAAAGCTATCACTTTTTCCATAAGGATATAGTTAGATTTAGAAAAGATGACTTTTCTGTATCCATATTACAAAGGTCTCCTAGTTTTTTACATATCCAAAAAGGAGCTTTAAGATGTAGGGTTAGAATATGTGCATCCTTTTTTGCAGTAGCTCAGTTCAAACCTGAAAGTATAGAAGAAATTGGTGAAAAAACCTATCAAATGAAGATGAAGGCCCATGGTAAATATATTGACCCTATGCCTACAAAACCACCAACTACTGTTTGGAAGGAAATGGACCACAGTCTAAGACCTATTAATAATGAGGTTGATTTAGAATACACCGTAACTGTTAAGATTGAGGATGACAGAGTTAAGGTTAGGGTTAAAACAGAAGGTTGTGACAATGTTCCTTGCAAAATAGAGTTTTGTACCATGGCCCCAGTAGATGTAAGATATAACGGAATGGACCTTGTTGGACCAGTCAACGGAAATTTAAGTGTAAATGCTGACCAAATAGAATTAAAACAAGATAAGGACAAATTAACTCTAACAAATGCCTTTTCAAAGCATACCTACCATAAGAACATGAGAGGATCTATTCCTCCTTGTAAGGATGCCTTTACAGTTTACTACACTGACTTTACTCATATAGATAAAGAGTTTGAGATTATTGGTGGCTAAGAAATAGAGTATCTAAGCAAAAAACAACAGAATTGCAATTAAAGCACATTATAGGGCCTACTTTTTACTGAAAGTAGGCTTATTTTTTATTTAAAGTAAAATTATTTTATTATATTAACAACATAATGATATAACTGAACCATAAAAAACTATTTATAATATGCTATTCAAATAGGAAGAGTATAAAAATTTAATTCATTTTGTTAATATATAAACCATACAATACAAACTTAAGAGGGCAATGATCTTTTTTGTAAATATAATTATCCGCTTGCAAGAATAAATAATTGTGTGATGTGGATAGAATAAAAAGTTAGTACATTATTAAATGGTGCTATTCATAATGTGCTAGATATGATTTAAAATTGAGATACACCTGACTATATGGAGTATGGCTAATGATTTAAGAGGTAGTGTACCATTTAATAGAATTCAGACAGTTGGGAATAAAGTTGGGAATAAAGTTGGGGATACTGATAGCAGAAAGAAACTAAATCTACGAAGACAGAAAATCCTTTCTGAGATGAGGGATAATCCGAATATCACGATTGCAGAATTGGCATTATTCCTCTCTGTTAGTGAAACTGCGATAGAGAATAACTTAGCTTTTCTTCGCATAAATGGATATATAGAAAGAATTGGTTCAAAGAAAACTGGTTATTGGAAAGTGCTTGACTGAGGAAAATCTAAGTAGAACAGTAACCCTAAGTTTGAAGAGGTTATTCAAAAATTACATATTGTACACAGTACTCTAGAAGGAAATATGAAAGTTGAAAAAATTGGGATTGTAAGTTTATCTAGTGGTATTATGGGAGAAAATTTTATCAAACACAAATTAGATATTGGATTGGAAAGATTAAAGCAATATGGTATTGAAATTGAGTTTTTACCTCATGCACTTAAAGGTGTTGAATTTATAAAAAACTATCCTGAAAGCAGAGCTCAATACTTATTATCTGCCTTTATGGATGATTCGATTGATATGATTTTGTGTACTATCGGTGGCGAAGATACTTATAGATTATTACCTTATCTTTTTGAAAACAACGAGTTAAAAAAGGTTGCTAATCAGAAAATCTTTTTAGGATTCCCTGATGCAACGATGAATCATTTTATGCTCAATAAAGTTGGTATTAAGACATTTTATGGACAAAGTATTTTGAAGAATTGATTGCTACAGGAAAATTAAGGAAATACGCCCAAGTGATGTAAGGTATCAGGAGAGAGAAGACTTTACTGAAAATGCTGTTGGTACTGAGATGTAAAGTTACCAAAATACTGGCTTTGAATTATTAAAAGGGCAATCAATGTTCAAAGGAAAGATTTTGGGTGGTTGTAAAGAGTCAATCTACGATATCTTTAATAGTTCGAGATTATGTTCAGGTTGATAGTTTTTTATTAAATAGATTAGGGAAAATAAGCCAACAAGTAGATCTGGATGCAGGTAAAATAGGAGGAATTTTAAGTTTGTTGTTACATGAAATTATTATGCATATTGGCCTAAATAATGGTATTATAATACTTAAGATGCCAGGCTACTCATGTTTGATATCAAATATTCATATTCGAATATGGTAATTTTATGTGCACTTGAATAAAAGATTAAGGAAAAATTGGATGCCAGATATTCTTACTCATGTAATTTTTGCCAATAAGGTTAAAAATGGTATAGCTGATGTTAATGTAAAAGACGCTATTAAGAATAATATTCAAATTTTTAACTTTGGAGCACAAGGTCCTGATTTTCTATACTATTACATTTCTCCGCTTTTAGTAGACAAGAGGGTTCAGTCTGCAGGAAGGATGATGCATAGAATAGAAACAGCTAAATTCTTCAAAGACTTCATAAGTTGGTTGGAGATTTTAGACTCTTTTGAGTATGAACAGCACCTAGCTTTTTTTGCTGGTTTTTTGACTCATTTTTATTGTGATAAAGCAATTCATCCTTATGTCTTAGCAACTGAAAAACAAGGGGCTGAATACTTTAATCATCCTGACAAAAAGGCCTTTCTTTCCCACTATACTATTGAGTACATTATGGATATAAGGTTATGGAAAGAGTGTATGGGGGTAGATGCCTATAAGCAAAATATCTTGGACCTAATTGGCAAAACCCCTTTTCCCTATGGCTTAGTAGAGTTCATAACCGAGTTCATAAATTACACCCAGCCTAATGCTGTTACAAAAAAGGAAGTTTTTAAGGCATCTACTAGTATGATAAATATTCATAAGATTTTTTATGATCCCAGCAACTTAAAAAAGTGGTTTATAAATCTTTTACCTTTACCTAGAAAAGCATATGTGGAAAAGACAAAAGATGACATTGATGTACTTAATTTAAACAAAAGAAGTTGGACCCATTTACAAGACAGTTTGGAAGTTTCTGATGAATCTGTCTGGGAGCTAATTGAAAAAGGTAGCCAAGAATGTATAAAATGTATAGATGAGATCAGTGAATATTTAGAAAAAGGTATAGAAAAAGACTTTGATAAGTTAATACCCAATGTGGGATATTTAACCAATAAACCCTTGTAAAAGACAAGAATATTGAAATAAATGGGAATTTCGAATATAATTAGTATGATTTATACAAAAGAAAAGGTGATTGCTAATGGCTAGAAAAACTAACTATGACAATGAAAGTATAAAATCTCTCAAAGGCCCAGACCGGGTTAGAAAGTGTGCTCCGGTCATTTTTGGTACTGACGGAATAGAGGGATGCCAGCATTCTGTTTTTGAAATAGTTTCTAACTCTATTGATGAATCAAGAGCTGGATATGGAAAGGTTATTGAAGTAATAAGGCATAAGGATAAATCTGTTACAGTAAATGACTATGGCAGAGGTATGCCTGTAGACTTTAATAAAAATGAAAACCGTTTTAACTGGGACCTCATATATTGTGAGCTTTATGCTGGTGCAAAATATGATGGTAACCTAGCAGGCAACTATGATTCATCCTTAGGGCTTAATGGCCTAGGATGTTGTGCTACCCAATATGCCTCTGAATACATGGATGTGGAAGTTTTTAGAGATGGCTATAAATATAACCTTCATTTTGAAAGAGGATATAATATTGGTGGTCTTAAAAAGACTAAAACAAGCTTAAAAAAGACAGGTACCTCCACAACTTGGAAGCCAGATCCAACAGTCTTTACGGACATAGATATTCCTTTAGAATATTTTGAAGACATGCTTAAAAGACAAGCTATAGCTAATACGGGACTTCGCTTCATTTTCACAGATGAAGAATCGGGAAAAACTATTGAGTATTATTATGAAAATGGAATATCTCAATATATGGAAGAGTTGATAAAGGATAAGTCAGCTACAAAGCCTGTTCTCATAAGTAGAGAAAGCAAGATTGTTGAAAGGGCATCTCAAAGAGAGCATAATGCAAGATTCTATGCTACTTTCTGTTTTTCAACCGAGGTTAATTTAACAGAACACTACTATAACTCCAGCTATTTGGTAAATGGAGGATCTCCTGAAAGAGCCATGAGAGCTGCATTCTTGTATGCCTTTGATAAGTTTATAACTGAAGAAGGGAAATACACTAGAGGAGAGGCCAAGATAACCTATACAGACATTCAAGATAGCTTAGTCTTCATTTCCAATTCTTTTTCATCAGTTGGTGGCTTTGAAAATCAAACTAAAAAAAGTTTAGTAAATACAGCCTTTCAAAATGAAATGACTGAATTTTTAAAGCATGAACTTGAAATCTATTTTATAGAAAACAAGGCAGAAGCCCTAAAGGTAGCTGACCAAGTGCTTTTAAATAAAAGAAGTACAGAGCAGGCTGAAAAAACCAAGAACAGTCTAAAGAAAAAGTTAGGTAAATCTTTAGATATGAACAACAGGGTAAAGAAGTTTGTAGATTGCAGAAGCAAGGATATTGACAAAAGAGAGCTCTACATTGTGGAAGGAGACTCCGCTTTAGGATCTGCTAAAATGGGTAGAGATGCAGAGTATCAAGCTATTATCCCAGTAAGAGGAAAAATTCTAAACTGCTTAAAGGCAGAATATGGCAGAATTTTTGATAACGACATTATAATTGATCTTCTTAAGGTTTTAGGATGTGGTGTAGAGATTAAAACAAAGTCCAATAAAAAGATAAGTGCTTTTGATATAAGTAAGCTCAATTGGTCTAAGGTCATAATTTGTACCGACGCTGATGTGGACGGCTTTCAGATAAGAACCTTAATTTTAACCATGATATATAGACTGATACCCTCTTTAATTGAGATGGAAAAGGTATATATTGCAGAATCTCCCCTCTTTGAAATAACTCACAACAAGGAAACATATTTTGCCTATAGTGAATTTGAGAAAAATGAAATTCTAGAAAAGATTAACAAAGAAGATGAGAAAAAGGGAAAAACTTCTAAGGTTACCATACAAAGATCCAAGGGCTTGGGTGAAAATGAGCCAGAAATGATGTGGCAGACCACAATGAACCCAAAGACCCGCAGACTTATCAAGGTTATGCCTGATGATGCAAAATTGACAGAAGAGGTCTTTGACCTTTTGTTAGGAGATAATTTACAGGGAAGGAAAGATTTTATTCAAGAGTATGGTGACAAATATACTGATATGCTTGATATTTCTTAATCTATGAAAACAGATAAAAATAATAAGAAAAAAGATGATGAGAATACCAATGAACCAAATCCTCAGTTAATCACTGAGATTTTGGAGACCAACTTTATGCCTTACGCCATGAGCGTAATAGTTTCCCGTGCCATTCCAGAAATTGATGGACTAAAACCTTCTCACAGAAAACTCTTGTACACCATGTATAAGATGGGACTTTTAAGAGGAGATAGAACCAAATCTGCCAATGTAGTAGGCCAAACCATGAAACTAAATCCTCACGGAGATATGGCAATTTATGAGACCCTAGTTAGAATGACTAGAGGTAATGAGGCTCTTTTGCACCCCTTTGTAGATTCCAAGGGTAACTTCGGTAAGACCTACTCTAAAGATATGAGTTTTGCTGCCAGTAGATACACAGAGGTAAAGCTAGCTGAAATAAGTAGGGAAATGTTTAGAGACATTGAAAAAGACTCTGTTCCCTTTGCTCCCAACTACGACGGTACCATGACAGAGCCTGTTATGTTGCCCTCAGCTTTTCCCAACATACTAATTAATGCCAGCCAGGGTATTGCTGTTGGGATGACCAGTAATTTACCATCTTTTAATCTAGAAGAAACTTGCAGATATATCATTGCCTTTTTAGAGGATAATAATGCTCAAATCCAAGACTATATAAAGGCTCCTGATTTTTCTACAGGTGGCTATGTCATTTATGATGAAAGTGAAATGAACAACATCTTCAACAATGGAAGAGGTAGGGTAAGACTAAGAGGTGCCTATAATCTAGATAAAAAAGGAACCCATATAGAGATAACTGAAATCCCCTATACCACCTCTCAAGAGGCCATTATAGATTCTATTATTGCCCTAGTTAAGACTAATAAAATAAAGGATATTAGGGATGTTAGGGACGAAACAGACATTAATGGCTTGAAGATAACTATAGATATTAAAAAGGGAACAGATGTGGATAAACTTATGGCCCTTTTGTATGCAAGAACTCCTATGGAAGACTATTTTTCTTGTAATAATAACATTCTAATTGAAGGTAGACCGGTTCTTCTAGGCATAAAAGATATAGTTGAGTATTGGATAGCCTTTAGAATTGAATGTATAAAAAGGCAAGTCAAATATGATTTAGAAAAGGACAATCAAAGACTTCACCTACTATTAGGTTTAGAAAGGGTTCTTTTAGATATAGATGAAGCCATAAGAATTATTAGAAATACAGACCTAGAAACTCAGGTTGTTCCTAATCTTATGGAAGCTTTTAAGATAGACCAAATTCAAGCAGAGTTTATTGCAGAAATAAAGTTACGTCATTTAAATAGAGAATACATCCTAAGACGTTTGGACGATATAAATGATTTAAATAAGAGCATAAAAGAAGGAGAAGCTATCTTAAAAAGCAGAAAGAAGATGGAAGGCATTATCTCTTCTCAACTTAAAGAAATCATTGAAAAGTATGGTCAACCAAGAAAGACACAGATTATATATGACCAACCAGAAGAAGAAGAGTATAGCGAACCAGAATTTGAGGATTATCCTGTTCAACTCTTTTTCACAAAAGACAACTACATTAAAAAGATTAAAAAGACAGATTACATGGCAGATGGAGACAATAAGTTTAAAAGTGATGATGTGCTCTTGCAAGAAATATCATCTAGAAATGCTGCAGAGATTATTTTGTTTTCCAATAAGGGAAATGCCTATAAATCAAAACTATATAACATTAATGACTGTAAGCTTTCTGATTTAGGGGAATATTTACCAAACATCTTTGATTTAGAAAAAGGGGAATATTTAATCCACATGATAGCTACAGAAGACTTTAAAGGTAACATGTTGTATCTCTTTGAAAATGGAAAGGGTGTTCAAATCCCTGTTAAGTCTTTTTGGACCAAGCAAAACAGGAAAAAAGTGCTTAATGCCTTTTCTACTCAAAGTAAAATCCTTTATATGGCAATGGTAGATGAAAATGAGAACAAAGAATATGTAGCCATTACCTCTGACCAAAGAGCCTTAATTTTCAATACTAGCCATGCTACTTTTAAGAGCAAGAGAGACTCTATTGGAGTTACTTTGATTAGATTAAAAGATGATGTTGTGGTTACAGATATGCTGCCTTTAGACCAAGCAAGGCTAAAAGATACTGATAGATATAGACCTGCCAATGTTCCAGCTACAGGTAGGGTTATGACCGATAGGGATAAAAGAAGAAAGCAGATTTCCTTTTTTGACTAAACTTTAGAAATCAAAGTATAAAAAGGGTGTATAAGTATCTCCCACAAGAAAGATTAAAGATAGGGCAAGAAGGCTTAAATCTATCAAGGGTATGAAAATATTTGTCATAAGGCCATTGTGCTTTTGTAAGAACTTATTTTGACTTTTTAAAATAAGTTCTTTTATATTTCTACCAAGAGGTAATGAACAAAGTACAGATGCTATAATGAAAAAGATGTTGTTTCTAAATAAGATTGAAACAACCGGATCTTTTATTGAAGCAGCCTTTATATTAAACATAATGCCAAGAAATCTAAAGGCATCACCTATATTTGAGTGATAGAAGAAGACCCAGCCAATAAGCATTATTAAAACAAAGTAAATATGAGATATGAGTTTAGGTAATTTGTCTAAAATCTTTTGCAAAAAGAGTTTTTCTATTAATAAGAGCAAGAAAAAGTATAGACCCCAAGCAATAAAATTCCAGCCAGCTCCATGCCAAAGTCCAGTTAAAAACCAAACAATAAATATGTTCAAGATCCATCTACTAGTTTTGACCCTACTACCTCCTAGGGGAATATAGACATAGTCTCTGAAAAAAGAGCCCAAGGATATATGCCATCTTCTCCAAAACTCTCTGGCAGATTTTGCTATGTAGGGATAATTAAAGTTTTCCTTTAAGGAAAAGCCAAACATGGAAGCTAGGCCAATTGCCATATCAGAATAACCGGAAAAGTCGAAGTATATCTGCACTGCAAAAAGAAGGATACCTATCCATGAAGCTTGAACAGATAAGAGTTTGTAATCTTGACCAATAAAAGAAGATATGAGGGTCCCTGCACTGTTGGCAATAACAACCTTTTTTGCCAACCCTATAATAAATCTATGCACTCCCTTGTTAAATTTTTCTGCACTTTCTCTTGGCTGCAGGATATCACCTTGGATATCTTTGTATCTTTGAATAGGACCTGAGGTTACAGTAAAGAAGAAAGATGTAAAAAGCAGAAGATTGAAGAAATTCTTTTCTGCATTTATTCTTCTTTTGTAAACATCCACTAGGTAAGCTATGGAGGTAAAGACATAAAAGGAAATCCCTAAGGGTAAGCCTAAATTTATATTAGCTTCACCAGAAATGTTAAACAGTGAAAATATATTGTTTAGAATAAAGTTTGTATATTTAAAAACTCCCAATAAGGATAAAAGAAAGACAAGGCCTGTAAGAAGAAAAGCTTTGGATTGTTTCTTTTTAGATTTTTCAATGCCAAGACCAAGAAGATAAATTACTAGAGAATTAAGAAGAAGCAATAATATCCATACTGGCTCTCCCCAGGCATAAAAGACTAAAGACATAAGAATGAGCAAGGCATTTCTATAGGTCCTATTATTAGAGATATAGTATAAAAAGAGGCTGATGGGTAAGAAGATTGTTATAAAAAATATACCTGAAAAAATCATTTAATTACCTCTTTCCAACCTGATACTTGTCCCTTAGTAAAGGCTTTGAATAAATTGTATTTAAAATCTTCATTAGTCTTCTCTTCTTCTTTTATAAATTCTTTTATGCTTTGTCTTGTGGTTTTACCTGCAACCTTACAAGGATTTTTAACAGGCTTTATTTTAAGTAGGTCATTAAAGTTTATTATATCTTTTTCCCATGAATAAATTAAGGGCCTAATAATGGTAATATCTTTTCTGGATAAATAGGTAAGAGGAGAAAAGTTATGAATTCTTCCTTCATAAAAAAGGGACATTAAAAATGTTTCAACAGCATCATCCCTATTATGGCCGAGGGCTACCTTGGTACAGCCTAAAGACTTGGCTGTATCATTTAAAATTCCCCTTCTTAAGTTAGCGCATAAAGAGCAGGGACTTTTTTCTTCTCTTACATCAAATACTACCTCTTCAATATCTGTATCAACAATGTGAAAGGTAACTCCAAGTTTGTCACAAACTTTTTGCAGATAACTTGTATCAGGATTATCTTTACTTAATTTTATAGTAATAGCTATAAGGTTAAAGGGGTCTTTGAGATGGGAATTGATTTCACAAAGAGCATACAAAAGAGCTAGGCTGTCTTTACCTCCTGACAAGCCCACCCCCACAAGATCATTTTTATCAATCATTTTATAATCTCTAATAGCTTTTTTTACTTGGTTTAATAATAACTGGTTCATCAGGTGCATAATATCATAAATCAAGTCTTTTTCAAGACGAAGCTGGTTCAAGAAGAAGATTTTACTAGTAAAATTCCACATATCTTTAAAAACTAATCTTAATTTCTTCCCTCCGGTTTACATGTTAATTAACCCTGTGTTATTATAAATTAAAGAAAGGCGGACTGGAGTTGCTAGAGGAGTTAAGAGAGTCATTGAAAGAGCAATTAAAGTATCTTTTTGGAGTAGTCGGAGCATCTGGAAAAATGCTGATGTGCTCTGATAAAAGCCAAGAAGCAAGTGATTTTGCACACTTTCAAGAACTAACAAACAGTACTAAAGAGAAAACATATATTAAAGGATTAATTTTCACCAAAATTAAAAGTGTTAAAAACACACAATACTTTGTATTTATAGAAGATTTTGGCAAGGAAGCAGAAGCCTTTTTAGATTTGCTTGCTCTTTATGTAAAAGATTATCTCAAAGCCAACACTGAAAAAACCGACAAACTATTTTTTCTTAAACAAATTCTAAAAGAAGAATTATCCCTTGAAGAGATTGAAAACAGGAATAAGATATTTAAACTAAATGACAATGAAAAGAAAACAGTCATTACTTTTAGGTCCCAAGAAGATAGTAATGGTGCCATTACTCAAGTCTTGAGAAACTTGTTTCACGATAAAAAAGATGTACTGGTTGTTAGAATGAATAAAGATGATGTTGTTGTCTTTATGCCCATTAAAAATCTAGAAGATAAAGAAAGTGAAGACAGTCAAAAATATAAAGTTTTAAAGTCAATTATAGCAACCTTAGAAGAACAGCTACTAATCTCTATTAGAGTAGCCTTAGGGTCCAATTTCTACCATCTAGCAGATGGAGCAAGGTCTTATGTTACATCTTTGAGAGCCTTTGATTTGGGCTCTTTTAACGAAGAGGGGGTAAGGGTCTATAATTACAATGAAATGGGAGTATCAAGACTTTTTCATGAAATAGAAAAAGAAAAGTTAGAAGAGTTTGCAGAACAAGCCATTCCTTCTGAAATTTATGATAAAATTGACGAAGAAACAATTAAGACCATGCAAATATTTTTTGATAATAATCTTAATATAAGTGAAACCGCCAGAAAAATGTACTTACACAGAAACACCTTGGTGTATAGGATAGAGAAGTTTAACAAGCTAACAGATTTAGATATAACTAAATTTTCTTCAGCATCCTTGTTTGATACAGTGTGTAAAATTAAAAATTATTTAAAAAACATGGAGAAGGCATAAAGTGATAAAGTTTGACAATGTTACTAAGATTTATAAAAGTGGTACTGAAGCCTTACATGGAGTAAATTTTCAGATTGACCCTGGTGAATTTGTCTTTATTACAGGAAAATCAGGCTCAGGTAAGTCCACCATTATTAAATTACTTTTAAGAGAAGAAAAGGCTACCTCAGGGGATATCTTTGTAAATGGCTTTGATTTACATACTCTTTCTAGATATGATTTACCCCATTACAGAAGAAGGCTGGGTGTAGTTTTCCAAGACTGTAGATTGCTACCCAATAAGACTGTTTATCAAAATATTGAGTTTGCCATGGAAATCATTGGAGAGTCTTCTAGAACTATAAAGCAAGTTGTGCCTAAGCTTTTGAGCATGGTGGACCTTGAAGGAAAGGAAAAGGCTTTTCCTGATGAATTAGCTGGAGGAGAACAAGCTAGAGTTGCTTTAGCTAGGGCCATTGCCAACAGCCCAGACATTCTAATTGCAGATGAGCCAACTGGTAACTTAGACCCTAAAACTAGTATTGAAATTATTGACCTTTTATACAAGGTAAACACCCTTGGAACAACCGTCTTGGTTGTAACCCATGATACCCACATAGTAGATCGCTTGCAACAAAGAGTAATCAGACTTCAATGTGGAGATATTGTAAGTGATTTGGAAGGAAGTATTTACGAAAATGAAACCTGTAAGTATTAAATATGTATTTGTAGAATCTTTTAATAATATCATTAGAAACAGGGTTCTTTTTATTACCAGTGTTTTTACTGTTTGCGTAACTATTTTATTAATGGGAGTAGTGGGAGTTCTCTTGATGAACGTCTCCTACAATTCAGATAATATTCTAGATGATATGTTACATATAACTGTCTATGTAATTCCAGAGGCGGATGTGGCAACCTTAAATGAAATTCAAGACTATATTGTAGCTGACCCTAATGTGGAACAGATAACCTATATATCCCAAGAAGAAGCCTTTGAATCTGGAAAAGAATTGGTTGGAGAAGACATTATGAATGAACTAGGTTCCAGCTTTTTGCCAGCTTCTTTTGTGGTTAAGTTAAATGATGTAACCTATTCAAATATTTTTGTACAAAAAATGAAGGCCTTATCTAATATTTATGAAGTGAAATATAGCTCTGAGGCTTATGAAAGAGCAGCAGGCATATCTTATACTATAAGATATGTAAGTGCTGTATTAACAACCTTGTTGGGTATATTGTCTTTATTCTTAATTTCGAATACAATAAAGATAACTCTTTCAACTAGTAAAGACGAAGTTGCCATTATGCGATATATTGGAGCTTCAGAATCCAGAATAAAGTCTCCTTTTTACCTTCAAGGCGGTGCAATTGGCTTTTTAGGTGCAATTATATCTTTTCTTATTTCTGGATTCGGGTATAATTACTTATATAACAAACTTGAAGGCGGTTTAGACGAGTATATTGGTAAATTGGAACTTGTTCCCGTTTCCCAAATGCTTTTAGTCTTATTAGGAGTATTTCTAGCCTATGGAACTATATTAGGTGTTACAGGAAGCTTCTTTGCGATACGTAAGTATCTGAAAGTTTAGGAGATTGCACAAATGATAAATTTTTCGAAAAAGAGAAGAGCACTAATATCAATCCTACTCACATTAATTATAATATCGGTGGTTATTACCGGCTTTGGTGTAGGTGATATTAACGAGGCTAAGCAAGATTTAGGTAATATTCAGCATGAATTAGACAAGGTAGCTAATGAACTTAAGCAAAAACAAAACCTTAAGGATTACTACGAAAGTCTATCAAAAAACATGAAAAGTAGTATGGATTCTCAAGAACTTCAATTAGCAACCTACAATGAATATATAAGAGAGATTACTGAAGAGGTTAACAGTCTTACAGATACCATTGAAAAGGCTGAACTTGAGTATGAAAACAAATTAAACATTATTAAAAAAAGAATAGTAGATGCATATATCCAAAGCAATGTGCCTATGATGGAGGTTTTATTCAACTCCTCTTCTTTAAAGGACTATTTTGACTATTTAGAATTAAGCAATCTCATAGCTCAGCATGACAAAGAGTTAATTGACGATATAAAGGTTTTAATAAAGGATATAAATGATAAAAGGCTTACAATGGAAATGCTCAAGTCTTCCTATACAACCTTAAGTGAACAGGCAGAAATTGTTCTTAGCAATATGAAGGAAATGGAGGAGTCAGCCGCTGCAACTGTTAGTGCCACCGGTGCTACTATTGCAGTTTTAAAGGCAAGAGAAAACCAATTGGCTAAAGAAGAAGCTGAAATGTTAAATGTCATTTTGAAACTTCAAAGAGAAATTGACTATATTGGCGGACAAATGACCTGGCCCCTACCTTCATGGAGATATATGCCCACTGGAAATGGTCTTTTTGGGTGGAGATATCATCCCATATTCTTTGAATGGAGAATGCACAATGGGGTAGACTTAGGTGGAGTTTATGGCAATAATATTATTGCTGCCAATGATGGAGTGGTCTCTATAGCAACATGGTCTGATGGCTATGGCTACTATGTGGCAGTTGACCACGGTGGTGGTGTTTCTACCCTTTATGCTCATGCATCTAAGTTATTAGTTAGTGCAGGACAAAGTGTAAAAAAAGGAGAGGTAATAGCTTTAATAGGAGCAACAGGTTGGGCGACAGGACCTCACTTACACTTTGAAGTAATTGTTGGAGGGAAAAGAGTGGATCCCCTTTTATATGTGGATCCTTCTAGATAAATGATTCAAAAAGAAAAAAAGGTGAAAAATTGAAAAAGAATAATGTAAAGAAACTAATGACCATGCTTATTGCTATGGTCATATTATCATTTGTATTAAGCGGCTGTTCTCTTTTACAGTTTACAGACAAGAGAATAGACCGATCAATTGCAAGAAGAATTACTAATGTTCAAATGCCTCAAGCCTCACCGTCAAACATAAAGTTAGAGGGTGATTTTAGCAAGGAACAAATGGAAAAATTTAATGAAGTATATAATCTTCTTAAGCAAATCTCTATTTATGACCTAGATCATGACCAAATGATGGAAGCAGCCATAGCTGGTATCCTTTCTGTGTACGATAAGTACACAATGTACGTTCCAGAAGATCAGGCCCAAGCTATTAGAGATACCTCTAGCGGTGAATACAAGGGAATTGGTGTAACCATAACAACTCCAGAAGATGGAATTGGAGCTGAGGTAGTATCTGTTAATCCCACAGGAGATGCCTTTGTAAAGGGAGTAAAGCCTGGTGATATTATTATTAGAGTAGAAGACCTTGATTTAACCAAGGGTATGTCTTTAGAATATATTGCTTCTAAGGTAAAAGGAGAAGAAGGAACCTATGTGAATGTAACTGTATGGAGACCTTCTGAACAAAAAGAAATTACCTTTAATATAATGAGAATGCTCATAAATTCCATTGATGCTGAAGGCCATATGATAGAAGGAACCGATATAGGCTATATCTACATAAGCAACTTTAGCCAAGACATGATAGATGAGTTTGTTGTAGAATTCAACAAACTAGCTCTTGATGGTGGTATGAAAAAACTTGTTATTGACCTAAGAGACAATCCAGGTGGTGACTTTTACACAGCTGTTTACCTAGCAGATGCCTTTATAGAAGATGGAATAATAACCACCCTAGCAGATGGTACAGGCTACAAGGAAGAATATTTTGCTGACAGTTATGCCTATGACATACCTTTAGCAATTTTGGTAAATGATAATTCTGCATCTGCATCTGAACTGTTTTCAGGAGCTATGCAACACTATAACCTAGCTACAATAATAGGAACACAAACTTATGGCAAGGGGGTAGCTCAAAGTATATTTGACTTAAAAGATGGTTCTCAAGTTAGAATAACCAGCTATAAATACCTTCTTCCTGATGGAAGCAATATTGATGGAATAGGTATTATCCCTGACATAGAGGTTCAACCTTTTGAAGAATTCAAAGATGAGTATTTGGCTAACCTTGAATTGGAAAATGATGCTCAACTACTAAAGGCCATTGAGATACTCCAAGGTAAATAAGGGAGATTATCTATGTATGACAATATAGCAAATATTTATGACTTGCTTATTAAAGATGTAGATTATGTTTCATATGCAAGATTTTTTCATCAGATTATTAGGAAGTATTCTAAAAAACCTGTAGACATTGTCCTAGACTTAGGCTGTGGAACAGGAAACTTAACCACAAAGATGAGAGATTTAGGGTATTCCATGATAGGAGCTGACCCTTCTTTAGAAATGCTAAATATTGCTATGCAAAAAGATAGCAAAAACATCCAATACATAAACCAAGCAATGGAGGATTTAGATCTTTTTGGAACAATTACTGCAACCATAAGCCTATTAGATTGTGTAAACCATGTTTTAGACCCTAAAATTCTTTTAAAAGGATTTAAAAGGGTCTCTCTTTTTTCTGAGCCTGATTCTCTATTTATCTTTGATGTAAACTCAGAATATAAGTTTGAAAATGTATATGGAGACAAACTATATTATGATCTTTCCAGTGACCTTGCACATGTATGGGAAAATTATTATGATAGGAAAAGTAAAATATGTGAAATGAACATCTCATATTTTATAGAAGTAGAAGATGGTATATATAAAAGGCTGGATACTCAAAACAAAGAAAGAGCCTACAGTGACCAGGAGATAAAAGACCTAGCTAAAAAGGCAGGCTTTGAATATGTGGATACCTTGGGAGATTGTCTTATGGAAGCCCCAAAGGAAGATGCCACAAGAATTTTTTATATCTTTAGAAAGAAGTAATTATGGATAAAATTGTAAGAGCAATGGCATATGACAGAAAAGTTAGGGTTTTTGCAACCTTAAGTACACAAACTGTTAAAGATGCTATAGATAATCATAAACTAAATTTAGCATCTGCAATGGCCTTAGGAAGGCTACTTAGTGCAACCGCTATGATGTCTTTAATGGGAGATGAGGGACTTTTAGCTGTTCAAGTTCTTTCAAAAGGACCTATGAAAGGCCTTATAGCTATTAGTGATAAAAGAGGTAGGGTTAAAGGATATGTCTTTAATAATGACTATACAAGCTATGGACAAGATGTTTCATCTATTGGTCAACTAATTATGCCAGGACAACTAGTTGTTTCAAAAGATATGGGACTAAAAGAGCCCTATACAGGAATAATTGATTTAGCCTCCGGTGAAATAGCAGAGGATATAGCAAAATATTATACAGATAGCGAACAAACCCCCTCTGCCTGTGCCCTAGGAACATATTTTGACCAAGAAGGTAATCTTTTAGCAGCAGGAGGATACATAGTACAGGTCATGCCAGGTACAGATGAAAAGATATTAAAAGAATTAGAGCAAAGAGTGGATTTGAGCACAAATATTTCTGAACTTCTTTATGATTTAGGATCTGCTGAAAAGATTTTGGAATTTTTGTTTTCAGATAGGGCTTTGGAAATAACTGATTCGGTGGATTTATCTTTTTCATGTGATTGTTCATACAAAGGAATACTTGAAAAGCTTTTAGTTTTAGATAAATCTCAACTTATGGAAATAGCCCAAGAAGAAGAAATAATTGAGGCTGTTTGTCCCTACTGTAGTAGTAAGTATCACTATGATGCAAAAGAGGTTTTAGAACTTTTGGAGGAAAGAGAATAAATGAAAAAAAAGAGCTTTAAAAGTATTATAGCCCTTTTGTTTTTGCTTTGTATTGTAATTGCATTTGTGATTTTTCTCTTTCTAAACAAACCTAGCAATCAAGAAAATCCAGAGGTAAGTGGCTCTCCAAAACCAACAAATCAATCTTCTAATACTACAAATCCAAAACCATCAGCTTCTGATGAAACTAAACCTTTAGAAGGATTAAATAGGGATTTACCTAGTGAAAAAAATCCTAAAATTCATATTGTCACTTGGGAAGACCAGGATTTTAGCCATCTTTTTGAGGACAAACTTTCTTTTGCCATTGTTAAATTTCCCAACAGTGATGTAGCAGCTTATGAAGATAATTCTTTAATATTAAACAAAGAGATCTTTCACTCCTTTCATAACCATATTGGAACCATTACTCTAGTTGGCTACAATAAAATTCTTAGTGGTCTTCTTTTTTCTGATAAAGAAGGTCCCCTTTACATAGATGAAATAAAGGAAAGTAAAGTTGAAAAAAATCAAGCCTTAATGATAGCAAATAGGCTAAATCCTCTTGAACCAGCTATGATTGAAACTTGGAGCAGGTCTTTAGTTCAGCTAAGTAACCCAGATTATATAAGAGATGGAAGACAAGACCTATACATTATGGGCCATGTAAAAGAAGCTCTTGAAGACTTAATAGCCTATTCCAAGCAAGATGATCCTAATTTAAACCTCTATGTAACCTCTGCTTTTAGAGACTATAATACACAAAAGTATAGTTTTGATTGGTGGGTAGAAAAAAGAGTTAAAGAAGAGGGAATGACCTATAATGAGGCTTATGAGTTTACAGCGGGAAGGGTAGCCATTCCAGGCACCTCTGAACATCATAATGGCTTAACCATGGATGTTTTAACCTATGGCTACATGTTGGATGAATCCTCAAAAGGGGCTCCCTATGCTAAATGGTTAAAAGAAAACTCCTATAAATATGGTTTTACTATTAGATATGAAGAGGGTAAAGAAGACTATACAATGATTACTCTTTATGAGCCTTGGCATATTAGGTATGTAGGAAAAGAAACAGCCTTTTATCTTCATCAAGAAAATTTATGTTTAGAAGAGTTCTATGAAAGGCTTTTAGAGAATAAACTTATTAACCTTGAGTTTGAGGACAAAAACTTTGTATACATATATCGTGAAAATCAGAATCTATTTATTGATGAAGCAATAGCTGAAATAGTAGAGCTTTCTGATATTTCTTCTTCTGTACAAGGAGAGGTTCTTTTGCTAAGACTTAAATAGGAAAGTAAGAGAACAAAAAGACCCCTTGGACTTCTATGATAAAAGTATCAATATAATAGTCCTCATAACCTTTATTTATAGTTTACTCTTGTATAGATTTTTTAAATATATCTTTTTCATTGAATAATAGGGCACCGAAGTAGGTGATAGAATTTTGACCATTGATGTAATTAACATTAGCTTTTTTTGCTAATTCACTTACAATAATCCCATAACCTTCAATGGAGTGATGCAGTTTTTCTGGAAAACGACAAGGTGCATGGGGGTAAGTGCAGATTTTACACAAATCACAACCTTCATTGGATAATATCTGATATTCATTCAAATAGGGTTTTATTGCAGATTCAACTTGTCTAGCAATTTGTTTGAAGTCTTTCATACCTTGCATCATGCCTTCAATATCGTAGGAATCTTCAAGCATGAATTTACCAGTAAAAACAAGCATTTTTTCATATTTTAAACAGCGCTCTCTACACTCATCAACAGTGCCAACAGCTGGTGGGCAGGCCCAAGTTTTTCCATAATGCCTGCATAGGTCATTTTTACACATTTCTCTTACTTCTTGTAAGAACTCTATATCCCAGGTTTTCACTATACCGTATTGAAATACTTTAGTTTTATCAATTTGTCTTAACAATAAGTCTAGCACTTTAGTCTCTCTCTTCAATCTATTGCATTATATGAGATTATACTATGAATAAGTGGCTGGTTAAGGCTTTACATAGATTCTTATACCCTTTTTTAAGATTTCATTAATCAGGTCCAAATTGTTATCCGATTGTTGCAAAGCAACAAGATCAACTCGCTTGCGCAATCCTTCGCGCAAATTTTCAACTAATTCAAAAAAAATTAACCCCGTTAGTTCCGTAGAGATAAATAAATCTACATCACTAGTATCCTTAGCTTGACCACTTGCATATGAACCGAAAAGGTAACAATAATCAACAGAATATTTATCAAAAACTTGGCTACATATTTCAACAATAGTATCAATCTTTAATATGCCATGTTCTTCATCAATGAAATTCAGTTTTTCAAGTTGCTCTAACATATATTGATACTTAAGCGTTTTTTCTTTGCTAGGATCATTTTCGTAAGTTTTGTAAGAACGAACTGAAACCTTCATCAAATCTGCTGCTTCTTGCTGAGTCAGTTTACAATTTTGTCGTAGTTGTTTCAATTTGCTAATCATATGCAGTCTCCTTATTCAATATTATAACAGTCTTGCACTTTCTGCACAAGTAAAAGATGCAGAATTTGCACTAATGCCTCAAGGTAAAATGCAAATATTGCACTTAAGCCTTAAGCAACTAGGCAAATATACTTTGTCCAATACAAAAAGTTTGTATATGAGAGAACTTAGAATCTTATATTTAAGAACTACATTGTATGCATTGAAGTAAATGGCGTGTTTTTGTTGAAGTGTTTGGCGTGTTTTCGTTGAAGTGTTTGGCAATTTTATACAAAAAGCAAAAAACCCTTTTATAAGGGCTTTTGGTTTATATAATGTTTGATTATTTACTTGGAGGCGCCACCCGGATTTGAACCGGGGAATGAAGGTTTTGCAGACCTCTACCTTACCGCTTGGTTATGGCGCCCTATAAAAATGGAGCGGGTTACGAGATTCGAACTCGCGACTTTCACCTTGGCAAGGTGACACTCTACCACTGAGTTAAACCCGCTC
>CAZLVL010000001.1:0-186351 GCA_964563155.1 uncultured Clostridiaceae bacterium | reverse complement strand
ATTTATCAAAATCCTTAGCTTGGATGGGCTGAAACACAAACTAATTAACACTACCATAAGTAACCTAAATAATCCTTATTTGCTTCCATCATTTCATCAACCATTTCTTTAATCTCATCTAAAGTAAGAACTGCAGAGGTTAAAGGATCAAAAGCTATAGCGTGAAAGACCTTTCTAGGATTTTTCTCTAAAGCAGCATCAACAGCCATTACTTCACATAGAGCTGTTGTATTAATTAAGGTTGCTAATTGATCAGGCAATGCTCCTATGTATACAGCTTCTAGGGTGTCTTTTGATGCTACAACAGGAACTTCAACACAGCAATTTCTTGGAAGGTTGTCAATTATACCATTGTTCATGACATTTCCATTGAATTTAAAGATGGTATTGTCACCAAATACAGCATTGAAGATATATGAAGCATATTCATTTCCTCTTTCAAGGTTTACTTCATCTTCTTCTAACCATTCAATTATGTCATTTTTCCAAGTTCCTTTTCTATCCATGTATCTATTGAGGATATATGCATATTCTCCAGGATTCCAGTTGGTTCCATGAGTACAATATTTTTCAATAGCTTCTGGAGTTTTTCTATACCAAGCTACATATTCACTGTTATGTCCAGAAGATTCAGTTACATAATAGTCTAAGTGAACATACATATTGTTTCTAACAATTTCCTTGTTATAGATTTCAGGATCTTCAACTGCTTTTTTAATTAAAGGATAGGCATCTTTTCCATTCCACTTAAAGTCTAAATAGAAAGCTTGATGATTAACTCCTGCACAGGTGTAAGTTATTTCATTATCTGGAGCTCCAATCCAGTCTGCCAACATAGAAGCAGTTCCTTGAACACTGTGACATAGTCCAGAAATTTTTAAATGTGGATATTTAATTTGCATAGCTCTACATAGCATAGCCATAGGATTTGTATAGTTTAAAAACACTGCATTAGGACAGTGTTCATCAATATCCTTACAAATATCTAGCATAACCGGTATTGTTCTTAAAGCACGAAATATTCCTGCAGGTCCTCTAGTGTCACCAACATTTATATCCACTCCATATTTTTTGGGGATTAATATATCATGTTGCCAAACATCCACATCCCCTTCTAGAATTGTACATACAACTCCATCTGCTCCTTTAAGGGCTTCCACTCTATTTGTAGTTGCTGTAACCTTTGCTGGATAGTTTCCAGCTTTAATGATTTTTTGAACCGCTTGATGTATAAAGTCTAATCTTTCCTCATCAATATCCATTAAAACGAAATGTGCATCCTTAAATGCAGGAAAGGTTAATAAATCTCTAACCAAACTACGGGTAAAACCGAAACTTCCTCCCCCAATAAATGCAAACTTTCTCATTTCTAAGCCTCCTTTAAAATGATGTATACATTGTACCATTTAATATTTCAAAAGATTATATTACTAATATTTTTTTATGTAATTTATTGCAAAAGGTGTATAATTAGGTGAAAAACTTTTGAAGGTGAAACATGATAAGAGAAGATATTAGAAATATAGCCATAATAGCCCATGTAGACCATGGTAAAACCACCTTGGTGGATGCAATGCTTAAAGAAGCTGGAATATTTAGGAAAAATCAAGCGGTTGCAGATAGAGTAATGGATTCAGGAGATTTGGAAAAAGAAAAGGGAATTACCATTCTTTCAAAAAATGCTTCTATTAGATACAAGGATACAAAGATTAATATTATAGATACACCAGGACATGCTGACTTTTTTGGTGAAGTGGAAAGAATTATAAAGATGGTAGATGGTGTTTTACTTCTTGTGGATGCCTTTGAAGGTCCTATGCCCCAAACTAGGTATGTTTTGTCCAAAGCTCTAGAGATGAACCATAAAATCATTATAGTTATAAATAAAGTTGATAGAGAAGGAGCGAACATTCCAAACACTGAAGAGGCTGTTTTGGAACTACTTATGGAGCTAGGTGCAAATGATGACCAACTAGATAGTCCCTTTGTATATTGCTCTGCAAAAGCTGGTCTAGCTTCCTTATCTTTAGATGAAAGAGGAGAAGATTTAAGCCTTCTTCTTGATACTATTGTTGGTCACATTAATCCACCTGAAGTTGAAGAGGATAAACCTTTTCAAATTTTAGTTTCCTCAATTGACTACAATGATTATGTGGGAAGAATAGCTACTGGTAGAATTGAAAGAGGAAAAGTTATAAACAATCAAGAGGTGGCTGTAATAAATTATCATGACCCAGATCAATATTATAAGGCGAAAATAGCAAACCTCTATACCTTTGAAGGTGTAAAAAGAGAATCTGTTCAAAGTGGATTAGCAGGAGACATTGTTTCATTTTCTGGAATTCCTGATATATCTATTGGAGACACTATTTGTGACCTTGCAAAAATTCAACCTATCGCCTTTGCTAAAATATCTTTACCAACCATCGAAATGACCTTTTCAGTAAACGATAGCCCTTTTGCTGGTCAAGAAGGTAAGTTTGTAACATCTCGTCACTTAAGAGATAGGTTATATAAGGAGACCTTAAAGGATGTTTCTTTAAAGATAAAAGATACGGAAACTGCAGATGCCTTTGTAGTTATGGGAAGAGGCGAAATGCACCTATCTATACTAATTGAAACCATGAGAAGAGAAGGTTATGAATTTCAAGTATCCACTCCAAGAGTTTTGTATAAGGAAGTAGATGGGAAAAGACAAGAACCTTTTGAGCATGTATATTTGGATGTTCCATCAGATGATGTGGGAGCTGTTTGTGAAAAGATGGGAAGAAGAAAAGGTGAAATGATTAGTATGAACCTTACAGGAAACAGGATGAAGATGGAGTTTGTTATACCTGCAAGAGGTTTGTTTGGATATAGAAATGAGTTTTTAACCGACACAGGTGGTGAAGGAACTCTTAACACTCTTTTTGGTGGTTATGGTGATTACAAGGGAGAGATTGAGTACAGAAAAACAGGATCTTTAATAGCCTTTGAAAAAGGTACTGCTGTTACATATGGTTTATACAATGCCCAAGAAAGGGGAGTCCTTTATATAAGTCCTGGAGAAGAGGTATATGAAGGAATGGTAGTTGGAGAAAATCCAAAAGATGAGGACCTTGTTGTAAATGTATGCAAAAAGAAACAGATTACCAACATGAGAGCTTCAGGAAGTGATGAAGCTTTAAGGCTTTCTACTCCAAAGAAAATGAGCTTAGAAGAATCTTTAGAGCAATTAAAAGAAGATGAGTTACTAGAAATTACACCTTTAAACATTAGAACTAGAAAGAAAATACTAAATGCAACCTTGAGAAATAGGGCAAGAGGCAAAGAAAAGTAAAATTACTTTCTAAGAGCATATCTTTTGTCATTTTCTTTTCCTAGGATTTCATGACAAATATCTCTTGCTCTTAAAAGGTCATTATATATTTTTTGATTAATAAGAGAATAATCTCCACTTTCATATTGCTTTATAAAGTCATGGACTGGTAGGACATAAAATCTGGAACCTCCCCATTCTGGGGTAAGCATATAAAGGGGAACATAGTCATAGTGGGTTATTCTTGTAATATTACTTTCAAAATCTTTTTCTATATAAAGATTTAAAATATTAGAAGTTAAGGTGTAATGAGTTCTTGTGATATTGGACATAAAATTACCCTGTGAATAACTTACAAAACGGTCTTTATCATAATTAGTATTTTCAGCTTTTTGAAAGTCAATAGGTTGTAATACATGGGAGTGGTTACCAAAAATAATGTCTATCCCATTGTCAAACAAGAAGTCCGCAGTTTTTCTTTGCAAGTCACTTTCATAAGTTACATATTCCACTCCCCAATGAATTAGGCCAATAATTAAATCTGGCTCCAGTGATTTTGCATACTCCAAATCAGATAGAATTTGTTCCTCATTTATTACACTTGAAGCTCCCATATAGTCTTGGTATAAAAGATTTATAGAAAATTCCTTTTCTTCAGGAATACGAATGTAGTTTGTTCCATAGGTATAGTTTAAAAAGACTAATTTAATACCATTTACTTCCTTGTATAAAACTCCTCGGTCCTCTTCTTTTTTTATGGGATCTAAATAAGTTCCAAGATGGTCTAGGCCTGCCTTTTCTACATTTTTAATAGTAGAAACTAAGCCATCAAAACCTCTATCAAAAGAGTGATTGTTAGCCATGCTCACAATATCCACCCCTATGTCTTTAAGGTTTTGAGCTAATTGAAAGGGGCTATTAAACATAGGATAGCCTGTGTATTCACCCTCTGTCATAACCGTCTCTAAGTTAGCTACCAGAAGATCACTTGTTTTTGTGTAATTTTTTACATATTTTAAAGAATTAGAATAGTCATAATTTCCTGTATTAGCATCAAAAGCGTCTAATATCTGAGTATAGTGACTCATAATGTCACCAATAGAAGATATTTTTGCTCTAGCTATCTGATTCTCATCTGCTATATTAGGTGTTTGTGAAGGATTAGGACTTATTGAAAGGTTTGGAGTTGGTGAAGGGGATAAGACTGGCTCTTGTGTATTACTTGTTTTGGGTGGTGTATTTGTATAAATACAAGAAACTAAAGTTAGTAACAAGCATATTATTAATAGTAGTCTTGTGATTCTTTTCATAAAACCCTCATTATTTTTTCTTAAATCAGTTATCTTTGTAAGGAGCTTCTAAGGTTAAAATTGTGTTATATGTTTTATAAATTAAAGTAGCTGCCTCAGCTCTATGCAAGAAATCATTTGGTCTAATTGAGTTGTCAGGGTAGCCTTGTAAAACCTTCATGTATGAATAGTACATGATTGCATCTTTAGCCCAAAGAGGAATTTTATCCTTATCTATATAAGAGGTTTCAAGGTAGTTTTCTACTCCAAAGGCCCTACCAAGTATTGTTATGGCTTGAGCCCTAGTTATAATCTTTTTAGGATAAATATAAAGGTTACCTTGTGAATCTGCATCTCCTTTTAAAAGGCCATATTCATAAGCAATTTTTATATAAGGTAGACTCCAAGCATCAACATTATCAAGGTCCATAAAATGTGAAAGAGACTCATAATTATCATCATCTCTGTCAGGAGTCATGCCTAAGGCTTCTATAATAACCTTAAAAAACTCAGCTCTTGTAATATAGTTTTCTGGCTGAAAATAAATACTATCGCCGTCAATATAACCATTTAAAATACCTAATCTGGAAATTGGAGTAATATAGTTGTAGGCCCAGTGATTTATATTTACATCATCATAGGTTGAAACAAAAGGTTTGTAGGTAGAACGCAGTTGCGCATTAACATTTCCATATATCACAAGCTCATCATCATTGGTAAAAGCGATTACTAAATCTCTTCCGCAAGCCATTGTCTTTATATTTTCTAAAGTAGATATGTCTTTTGCCAAATCATTGTTAATACCAGTATAAAGAACACTACCATCAGCTTTAAGTCCAACAGTGTAATTATGCCCAGCAAAGACTTCAATAATATCTGTCCAAGAATCCACATCAAGCTGGCCAAAAAAATTGTTTCCAGCAGCTACTACTCGTCCATCAGCCCTTAAGCCTATTGTGAAACAGTTTCCCGCAGCGATAGATACAATATCAGTCCAGCTTTCAGTATCACATTCTCCTAAAAAGTTAGAGCCAACACATTTAACAGTCCTGTCAACAGTTAAAGCAGCTGTATGTACAGTACCACAATCTATGCTCACAACACCTACAAGTTGATCTGTATCACACTGGCCAGAATTATTATTGCCAGCAGATAAAACATTTCCAGATGTGGTTAAAGCTGCCATGTGATAGGTTCCTGTAGCTATCTGCTTAATAGAAGACCACCTATGAACCTCTGTTAAGGCTCCAGCAGCAGAAAAACCTGTTGCTACTAGAGTTCCAGTTGATCTTAAGCCCACAGAGTAAGTATCTCCTGCAGCTACTGCCTTTATGTTTACCCAGCTATTTACAGTTCTTTTTGAAAATGAAGCATCTCCTATAGAAGAGACTGTTCCATTATCGTTTATCCAAAGTCCAAAAGAAAGTCCTGAAGATAAAAGGTCTCTATAATCTTGGTATACAAAAGAGAAGTCTTCATTTGATTCATCTTCTAACTCATCTTCTAAAGTATCTTCATCTTCCTCTTCTTGATTAAAGTTTGTATATCTTAAATCTTCTAATGTAGTATTGATCAACTTAAGAAGATTGAGCTTGCCATAGCCGTAATAATTATTTCTGCTATTTATTGAAAGGTTATCAGCTGAATAAGCCAAGAGGCTTTTAATCTCTAAAGAGGTTAAATCTTTATTTAAAGATTTTAGAATAGCAATAGCGGATGTTACAATTGCACATGAAAAAGAAGAGCCACTTACAAATCTATAAGTATTATCTATACCTAAACCAAAGATATTATCACCATGAGCACTTATATCTATCCTATCGTTATATGAAGAAAAAGGTGAAGATAGATAATAGTTATCATCATAAAAAGAAAGAGCTGCCACTGATATTACAGAGTGAAAAGAAGAAGGATAAGAATAATACTCATTTCCTTTATTACCAGCAGCTGCAACAATAGGAATATTTGCTTCACATGCCGCTAAACATGCCTTATGTAATTCTTCATTAAAAAAGGGTATATCTATACTGATATTAATGACATCAACATCCATTTCGATGGCATAGTAAATTGAAGCAATTATATTATTCAGATTCATGCTACCATCAGTATCGTTATATATTTTTAGAGGTAATATTTTAACATCCAAATTGCCACATACCCCTCTGTAATTCATTCTTTTTGTAGGTAGCCCTGCAATAATGCCTGAAACAGCAGTGCCATGACCTTCTTTATCTTGAAAATCTGATAAATCTCCTCCAGAAAAATTTCTGCCTCTACTATCAATTCTTCCCTTAAAGTGGGCAGAGCTTTTATCTATGCCAGTATCAATAACAGCAACTGTAACTGGACGAGTTTCCATATTTTCTAGTTGATTCCAGGCAGAAGGAATTGCAGAGGAATAAAGCCAATAATAGTGAATATTGTTAAAGCTATTTTGGGCAGAAATAAACAGTGGTGTAAAAGTAACCACTATTACAAGCAACCATGAAAGACTTTTTCTAAAGACTTTTTTCATATTGATATAATATACTAATTTTGGAAAATTGTCAGTAAGCAAAGGTTAGCGAAGCTTAATTTTTTCGCCATTCGAAGAATCAAGCAAGTAATAGCCATTCATATCTTCACTCATATAAATGATGTATTTACCAAAAGAATTAATGTAGTAACAGTCATCATTTGTAATAGTCATTTGGTTTAGAGTATTTATATTGAATCTTCTCATATTGCCTTTTGTTGATTTGAAATAAACTATTTTGCTATTTGAAGGGTCTGATGATAAATACCAGCCTCTTGTTCCATCCAGTTTAGAATTGTTGCTACCATCTAAATCTGCTTTATAGATAAAAGAACCATCACTGGCATTGGTATAAAAAATAATATCCTCTGTAATTGTATAAAATATTATATGGCTATTTACAAGAAGAGAAATCTCTTGGGTATCCATGTTGTATCTATACAGGCTATTGTTGTCAGACAAATCAACAAAGTATAGGAAGTTTTTGTAGACAATAAGAGAGGAAGCATTCATATCTACCAAAAGGGTGGATTTGTGGGTCTTCATATTAATTCTATGAATAGTGTTATTGGCCAACTTATCAATGTAGTAGATCCAATCTTTTGTAACATAGAGATTTGAGCAGATGCTATCATTTAATACAAGAGCTTTACTTCCATTTGTTCCCAGCTTTATTATGTTTCCATTTGATCCACGAATGTAGTAAAGGAAATCTTCATAAACATTTATGTATTTAGCATTATCTTCATAGATAGCTTTTTCTGTTTTAGTTTTCAAATTTAATTTAAATATCTTATAACCATTGTCAAACTTACTATAGTACAAAAAACCATTCTCATGGCTTGCTATACCTGTATTTACAATGTTAGAAGGACTGTTGCCTTCAAAGGAATTATAGTTCTTACTAAAGAAAGTTAGAAAAGCAAATACTGCCAGTGACAGTATTACAATACTTAAAATTCCAATAAATAATATTCTTTGCTTTTTTTTAACCAAATTTATTTTAAATCTTTTTTTCGCCATAAATTACATAAAACTCCACTCCGACTATTATACTATTATTTTACCGTTAGGTATACTAGTTTTTGCTGATTAGGTTTGTTTTCGCTATAGGTAATTGCTTGCTTATATAAATCATCTGTTTCTTCTAGTATCTCCTTTTTGTTTGTATAAAGACTTGCCAGAATCTCTCCTTTTTCAACAAAATCTCCAACTTTCTTGTGTAGATAAATACCAGCTGAATAATCAATGATATCTTCTTTCTTTTCCCTTCCTGCACCTAGCAAAAGAGAAATCTCTCCTATAACCGATGTATCCATAGCATCAATATAACCACTATTTTCAGCCTTTACCTCATGGGTATAGGCACTTTTTTCAAAAAGATCAGGATTGTCTAAATAAGAGACATCTCCACCTTGGTTTGAGACCAGTTGTCTGAATTTTTTCCAGGCTTCCTTGGTCTTTAAGACCTCTTTAACATCTCTTCTACACTGTTCTAAACTTATTCCAGAGCTTATATGAACAAGAGTAGCTGTTAATTCTAGACATATCTTTTTTAAGTCTGCTGGACCTTTGCCATTTAGAACCTCGCAAACTTCCTTAATTTCTATACTATTTCCTATGGCCTTTCCTAAAGGAATATCCATATTGGTTACAAGGGCTGCAACATTTCTATTAGTAGACTTACCAACTTGAACCATTTTTTCTGCTAGTAAAATTGCATCTTCAAGTTTGGGAGTAAAAGAACCACTTCCAGTTTTAACATCCAATACAATATTTTTTGAGCCAGCTGCAATTTTTTTGCTCATAATACTGGACACAATTAAAGGTAGGCTATCTACAGTGGCTGTTACATCTCTTAGAGCATATATTTTTTTATCTGCAGGAGTTAGATTTCCAGTTTGGCCTACAACAGCAATACCGATTTTATTAACACTATCAATAAACTCTATATTGCTCAATTCGGTCCTGTACCCAGGAATGGATTCTAATTTATCCACAGTACCACCAGTATGACCTAGGCCTCTTCCACTCATTTTTGCCACCTTATAGCCCAAGGCAGCCATGCAGGGAGCGACAATCAAGGTGGTTTTATCTCCTACACCACCTGTGCTGTGCTTATCCACTGTAATACCAGAAATATTTGATAAATCCATAATATCTCCAGAGTTTGCCATAGCAAGGGTTAAATAGGTGGTTTCTTCATCATTCATCCCATTTAAGTAAATGGCCATAAGAAGAGCTGCCACTTGGTAGTCTTCTATTTTTCCTTTAATATAGTTTTCAATAAAATAATTTATCTGCTTTTGAGATAATTGTTTTTTATCCCTCTTTGTCTTTATAATTTCATACATTCTCATATTATCTAGCTCCTTGATCATAGGGCTGACCAACTGCCTTTGGAGCTTTACTGGATTTTGACGAGAAGGCTAATACAACCAAAGTGGCTATATAGGGGATCATCTTGAAGAATTCAGAGGGTATTTTCAAATTCAACAAGAAAGGTATAGCGGAATAGGCTGCAGAAATAGCCTGCATCAAGCCAAAGAACAAGGCCGCCCACATAATTCTGAAGGGTTTCCATTGACCAAAAATCAAAACTGCTAAAGCTAAGAAGCCATATCCATTAACAGCTCCTTTAAACTCAGTAGAAATGGGTATAATCAAAATTAGGCCTCCAAGACCTGCCAGTGCACCAGAAATAATTACACCAGCATATCTAATTTTATAAACATTAATCCCTACGGAATCAGCAGCTTGGGGATGTTCTCCACAAGCTCTAAGACGCATTCCAAAACGGGTTTTATACAATACAATCCAAGCGGTAATCAAAACTAAGAAACCTATAAGGGTGGTTATATAGGTGTCCTTAAAAAAGATATCACCAATTACAGGAATATCAGCCAGGAATCCTGCTCTTTTTATTAAAAATGTGTTTTTAAAAGAGATGTTTGCAATACCAGAAGGTTGAATCATGCGGGTTAAGTATATTACAAAGGCTGGTGCAAACATATTAAGGGCAGTTCCTGAAATAACTTGGTCTGCCTTAAGATTGACAGAGGCATAGGCATGTAAAAGTGAAAAAATTACTCCACCTGCTATTGCTATAAGCATGGCCAAAAGGAAGAGACCTTGGCCACTCATGCTTGCTTGATTTTTATTTATAAAGAATATTCCTGTGAATGCTCCCATAATCATAATACCTTCTAAGGCTATGTTGGTGACTCCACTTCTTTCGGAAAACATACCACCTAGAGCAACTATAAGTAGAGGTATTGAGAAAAACAGGGTTTGTCTCAGTAGAAAATAAAGCATACTCATTATTTGTTACCTCCTTTTTCTTTTTGAGGTTTGGAAAATCTTTTCCTATTAAGTCTTCTTGTTTCGAAATAATTTCGAATGAGTAAAGAAGCAGCAGATGCATATATAATAATGGCAGTTATAATCTGTATAAACTCAGGAACAAAATCATAGCGTTGCATATAAAAGCCACCAATTTGTAGCCAACCTATAAAGAGCCCAGAAAAGAGTATTCCTATGGGACTACTCATTCCTAAAAGTGCAACCGATATTCCTGTAAAGCCATGTTCAGCTAATACATCCACAACATTTATGGAAACACCGGCACCAGACAGATAGAAAAGACCGCCTGCCATGCCAGCCAAGGCTCCTGCAATGGTCATGGATAAAATAATACTTCTAACTTCATTAATACCTGCATACTTAGCTGCAAATCTGTTGTATCCACAAGCCTTAAGTTCATAACCAAAGGTGGTTCTATTTAGTATTATATGAGTTATCATTACAAAAAGGACTGCTACAAGAAAGCCACTATTAATACTAGAGCCAGGGAAAATCTTGTTTAATCCTAGTTTTGGCATATTGGCTGAAGCAGCTACTGGTAAAGATCTATTGGTGTTTACATCAAGAATAGTTCTTTTTATGAGAAAATTCACAAAAAACATTCCAATATAATTCATCATAATAGATGAGATAACTTCATGAATATTTAAAAGAGCCTTTAAAATACCTGGTATAAATCCCCAAATAGCTCCAGCAATAAAAGCTCCTAGAATTCCAACTAACCAATGGATACTTCCTAACTGTGTCAATTTAACC
This sequence comes from uncultured Clostridiaceae bacterium, assembly GCA_964563155.1. Lineage (GTDB taxonomy): Bacteria > Bacillota > Clostridia > DUPQ01 > DUPQ01 > DUPQ01. The sequence goes on along the minus strand of CAZLVL010000001.1, from coordinate 175,127 downwards.
CCTATAAGAACTGCCACAAAAGAACCTGTGATAAATTGGCCAGGTGCTCCTATGTTAAAAAGACCAGTTTTAAAAGCAAAACCAACAGCTAAACCTGTCATGATGATGGGGGTAGCCATATGGAAGACATTTCCAAAACTTTTTAAACCTGCATTGAAGCCTCCTAATAGCATGGTGAAAAAACCTGAAAAGGCTTCTGAAAAGTTGGTGGCTAAAAGAATAACTAGACCAATTAAAAGTCCTGCTAAAATTGCAATTACAGAAGAAAGTAGACTGGATAATCCTTTTTTGATTCGAAGATTATCAAAAAACAAAATTTCTTTCCTCTTATTTTCCATTAAGAACCTCTTTTCTCTTAGATCCGGCCATATAAAGACCTAGTTCTTGGAGGGTTACTTGCTTAGGATCAAATTCACCAACAAATTCTCCCTCATATATTACTAATATTCTATCACTTAAATTCATTACTTCCTCAAACTCTAAAGATATGAGTAAGACAGCCTTACCAGCATCCCTTTGTTCCACTAGTTGCTTATGAATAAATTCTGTCGCACCAACATCTAGGCCTCTAGCTGGTTGTACTGCAATTAAAATATCAGGATTCTTTTCAATTTCTCTAGCCAAAATGACTTTTTGCTGATTTCCTCCTGACATAGACCTAGCGGGAGTTTTTGCACCTTGCCCACTTCTAATATCAAATTTATCAATAAGAGTCTTAGTATACTTTTCGATACTATCTTCTTTTAAAAAGCCATTTTTTTGAAAAGCTGGTGTAAAGTAGGTTTGTAGTACCATGTTATAGGCCATGGAATAATCTAAAATAAGACCATATTTATGCCTATCTTCAGGAATATGGCTAAGACCATGGGTGTTTTTAAAGCGTATTCCTTTTTTAGTCCAATCCTCTCCTCTTACAAAGATTTCTCCTTGGTCAAAAGGTTCAATCCCAGTTAAGGCGTATACTAATTCGCTTTGTCCATTTCCATCAATTCCAGCAATACAGACAATTTCTCCTTCCCTTATATCAAAAGAGATATTGTTTAGGATGTTTTGTTCTGCTCTTTTTCTTTTTAAAGTTAGGTTTTTAACCTCAAAAACCAGTTCACCTGGCTTTTTATCCATTTTATCTACGGTAAACTGAACTTTTCTACCTACCATTAGTTCACTAAGTTCCTCTTTACTTACTTGGTCAACCTTGTAGGTACCAATTCCTTTACCTCTTCTTAAAACAGTAACCCTATCAGCTACCTTTTTAATTTCTTCTAATTTATGAGTTATAAAAACAATGGATTTTCCTTCCTTTGATATATCCTTCATAATGGACATTAGTTCATTAATTTCTTGAGGGGTTAGTACTGCTGTAGGTTCATCAAAAATGAGGATCTCATTTTCTCTATAAAGCATTTTTAGGATTTCTACTCTTTGTTGCATACCAACAGTAATGTTAGCTACCTTGGCATCAGGGTCAATTTGAAGGTTGTATTGTTTGCTTAAGGCCATAACTTTTTTTCTGGCTTGGTCCATTTTCAAAAAGCCATTTACAACTGTTTCTGCTCCTAAAGTAATGTTTTCTAAAACAGTAAAATCTTCAACCAGCTTAAAGTGTTGATGTACCATGCCAATTCCCAGATGGTTTGCTGCTTTAGGGTCGGTTACTTCAATTTCTTCTCCTCTTAACTTAATGACACCTTCTTCAGGTTTGTAAAGTCCAAAAAGTATGCTCATTAGAGTACTTTTACCTGCCCCATTTTCTCCAAGAAGAGCATGTATTTCACCTGTCTTAATTTGAAAAGTGATATCATCATTAGCGACAATACCAGGAAACTCTTTTCGTATATTCAACATCTCGACGATGTATTCCATTAAAAACTCTCCTTATACTATAAAATTGTTGGCTTGAACATATTATATATTAATTATTCTTATTAATAAAGAAAAACCTGCCCTTGGCTAGGGCAGGTTGTAAAGAAAAATCTTTCTTTATTCTACATAGGTAACTGTTACAAGTTCTGGAGCTAAGGTTAAAGGACTTGTTTCGTTATTGTCCTTTTGAGGAACGATTGTACCATTAGCTAATTTTGTAAATAGAGAATCATAGTCAGCTTGACTAAAGGTCTTCCACTTGGATGTAGCAATCGCAGGAAGACTAACTGCATCTGATTCTGCTCCTAGGGTTGCAACAACCCCACCTGGGAAATTGTCAGCATAATATGCATCTAAAGCTTGTTGAACAACTGAAGCTAGTCCTTTCATAGCTGAAGAAATAACTGTTGGTGATTCTGCTGATTGGTCAACATCAACGCCAATAACAAACTTGTTAGCAGTTTCTGCTGCAGACATAACAGAGTTTCCTACTTTTCCACCAGCTGCAAATATAACTTCTGTTCCTGCTTGATACCAGCTAGCTGCTCTTGTTTGAGAAGCAGGTGTATCAGCGAAGTCACCAGAATAGTTATACATAATTTTAACTGCACCTTGGGGTAGGTTAAGATCTTTTGCTGCTGCTTCTGCACCTTGCACAAAGCCAAAGCCATATCTTACAACTGCTGGCACAGCCATCCCACCTTGATAACCTAGATTTCTATATCCATCCTTAACAGCTGCATAGCCGGCTAGGTAACCACATTGTTCTTCAGCATAATAAACACCATAGACATTTTTTTCTATACGAAATACTGAGTAGTCAACATTGTGTGGCTCTCCATCAAGAAGGATAAATTTTGTTTCAGGATAAATATCCTGCGCTAAAAAGATAGCTTCTTCAAATAAAAATCCTGGAGTAACTACAACCTTGGCGCCACGCTCAATAGCTAGTTCAATAGCTGATAGATAAGCATCAGTGGTTTCGTCAATGGGTCTGTAGTACTTATGTGAGATTTTATGTTTTTCAGCATAATCTTTTATGCCTTCCCATGTACCTTGGTTAAAGGACTTGTCATCAATATCGCCAACGTCGGTAATCATAGCCAAATCGTAAGTTTTTGCTTGACATCCAACAAAAGAAAGCATTGATGCTAGAAGCACAACAACCAAGAAAATTGTAAATAATTTTTTCATGACACACTCCTTATAAAGAATTAGAATCTACAATTATGGTAACAGATTTGAACTACATAAACAAGGGAAAAGAGGGAAATAGTTCACAAGTATTTCACAATCAATAATCGCTAAGTTTTTCTTCTTTTATAATTTTTACAATACTAGATGTTCCCAATCTGTCAGCACCTGCTTTTAAAAAAGCCTCTGCATCTTCTAGACTTCTTATTCCACCAGCAGCCTTAATTTTCTTAGAAGAATCTAAATGTTGTCTAAAAAGCATAACATCCTCTAAGGTGGCCCCTCCAGAAGAAAAGCCAGTTGATGTTTTAATATAGTCAGCATTACTTTTGGATATTATGGAACACATTTTAATCTTTTCTTCTTGGGTTAAAAGACAAGATTCAATTATAACTTTTAGAATTCTTTCTCCCGCTGCTTCTTTTACTAAATTTATTTCCTCTAAAATATCATCATAGAGCTGGTCTTTAAGCATATTTATATTTAAGACCATATCTATTTCATTAGCCCCATCAGATACAGCTTGTAAGGTCTCTTGATACTTTATATTCTTTGTGCTGTAACCAGCGGGAAAGCCAATTACTGTACAAATATTCAAAGAAGCACCAAATCTCTCATTTATTGCCTTTACGAAGTAGGGAGGGATGCAAACAGAGGCACAAGAATAGTCTATGGCTTCTTGGCATACCTTTTCAATTTGTTCTTTTGTAGCAGTTTGTTTTAATAAGGTGTGGTCTACACTAGTAAGTATCTTTTTTATATCCATTGGTCTTTTGTATGAACCGGTCTAAATCTAGCCTAAGACCCTTCATATTCCTCCTTGTATTATCTAGTAGTGTGGTTACAGTCCTTTAGTGATTTAAAGTTTAACTTGACGGTAACAAGGTCTTGACCTTATTATAATATAATAATCGACCTAGTTATAAGAGAATATAATTTACTTGAAAAGGAAGAAAAATGGGAGAAATTTTTTCAAATGTCTTAGAAATCAGATGGGAAATGGTCCTAATGTGGCTAATTGGCGCCTTACTTATTTGGCTAGCCATAGCAAAGGAAATGGAACCTACCCTCTTACTACCCATGGGTTTTGGTGCTATACTAGCAAACCTTCCCATGTCAGGAGCTATTAATCAAGTTATAAATGGAACAGTAGAAGAAGGAGTTTTAGATACCTTATTCAATGCAGGTATAGCAAATGAACTTTTTCCCTTACTTTTATTTATAGGAATAGGAGCCATGATAGACTTTGGTCCCTTATTATCTAATCCAAGAATGTTGCTTTTTGGAGCAGCAGCTCAGTTTGGAATATTTTTTACCTTCTCGGTTGCAGCTCTAATAGGGTTTGATATAAAGGACGCAGCAGCTATTGGAATAATTGGAGCAGCTGATGGACCAACCTCTATATTTGTTGCCAACTATTTTAACAGTAATTACATAGGGGCAATTATAGTTGCAGCCTATTCGTATATGGCCTTAGTCCCCATAATACAGCCACCTGTTATAAAACTAATAACCACAAAAAAGGAAAGATTAATAAAAATGCCCTATAAGCCTAAAGAAATTTCTAAGACTGTAAGGATTCTCTTTCCCATAGTAACAACAGCTATAGTTGGTATTTTGTCTCCAAGGTCTGTAGCACTTGTTGGATTTTTAATGTTTGGAAATCTCTTAAGAGAAGTAAATGTTCTTAGAATGTTGTCTGAATCAGCACAAAAAGAATTGGCAAACCTTATTACCATCTTTTTAGGTATAACAATTGCAGCTAGAATGCGTTGGGAAATGTTTGTAAAAATAGATACTCTAGCTATTATTTTATTAGGTCTAATAGCCTTCATATTTGACACCGTAGGTGGTGTGCTTTTTGCCAAGGTTATTAATATCTTTTCTAAGAAAAAGGTTAACCCCATGATAGGGGCGGCTGGTATTTCAGCCTTTCCCATGTCATCTAGGGTGGTTCATAAAATGGGCTTAGAAGAAGATCCCACCAACCATTTACTAATGCATGCTGCTGGGGCTAATGTGGCTGGACAAATTGCCTCTGTTGTTGCAGGTGGTGTAATGATTGCTTTAGTAGAAAAACTAATAGGATAGAAAAGGAGAGGAAAATGAATTTAGGAATAGATTTAGAAAACTTTTTAAAAACACCCCACGTTGTCCTTTATGGAATGATAGGTGTATTTGTAGCTTTAGCGGTTATATATCTCTCCATTTTACTATTGTCTAAATTATTCAAAGACAAAAAGCCAGCAAATGATGAATAAGATTTACATCTTGTAAGCTTTTATCTTTTAAGATTATTCAGTAGTCTTATTCAAGGGAAATAAACATGTAAAGAAAATAAGAAGTAAAGAGATAAGAAGTAAAGAGATAAGAAGTAAAGAGATAAGAAGTAAAAAAATAATAAGTATGATAAGAAAAGCTAATAAGGGCTTTTCTTTTTTATCTACCAGCTCTGCCTGCACCGCCACCTCTAGAGCCTCCTCCACCACCAGAATGAGTTGAACCGCCTGAGCCTCTAGATGAAAAACCGCCACTACTAAAGGCTCTACTAGAAGAGGAACTGCCTCCAAAGGTAGAACTACCTCTAGATATTGAAGAACCTCCACTGCTTCTATTATTACTTTTGTTTATTAAGTGGCCACCGATAATAAGAGGCCAAACAGAGGAAGATGATGAAGAAGAGCCTCTACCACCTCTATGTTTGTTTTTGTTTCCAAAAACAGAAATTAAGACCCAAAGAATAATCATAATTGCAAAAGTAGATCTAAAGAAAAGAAAAATAAATGAAAAAAAGGAAAAGATATATTCAGTAGTATCAGGGTAGTATTGGGGAAAATCATCTGGATAGGTTAAAGGGTAGTCAGGATATGCTTCAGCTGGTGGTAAAGCTTCTGTATCATAAATGTATAAAAGTTCATAGTAGAATTCATCGAAGACAGCCATAACCCCTTGGTCATATTCTCCAATAGCAAAATAAGGTTCTAGATACTCATAAAGAAGATAGGAAAGAGTACCAGAGGTTAAGAGTCTTTCAAGACCTGAGCCTTGTAGGGCATAATAATCGTCATCTCCAATAGATAAAAGTAAAAGTAAACCATTGTTCTTTTCTTTAGAACCTATGCCATATTCATTAAAAACCTCGTAAGCATAATCTGCAATAGAGGTTGTATCAATAAAATCTACAGTTACTACAACAATTTGAGCACCAGTTTTATTATATAAATGAATATTCTTTTCAATAATTTCCTTTTTTGTAAAATCAGATAAGACACCAGCTGTGTCATTAATGTAGAAATTATCTGTAACTGGAACAATAGCCTTAGTTAAACTTATAGGCGCTAGTAGCAAGATTATTACTAATATAATTAGGAGCTTTTTCATTTATGTTGCCTATCTAAAGTAGTCAATTTTTTCTATTCCTACTATTTGTCTTAAGAAGATTGCAGGAAAAGCATCTAGTTCTTTGTTAAAGGTTTCAACCTTTTTATTAAAATCACTTCTTCTTAAAATATCATCAATTGCCAGTATGTCTGCATAATTACTTCTTCTTAAGCGGTCATCCGCTTGAGAAAGTTCTAAAACACCTAATTTATCATAAAAGTTAGCTGCCACATCTGTAACTTTTGCGCTAGCTCTAAAACTTTCCTTAGGTGTTTTTGCCTCTAGCAAAAGGTCTCTTGCCTCTGACATATTTGCAAAAAGAGCGTCATTACGGTCTAGGTAACGAGATGCTATTCCAGCTAAATTGTCAGCATAGGCAGATTTTGTATTAAGGTCATAACCAATCTCTTCATGGAAAAGGACCATGACCTTATCAGCTTTAGAAACAAGCTTTGTCTTGGTACTAATAAGTAAGGTCAAGATAAGAGCAAGGGCTACCAGTATGTATGCTAGAGGTCTATTTTCTTTAAATTTCATTAACTTTCAAATTCCAAAAGCTTATTCTTAAGTCTATCTTCAATTTTTTGTAATTCAATTTCAGCTTCACGTCTCTTAGTGCGGCCCTCTTCTTGAATTCTTAATATTTCTTCTAAGGTTGAAATTAAGCTCTCATTGGTTGTTTTAAGGGTTTCAATATCAGCAATCCCTCTTTCAGCTTCTTTTGCAATATCAATACTACCTTGTTTTAGGTTTTCAGCATTTTTCAAAAGAAGTTCATTTGTCATATCTGTAACAGCCTTTTGTGCCTCCATAGCATTTTTAGAGTGGGACATGGTAAGGGCTAGAACCATTTGGTTTTTCCATAAAGGTATTGTGTTTACCAAGGTTGTCTGGATTTTTTCAGACATTAGATTGTTGTTGTTTTGTATCAAACGAATTTGTGGTGCCATCTGTACAGCTATATTTCTTGTTAGTTCGAGATCATGAATCTTTTTGTCCACCCTTTCAAGCATATTTGAAAAGTCATGAGCTGCTTGAGCATCCTCAGGAGCTAGGGTCTGTTTGGCTTTTTCTTGTAATTCAACTAGTTTAGTTTCTCTCAAATCTCTTAGTTTCACTTTGCCCCCTTCAATGTAAAGGGCTAATTCTTTAATGTAATCAATATTCATTTCATACATCTTATCTAAGGTAGTTATATCTTTTAATAATAGGACTTGGTGATCCTCTAAAGATGCAACTATCTTATTAACATTAGATTCTGCCTTTGCATAACGGGATTTTAGAACATCAATGTAGTTTTTAGTTCTTTTAAAAATTCTCTCAAAGAAATTAAGGTCGCCCGGATCAGCAGTAAAGTTTTTAAGTGAAGACATAAGAGAACCAATCATATCTCCAATCTCACCTAACTCTCTAGATCTAACCTTTTCTAAAGTAGCATCAGAAAAACTTGTTATTTTCCTTTGGGCATCAGCTCCATATTGTAAAACTGAGGTGCTATTCTTAAGGTCTAATCTATCCCCATAAGTTAAGGCCAGTTCACGATCTTTTTCTGTCAAAGTAATTTCATTCATGGTCTTTATCCTTTCATTCTTCTAGTAGTTTACTTTTTTAAATTCTCTGCTCTCATTAGGCTATCAAAAACTTGGATTTCTGAATCAATATCCATAGCCTTATCTTCATAGAGTTGGTCTAAGTAAGTATCAAAAGCCTTAGATATTTCTTTCATGGCTTTTGTAACATCCTCTTTTATTCTCAATAGATTTTCACTTTTTTGCTGGTGACTTTCTGCTTCCAAATATTCTTTTAAGAGTTTTGTAGTGGTTGGAAGATAGTAACTTATGAATCTTCTCACATGAATAAGCTTTTTGGGATTATCTGTAATATGCTTAAAGATTTTTAAACTGGTTTCACTAATTTTATTTACATCACTTAAAAGATCTTGATCTTTTATTTGGTCTCTAATTTTGCGTATTTCTTCTAGTTGAAAATTGCCTTGGGCTAGGGCTTCATCTAGGTCTTTTTCCCCAGTATATTTTAGGACTTCTTCAAGTTTTACAATCCTATCAGGAAAGAATTTCTTGGATAAATAATAGGCCAAAAAAAGGAGGATAAAAGCAATTATAAGGTGTATAAGTTTATACACTGGAAATATAATCCCATAGAGTATCCAAATTGTGCCTCCAATATATATTGGTATAGCGGACTTGTATCTTTTTTCCATCAGCAACTTTTCCTTTAAAAGTATTTAAATTATATCATAAAATAAAAAATTAGTAGCAGATATTAAGTAAGTAAAGAGTAATAAGAGAGATTTATAAAAGAATTTGAGTTTTGGTTAATCTGTCCTATTATATGGATTGTTAAAAAAATAATTCAAAAAAAGAGGAATAAAAATAAAAATTTTATTGACACTCAAAATCATAGTGATACAATATCTAGTACAATACGAAAATGCAATACACAAAATATAGATAAATGAGGAAAAGGATATGCTAACAGAGAATGCGAAAAAGGTTCTCGAAAAGAGATACTTAAAAAAAGATAACGATGGTAATGTTATAGAAACATACGACGATCTGTTTAAAAGAGTGGCAAAGACCGTTGCCTCAGCAGATTTAGAGTATTTAGAAAAAGAAGATATAGAAAAAACAGAAAAAGATTTTTATGAAATGATGTCTAACCTAGAATTCCTTCCTAATTCACCAACCTTGATGAATGCAGGAAGAGCCCTTGGGCAATTATCTGCATGTTTTGTTTTGCCCATAGAAGATTCCATGGAAGGGATTTTTGAGTCTGTTAAAAATGCAGCTTTAATTCATAAAAGTGGAGGAGGAACAGGCTTTAGCTTTTCAAACATAAGACAAGCTGGAGCTGCTGTTAGATCTACAGGAGGAATAGCCTCTGGTCCCATTAGTTTTATGAAGGTTTTCAACTCAGCAACCGAAGCAGTAAAACAAGGAGGAACCAGAAGAGGTGCCAATATGGGTATCTTAAGGGTAGACCATCCTGATATTAGGGAATTTATTAAGAGTAAGGAAAACAACAATGAACTTAACAACTTTAATATCAGTGTTGCCCTTACAGAACAATTCATGGAAGCAGTAGACCATGATTTATCCTATGATTTAGTTGACCCTTCAACAAAGCAGGTTGTAAGATCAGAAAATGCAAAAGAAATCTTTGAAATGATAGTTAAGGGAGCCTGGCTAAATGGAGAACCCGGTATTGTATTTTTAGATAGAATAAATGAAAAAAATGCAGTTCCAGGTTTGGGAGATATGGAAAGCACTAATCCATGTGGAGAACAGCCTCTTTTCCCTTATGAATCTTGCAACTTAGGATCTATAAACCTATATAAAATGCTTAATGCTGACCAAAGTGATTTTGATTATGAAAAGCTGGAAAGAACAATCATTAAGGCAGTTCACTTTTTGGATAATGTAATTGATATAAATGTTTATCCCAATGAACTAATTGATAAGAGTACTAAAAAAACAAGAAAGATTGGCTTAGGTATTATGGGTTGGGCAGACAGCCTATATGCTATGAAGGTTCCATATAATAGTGAAGAAGCACTAGATATAGGCTATAAACTTATGGACTTTATAGATAAAGAATCTAAAAAAGCCTCTATGAGCTTGGCAGAAATAAAAGGAGTATTTCCTGCTTATGACCTAAGTGTTTATCCAGCTCAGGATGTTAAAATTAGAAATGCCACAACCACCACCATTGCTCCTACAGGTACCTTGAGTATTATTGCTGGAGTTTCCAGTGGAATTGAACCAGTTTTTGCTATTTCATACATTAGAAATGTTATGGACAATACTCAAATGACAGAGGTTAATCCTGTATTCGAAGAACTTGCCAAAGAAAAAGGCTTTTACTCAGAAGAACTTATGAGACAAATTGCCCAAAATGGTACTTTGCAAAATATTGATGAAATAGATGAAGATGTTAAAAAAGTATTTGTAACTAGCCATGATATAGAGCCTACCTGGCATGTAAGAATGCAAGCTATCTTCCAAGAAAGTGTGGATAACGCCGTATCTAAAACAGTTAACCTACCTAACAAGGCAACTCTTAAGGATGTAAAAGAAATATTTATGCAAGCTTACGCCCTAGGCTGTAAAGGTGTTACTATTTATAGAGATGGTAGTAGGGATTCTCAGGTCTTAAGCGTACCTGCTTCAAAAGAAGGAGAAAAGAAAAACCCAGCTTTAGAGCATACTGTTGCACCTAAGGCAAGACCAAATATAACAACGGGTTTGACTGAAAAATTTAAAACAGGTTGTGGAAATCTCTATATAACCGTTAACTATGATGAAAATGGAGAAATTTGTGAGGTATTCACAAATACAGGAAGAGCAGGAGGCTGTCCTTCCCAATCTGAGGCTACTGCTAGATTAGTATCCATTGCCTTACGTTCTGGAATAGATACCAAAGAAATAATTGAACAACTCAAGGGTATAAGATGTGTTTCAACCATTAGGCATAAAAATCTTGGAATCTTATCATGTCCTGATGCAGTGGGAAGAATGATTGAAAAGGTAGCTAAAAGAAATGGAGAATTAAAAGAGGACATAAAAAGGGATATTGGCAGTGTAAGTTTTGGAAATGCTGAATTGAAAAAGATTACAATTGACCTAAAAGATATTGTTGACAGACACTGTCCTGATTGCGAAACATCACTAGAAAGTGATGGTGGTTGTACTATTTGTAGAGCCTGTGGATTTTCCAAGTGCAATTGACTGTATAAAACATACAAAAAGCCAATTAAAGATTTATGGAATATTTTTATAGACATATATTGCTAAAATAGATATAATTATAAACAGGTTAACACAAACAGGAGGAACTTGTACATGGCAACAAAAAAAGAACGTTATGTATTGGCAGTAAAAGACTTAGATAAAACATTGGCTGATATAGCTGCTGGCAAATATAAGGTGCCCGTAGACAAATCGAAATATCCAGAACTTTTTTCCCAAATAGTTAGAAGATGCGATAGCCTCGAAGGGGTTAAAAAATTCATTAGACAAAGTGGAATGAAGCCAAGCGATTGCATCCATTGGTGGGAAGGAATGATTGATGATGGCTATGAACTTATTGCAATTCAATATAATGCTCCTGATGAAAACTTCGTGGAGTTAGCCGGAAGTGAAGATATAGTTAGATTCGTATCTGCAGTTAAAAGATAATAAAACAAAAAATTAAAAAGGGCACTGTACATACAGTGCTTTTTTGTTATGTGAAATTTTAAGGTCTATCCCTTTAAATCATCTCGGGCTTCTTTAAGATATCTGCTTTCTTTAGAGAAGGTTCTAAGTTTTCTTATATTATAAACCCACATAAAAAGAACAAAGGGAATAAAAGCAAAAAGCAAACTTAAGTTTAAAGACAAAATAAGATTAAAGGTACCATGTAATAATACAGGATACACTAAAGATTTAACCTTGTATTTTTGGTGAAGGGCTAAAGTAGGAGCAAATTTAGATAAAGAAATATAGTAACCCATTGTAATGGCAAAGAGCATATGGCCAGGAACAGAAAAGATTCCCCTATAAAGGGCTATTGAAGGATTTTCAGCATGGAAATTTATAACATACATCAGATTTTCCACAGCAGCAAATCCCAGTGAAGCAAAAGCGCAGTATATAATTCCATCTAATTTTTCATTATAGGCAGGCTTATGATAGGAAACTAAGTAGACAGATGTCCTCTTCAAAGATTCTTCTGTAAGGGCTGCTACAACAAAAGAAGAATAAGCAATTCCTAGAAGGCTATTTGGAAATATATTAAAATTTTCTAAAAAGCCTTCAATTAAAATGGCAGGTATACTTATAAAGCATCCTAAAACAAATTGTTTTATTAAAAGATGGGCTGGTTCTTTGTCATGTCTATCAACTATTAATAGAAATATAATTAGGGCTGCAACTGGAGAAAGAGCTGAAAACATTATTCTTATAAAGTTGTCCATATATCCTCCTAAGACTAAAATTTAAAAACAACGCCCAATATACCAGCAAGAATTATAAAGAAAAGTGGATGTATTTTCTTAAAAAACAAGCGAGCAATAAAAAGACCTATAAAAAGCAGAACTGCTTTTAAGCTAAAGGAAGCAAAAAAGTTACCACTTTCTATAAAAAGATCTTTTAAAAACACAGAGTCAACTAAGAGAGTAAAAACAACTGCACTTATTAAGCCTAAGGTAGCTGGTCTTAATCCATACATACCATTAAGTACCCTTACATCATTTTTAAAGGTTACCAAAAGCCTAGCTACTATTATAATAATGATAACCGAAGGAAGAGTTAGTGCTAATGAAGCTAAAATAGCTCCAAGTATACCTGCAGCATTAAAACCTGTGTAAGTAGCCATGTTTATTCCAATAGGACCTGGTGTAGATTCAGAAATTGCAATCATATCAGGTATGAAGTCTGTATCCAACCAATCATATCTGTTGCCTATATCATATAAAAAAGGAATGGTTGCCAAACCTCCACCAATAGAGAAAAGACCAGTTTTAAAAAATTCCCAAAATAATTCTAAATAAATCATTGTCTTTTCCTCACTCTAATATCACGCATTCTATTTCCTAAAATTAAGCCTGTGATTGCTGCAGAAACAACAATATAAACAGGGGATATATTTGTTAATAGAGATAGAATGAAGGAAACTACAAAAATGAGAACACAAAGCCAGTCCACAATAGTTTTTTTGAAAAGATCCATAACCGTTACAATGACTAGAGCAGCTACTGCTACTCTAATACCATCAAAGGCTTGGCCAACAGCCTCAATATGTATGAAGTTTGTCAAAACAGATGCAACTATTACTATGATTATTATTGAAGGTGTTATAATTCCCAAGGTCGCAAAAATAGCACCAGGAACTCTTTTTCTACTATATCCTGTAAAGGTTGCAGTATTTACTGCTATTATGCCAGGAGTAGATTGTCCTATAGCATAATAGTCCATTAATGTTTCTGTATCTAACCACTCTTTCTTTTCAACCAACTCTTTTTGCAAAAGAGGCAACATGGCAAGTCCACCTCCAAAGGTAAAGAGTCCAATCTTGAAAAAAATCCAGAACAATTCAAAGAGAGTTCTCATAAAATTCCTTTCTTCTCACATAAATATATTCAACCAAGAAACAAAGAAGATTGATAAACAAAAAGGGATATTATCCCTTTTCTTGTTTTTTCTTACTCTATATTTTCTTGGTCTTTATCTACTCTTTCCAAAAGTTTTTCTATACGTTCAACTGGATTTAGCAATCCAGATAAGGAAGCATCATTGTGAAGTGTATCTATAATGTATGAGATATATTTGGATAAATCCACCTCATAAAACCAAGGTCTTTCTAGTAATTCTGGAGTTCTATAAACCAAGTTGGTTGTGAAAACTCCCGTCACAACTTCTTGCTCAAAGGCATCATCAAAAGCCTCTAAGCCATTACAGAAAAGACCAAAGGTACAACACATGAAAACTCTTTTAGCTTTTTTAGCTCTTAATTGATAAAAAATATCCAAAGCAGATTCACCAGATGCAATAATATCTTCAATTACAATTACATCCTTACCTTCAACGCTATCTCCTAAAAACTCATGGGAGATAATTGGATTTCTGCCACCTTCAATAATTGAATAATCTCTTCGTTTATAGAACATTCCTAAATCCAAGCCTACCATAGAAGCAAAGGGTATGGCTCTGTTCATTCCACCTTCATCAGGGGAGATGACCATAGTATGTTCTTTATCGAATATGATATCTGGAAATTCTCTAGTAAGTTTTTTTAACATTTGATAGTGAACTGGCACCGACTCAAAGCCACTTAAAGGAATAGCATTTTGTATTCTTGGGTCATGGGCATCAAAGGTTATTATATTTTCTACACCCATAGCCACCAGCTCTTGTAAAGCAATAGCAGAGTCTAAAGACTCCCTATATTTTCTTCTATGCTGTCTGCCCTCATAAAGCATGGGCATAATAACATTAATCCTTCTTGCCTTACCGTTTGTTGCCGCAATCAACCTTTTTAGGTCTGCAAAATGTTCATCAGGACCCATTGGGACCTGTTTTTCGTACATTTCATATGTAACACCGTGGTTAAAAACATCACATATAATATATAGATCATGACCTCTAATTGATTCATGAATTATACCTTTTGCTTCACCTGAGCCGAATCTAGGGCAATCTGCATCTATAATAAAAGTAGAATTGGGATCTTTTTCCTTTAATCTCTGTTTAAGGTACCAATCTATTCTTTCTGTAATTTCTTCACAGCCATGCATTCCTATAATTGACAGTTTTCCCAAAGGGAGAACATTTTCAACTGAAAAATCCATTAGAACCCTCCTGATTTACTCTTTTAATCATATCACTTGCTTAGGTAATTATCAATAGAAGCAGCGGCCTTTTTGCCAGCTCCCATGGCTAAGATAACGGTTGCAGCGCCAGTAACAACGTCTCCTCCAGCAAAGACATAGGGTATAGAGGTTTGGCCACTTTCTTCATCCGCAACTATACAACCCCACTTGTTTGTTTCCAATCCTACGGTTGTGTTTTTAATTAAAGGATTAGGACTGGTTCCAATGGCAATTATTATTGAAGTTGCATCTATAATAAATTCAGAGTCATCTAGAGGAATTGGTCTTTTTCTTCCATCTTGATCTGCTTCTGAAAGAGTCATCTTTATACACTTAACACCCTTAACCCAGCCTTCTTCTCCAATAATTTCCAAAGGATTGGTCAAAAGATGAAACTGTATATCTTCTTCTTTTGCATGATGAATTTCTTCTTTTCTTGCAGGCATTTCTTCTTCGGATCTTCTATAAACAATGCTAACCTTCTCAGCTCCCAAGCGCTTGGCTGCTCTAGCAGCGTCCATGGCAACATTTCCCCCGCCTACAACCACAACGTGGGTTCCAAAGTAGATAGGTGTTTCATATTCTGGATCATAGGCCTTCATAAGATTGACTCTAGTTAAAAATTCATTTGCTGAATAAACCCCATTTAAGTTTTCGCCTGGTATATTTAAAAAGTTAGGCAATCCCGCTCCAGAACCAATAAATATGGCTTCAAAACCTTCTTGTTCATGTAACTCTTCTAGGAAAAATGTTTTTCCTATTACTGTATTTAGCTCTATTTTTACTCCCTTAGCCTTTAGTCTATCGATTTCCTTTTCTACAACACTTTCAGGTAATCTAAATTCAGGAATTCCATAGACTAGTACTCCACCTGCCTTGTGCAAGGCTTCAAAAATTGTAACATCATAACCCATATCACATAAATCAGAGGCTGCTGCAAGACCGGCAGGACCACTTCCTACCACCGCAACTTTTTTACCCTTGGCAATATCTGGTTTTTTTGCTGAAGACACAAAATCATCCATAGCCAGCATTTGGTCTGCTGCAAATCTTTCTAATCTTCCTATAGCTACAGCTTCACCTTTTATGGCTCTAACACATCTTATTTCACATTGAATTTCCTGAGGACAAACTCTTCCGCAAACTGCTGGAAGTGAGTTGGTTTCAGTTATAATGTCATAGGCTTCTTCAGGTTGTTGATTTACAATAGCTTGGATAAAGTTAGGAATATCAATATTTACAGGACATCCGTCAACACAAGGCTTGTGTTTGCAATTTAAGCATCTTCTTGCTTCTTCAACTGCCATTTGTAAGGTATATCCTGAAGAAACTTCTAAGAAGTTTTTGTTTCTAACTTGGGGGTCTTGGTGGGGCATAGGAGTCTTTTCATTAGACATATTATATTTTGACATATTCTACTCCCTTACCATAAAGCACATATGGTTTTCTTCTTCTTTATACATGGTTAATCTTTGTAAGAGCCCATCAAAATCCACTTGATGGCCATCAAACTCAGGGCCTTCTACACAGGCAAAGGTAGTTTTACCTCCCACTGTTAACCTGCATCCTCCACACATACCTGTACCATCAATCATTATTGCATTCATACTAACCACAGTTTTTACATTAAATTCCTTGGTTAATTCAGATACTAATTTCATCATTACTACAGGACCTATTGCAATAACTATGTCATATTCTTGTCCGCTTTCAAGAAGTTTCTTAAGTTTGTGGGTTACTAGACCTTTTTCACCATAGGAGCCATCGTCGGTCATAACATAGTGATTGTCGCTGGCCTTATCCATTTCTTTTTCTAGAATTACCAAGTCCTTGCTTCTAAAACCTGTAATAATATCAACCTTTGTTCCATTTTTATATAATTTCTTTGCAGAAGGATAGGCAATAGCACAGCCTAAACCACCTCCAATTACACAGACCTTTTTTAAGCCTGTTAAATCAGAAGCTGTTCCTAGGGGGCCAACAAAGTCTAAGATATAGTCACCTACTTCTAAGTCACCCAATTGCATGGTTGTGCCACCAATTGTTTGAAAAATAATGGAAACCCAGCCTTCTTCTCTATCATAGTCTGCTATGGTAAGGGGGATTCTTTCTCCCTTTTCATGGAGGCGGAGCATGATAAATTGACCTGGTTGGGCCTTTTTAGCAATTTGAGGAGCTTCAACATCCATTCTGACAACTTGTTTATTTAAAATTTCTTTATTTAATATTTTATACATTTATATCAATTCCTTTACATGGCTTCTTTTGTATGTAAACTTTACATACTACAAATCAAAAGATTTGCGTTACTGAACAATATACCACCATGTTCTTGATATAACAATTGGTTGAGATGAAAGTTAATAATTTATTAAGAATCTATATAATACGAAAAAACTATTATTTCTTATCCATAAAAGAAATATCAATAGTAGAGTCAGAAACAGTCATATCTATTACCTTATTAGAGTTTTCAACAAACTTATTTTCAAGGTTGACGATAGATTTAGAGGAAGTTATATTAACAGAAAAAAGAGATCTGTAGTCTGATATATTTAGTACAAAATCTGATTTGTGAACACTTGCCTTAATATTATCAGCCATAACTTTTTGCATATTCAAATTAGAATTATCAATAATAAAGTTTAAGGAAGGACTTTGAAGATATTCAAGACTCACTTTCGAGTTGTTAGCAATGAGATTTGTATTATTAAACCTAACATCTCTACAAGTGATATCACCTCGATTACTGGCAATGTTTAAGATATTACCTGAAAGGGTATGTATGTTTATGGAACCAAATGCATTTTTTAAGTCTAACTTTTTTATAGCTTTAAAAGCCATATTTTGACTTATGTTAATATCCCCGTTGGAAGTGGACACAAGAAGCTCCCCTGTGTAAGAAGAGGGAATATGTAAAACTATTTTTTCATCCTCTTCTTTTAAGACTAAATTAACTAAAGGGTCAAGGACATGTTCTTTAAAAAAAGTTTCAGGATTTCTTTTTAGAATTAGTTTGTTTTTGGATTCTGTCAACTCAAAGGTCATGTTGTCATTTTCTTTGTATTCTATTTGAATAAAGTTTTTGTCATGGGTATAGATTTCTATAGGTGTTTTTTTAGTGCTTACCATTACAAAATCTATAGAGGCAGGATTTTTAGCAGTGTAAATGACTTCAACACTTTCAGATTTTTCCTCTTGTTCAAAAACAAAAATATCTCCTAGATTTTTGTCATTTTTATAGTAGCCTACTAAAAAAACTATAAGACCTAAAAGACAAATGGAGCCTCCAATAATTAGCGCTTTTAAAGTTCTATTCATTTTTCTGCTCCTCCAGTTTTTTCAAGAATAAAAAGTCTCTTATCTTTAAATAGCCTTTTTTAAATAGTACAAAATATGAAATGGTTCCCTTAAAAACTGCAGGCACAACCATTATTGTAATACCTATTCCCATAAGAGAGGCTCCCATCTTTATTAATGATGGCCATAAGTCAGAAAAAGCTAGAAAGCCAGAATATACAAAATATACAACTAAGATGAAACCAGCAGCTGAAAAGCCTATGGTAAAAACTAGAAAAAGGGCTACCACAATAAGAGATAAGCAAAGTAAAAGAAAAAGCCAAAGAGGAGAAGTACCCAAAACTAAGATTAGCCAATCTATATACTTAAGTTGCTTTTTTTCTTTTTGTCCATTTCCATAGCCTAAAAGTTTTTTTCCTTCAACCATTAATCTTGTGCCTCCAAAATAATATTATCACAATAATCTGTAAACTCTCTAGTTGTAAGAACCTCTTCTTTTGCTGTCCAGCCTAAGACAATTAAGCCCTTGCTTCTAGCTTGAGAAAAGTCAGTTTTTGCAAGGTTTTCATATTTATATGCTACAAAGTTAGGTTTTGAATACATGATTTTAATATTGTCAAAAAACCTATTAAAGATGTCCAAAGAAAAATCACCATATAGGATAATTCCTCTTGGAAGATCTGGTGCATTTTGTGCAAACCATTTTATGCTAATGGGATTTTTAGACTCTAGAGCTATTGGTCCTTTATAGTCTTTTATGATGTCATAGGTTAACTGATCTATTTTATGGGAAAGGTCCTTGGTTTGAATATTAAAAAGAATAGGAGTTTGTCTATCTATAACTGCTAGGGCATCTTTAAGGGTAGGGATGTCATAGCTCTTTTCTAAAAAGCTTATTTGTGGAAGCTCTTCTAAGGTATAGGTGGATATGCTTTTGTTGTTAGGTGAATTTTTGCTAAAAAACTCATAATCTACAACAACTACCTGATTATCCAAGGTTAAAGCTAAATCCATCTTTATGGCATATCCTTTTTTGATAGCTGCTAAAAAAGATTCTATACTATTTTCCAAAACCTCTTGTGAATGATAGCCCTTTTGTGCAATGGGCTGAGTAAGTAACCAGCTAGAGTTATTACTACTGGTATCAATAACCTGAAAGCTTAAGGTCCTTTCTAGACTGATGATAAAAAAAGCAGATACAATTGATAGAAGAATTGCAACTATAGCACTTATCCATTTATATTTAGATTTCTTCATAACTTCACCTGCATTAATTTTTTGGTTACTTGGTAATTATATCACAATCTTGTTAAGGAGTATTAAACAGTGATTTTAACACACTTTACTTATCACCATTTTATTTTACTTTTCTTTGCTAAGCAATTTAAAAAGTTAAAAGATAAATAATAAAAATGAGGATATAAAAGGAATGAAGGGAAAAGAAGTAGGAAATAAAAAAAAGAGAAAGAGAAAAAAGGAATATATTTGCTAGTTATAGGGATTTTTAAATGAGATTAAGTATTATTAACCAGCATTTGCTAAAACTTTCGTAAAAGTGGCAAATAAACTCAAATATCCCTAAAATCTCCGGCCATTCAACTATTTTAAATGCTTTACACATATGCTACAATAACAGTTGGTAATTGTGTGATTATTAATATTCAATATAAAGGAGAAAAAAATGGGTAAAAATCTAAAAACGATGGATGGAAACACAGCTGCGTCTTATATTTCTTATGCCTTCACAGATGTTGCTGCAATTTATCCAATAACCCCCTCTTCGCCAATGGCTGAAAATGTAGATGAGTGGGCGGCTCATGGTAAGAAGAATATGTTTGGCCAGGAAGTTAGAGTAGTTGAGCTTCAATCTGAGGCTGGTGCTGCAGGCACCGTTCACGGATCTTTACAAGCTGGCGCATTAACAACAACATATACAGCTTCTCAGGGCTTGTTGCTTATGTTACCAAACATGTACAAAATAGCGGGAGAACTTTTACCAACCGTATTCCATGTAAGTGCTAGAGCAATTGCTGGTCATGCCCTTTCCATATTTGGAGACCATTCAGATATTTATTCTGCAAGACAAACAGGTTTTGCAATGTTGGCTTCTGGAAGCGTACAAGAAGTTATGGACTTAGCTGGTGTAGCACATTTAGCTACCTTAAAGAGCAGAGTTCCTTTTGTTCATTTCTTTGATGGTTTTAGAACCAGTCACGAAATACAAAAAATAGAAACAATAGATTATGCTGATTTGGAAAAACTTGTTGACAGAGAAGCTATAAAAGAATTTAGAGATAGAGCTTTAAGTCCAAGTCGTCCAGTTCTAAGAGGAACAGCTCAAAATCCTGATGTTTTCTTCCAAGCAAAAGAGTCTTCCAATAGATTTTATGATGCAGTTCCTAAAATCGTAGAAGACTATATGAAGGAAATCTCAAAAATAACAGGAAGAACATATAACCTCTTTGATTACTATGGAGCCGAAGATGCTACTAAGGTTATTATTGCTATGGGTAGTGTTACTGATACAACAGAAGAAGTTATAGATCACTTATTAGAAAAAGGAGAAAAGGTTGGACTTTTAAAGGTTAGACTTTATAGACCTTTCTCAATTAAACATTTTCTAGATGCTCTTCCTAAAACTGTTGAAAGAATTGCTGTACTAGATAGAGCTAAAGAGCCTGGTGCAACTGGTGAACCCCTATACTTAGATGTTGTTACAGCCTACAAGGGAGATAAAAATGCACCTATCATTGTTGGGGGAAGATATGGGCTTGGTTCTAAGGATACAGTTCCTGCACAAATCGTAGCAGTGTTTGACAATCTTGCATTAAATGAACCTAAGAATAACTTTACTATTGGTATCAATGATGATGTAACCTATTTATCTTTACCACTTAAGGAAAATATAAATACAACACCAGCTAGTACAGTAAGCTGTAAGTTCTGGGGTCTAGGTTCTGACGGAACAGTAGGAGCTAACCAAAATGCTATCAAGATTATTGGAGACAACACAGACATGTATGCACAAGCTTACTTCTCTTATGACTCTAAAAAGTCTGGTGGTATAACCGTATCTCACTTGAGATTTGGAAAAGATCCTATTAAATCCACTTATTTAGTTTCTGATGCTGACTTTGTGGCCTGCCACAATCCTAGCTATGTAGATAAGTATGATATGGTTTCTGATATTAAAAAAGGTGGAACCTTCTTGCTTAACTGTGGTTGGACACTAGAAGAGATGGAAACTCATCTACCAGGACACCTAAAGAGATATTTAGCTGAAAATGATGTTAAATTCTACACCATTGATGCAGTTAAGATAGCTCATGACTTAGGCCTAGGCGGAAGAATAAACATGATTTTAATGGCAGCCTTCTTCAAGATTTCACGAATTATTCCTATTGAAGATGCTGTTAAGTATATGAAAGATGCAGTAGTTAAGTCCTATGGTTCAAAGGGTGAAAAAGTAGTTTCTATGAACCATGCTGCAGTAGACCAAGGAATTGAAAACTTAATAGAAGTTAAGGTTCCTGAATCTTGGAAAAATGCTGTAGATACAGAGGTTGAAGATAAGGACCGTCCTGACTTCATTAAGAATGTTGTGGATGTTATGAATGCTCAAAAAGGAGACCAACTACCTGTTTCTACTTTCGTAGGAATTGAAGATGGTACTTGGGAGCAAGGAACAGCAAGATACGAAAAAAGAGGTATTGCAATTGAGGTTCCTGAATGGATTATGGATAATTGTATCCAATGTAACCAATGTTCTTATGTATGTCCTCACGCAGCAATTCGTCCTTTCCTATTGGATGAATCTGAAAGAGAAAATGCACCTGAAACCTTTGAATCTAAAAAGGCTGTTGGTAAGGGCTTAGATGAATTGACCTTTAGAATACAAGTTTCTCCCTATGATTGTGCTGGATGTGGAAACTGTGCTCAGGTTTGTCCTTCTAAAGAAAAATCCTTAGTAATGAAGCCAATTGATACTCAACTAAAACAAGCTCCTAACTGGAAATATTCTACAACCCTAACACAAAAGGATACAAGCTTTAGTAAGTTTACGGTTAAGGGTAGCCAATTCCACACTCCATATATGGAATTCTCAGGAGCATGTCCTGGATGTGGAGAAACCCCATATATCAAACTTATTACCCAATTGTTTGGAGACCGTATGCTAATAGCCAATGCAACTGGATGTAGTTCAATTTGGGGCGGTTCTGCACCTGCTACTCCATATTGTAAAGATGTAAATGGTTTTGGACCTGCTTGGGCAAACTCTCTATTTGAAGACAATGCTGAGTTTGGATACGGAATGTATATTGGAACCAGACACCTTCGTGAAAGAGTAGAAGACCTTTTGGTTGAACTTTTAGAAACAGATGTTGCTGATTCTGTAAAAGAAGCTGCACAAAACTGGTTAGATAATAAAAATGATGGGGAAAACACTAGACAAATCAGTGATGCCCTTTATGAAGCTCTTAAAACCTGCAAGAGCAGTCCAATTGTAGATGAACTTATTGAAAAGAAAGACTACTTCATTAAGATTTCTCAATGGATCTCTGGTGGTGACGGCTGGGCTTATGATATTGGTTATGGTGGTCTTGACCACGTTCTAGCATCTGGTGAAGATGTAAACGTTATTGTTTATGACACTGAAGTTTACTCAAATACTGGAGGTCAAGCTAGTAAGGCTACACCTACTGCCTCTGTTGCAAAATTTGCTGCAGCTGGTAAAAAGGTAAAGAAAAAAGATTTGGGCTTAATGGCTATGTCATATGGATATGTCTATGTAGCACAAGTTGCTATGGGAGCAGACCAAAATCAATTTGTAAGAGCGGTTAAAGAAGCAGAAGCATATGATGGACCTTCTTTGATTATTGCTTATTCACCTTGTATCAATCATGGTATAAGAACTGGAATGGGCACAGCTCAACTTCAAGAGAAAAAAGCAGTTCAAGCTGGTTACTGGCACCTATACAGATACAACCCAATGCTTGCTGATGAAGGAAAGAATCCTTTCGTTCTAGATTCTAAAGAACCTACAGAAGATTATATCGAATTCCTAAAAGGAGAAACCAGATATACATCACTAAAGGTTACCTTCCCAGAATTAGCTGAAGAGTTATATCAAAAATCTGCAAGAGATGCTAAAGACAGGTATGAAACCTATAAGAGACTTGCAAGAAATGACTAAGAGCTCTAAATAATCTAAAAATCAAGTGGTTGTTGAAGAACAGCCGCTTTTTTTATGTGTTATAATATGAAATATCATTAGAAAAATTCCAGGCTTAATGTCAGTGAGGGTAGCGTGCTAAGTCATAGAATAACCGATTATCAAATTCTTAATAAAGGGGAAGAAAAGTTTGTATCCCGTATTAGCAGATACGGAGCAAGGGGAATACTTTTTGATGAAAAAGGTAAGGTTGCCCTTATGCATATGTCTCAAACAGGCTTATACAAGTTGCCAGGAGGGGGAATCGAAGAAGGGGAATCCAAAGAAGAAGCCTTCTTAAGAGAGATAAGAGAAGAGACAGGATACGCTTGTAAGATAATAACTTTTTTAGGAGTGGTGGAGGAACACAAATCAAAAAATGACTTTTTGCACATATCCTATTGTTTTTGTGCAGTTAAAAAGGGGCAAAGAAAAAACTCAAAATTGACAAGAGCAGAAACCCAATTAGGATTTTCTTTGAAATGGTATGATTTAGAAACAGCAATTGAAAAGATGGAAACCTCTTTATCTCAGTGTGATGATTACACATTTTTGTTTATGCTAAAAAGAGATAAAGATATATTAGAATATGCAAAAAGGGTTAATAAATATGGAAAAAATGATACTTGATGGCCAATGGACCTTATATTTCGAGCAAGAAAAAAAGGCTCACGTGAGTGTGCCTTCTATGTTAGAAAAAAGTTCTTATACAAAAATTCCTGCACAGGTTCCAGGAAATGTAGAGATTGATTTGGTAGAAGCAAAACTAGAAGAAGACCCATATTTTGGTACTAACTCCATGAATTTTGCCAAGTATGAGTATTATCAGTGGTGGTACACAAGAGAATTTACCCTAGATCCAAGCCTTAAAGGAGATAAGTTACTTCTTATTTTTCATGGTATTGATACTATAGCTGATATCTATTTAGATGATACTTTAATAGGCCATAGTGAAAATATGTTGGTGGAGCAAGAGTTTGATATAAGTTCTTATGTTGAAGCAGGAAAAACATATTTCTTATCTGTAAGAATATACTCTACCATGAACTATATAAAAGAAAAGGAATATTCTGTTTGGATGAGAGGGGCTAGGCACTGTTCTGAGCTTCCCTACATCCGAAAAGCTCCTCACATGATGGGTTGGGATATTTTTCCCCGTCTTGTGTCTGCTGGACTTTGGAAGAGTGTAGAGATAAAAGCCTTAAAAAAGACTAGAATTACTCAAGCCTACTATTCAACCCCTACATTTTCTTTGGATAAGATCCGTATGCGTTTTGCTTACAGGTTTGAAACAGATTTAGACCTAAAGGACTTTTCCTTAAGAGTAAGAGGAGTTTGCAAAGACTCTACTTTTGAACACACTTGTCCTGTATGGTTTGTAAGTGGAAATGATGGATTTTTAATAGATAAACCTAAACTTTGGTGGCCTACAGGATACGGGGAACAAAACCTTTACACAGTAACCATGGAACTATTACATGAAAACAAGGTGGTAGATTCTAGAACTGATATTATAGGGTTGAGAACCTTTAGGTTAGAAAAGTCTTATGAAAAAGATAAGCAAGAATTTAAGATGTATGTAAATGAAAGACCTATTTTCATATATGGAACCAATCATGTAGCCCTAGATATCTTGCATAGCAAGGACCATTTAAGAGAAAAAAGATTTGTTGAGCTGGCAAAAGAAAGTAATTGCAACATGATTAGATGCTGGGGAGGATCTGTATACCCTGAAAGCTCCTTTTTTGATGAATGTGATAAGTTAGGTATTATGGTCTGGCAGGATTTTTCCTTTGGAAATTCTAATTATCCACAAACAGAAGAATTTTATGAAATAGTTAGCACAGAAGCTGAAAAGGTTATAAAGAAGTTTAGAAACCACGCTAGTTTAGTCCTATGGTGTGGAGATAATGAAATCGATGCTATGTCAGCAGAGTATTGGTATCCAGAATACAAGAGTAAGCACAACAGGATTTCAAGAGATGTCTTAGAAAAGGCTGTTCAGCAGCATGACCCTTTTAGGTATTATCTGAAATCTTCACCAGAAATTCCTGAAGGCTTTGGACCCTTTAATGTTCCTGAGCAACATATTTGGGGACCAAGGGCCTACTTTAAGGATGATTTTTATAAACATGTCAGTGCAAAGTTTATTGGGGAAATAGGTTATCATGGTTGTCCTAGCCCTAAAACTATAGAAAAATTTATTGCTAAGGATGAAATGTGGCCAATCAATGTAAGCAAAGCCTGGGCCCACCACAGTACAGAGGACTACCTTATTGAAGATGTTCTAGGGTGGAGAAATACCTTAATGATAAATCAAGTTAGAATTTTGGCTGGGGATATGCCTGATGATTTGGATACCTTTTATAAATTATCTCAAATGTCTCAAGCTGAAGCCTTTAAATTCTTTATAGAAAGAACAAGAATTAAAAAGTGGGATATGACTGGAATTTTATGGTGGAACCTCTTGGATGGCTGGCCTCAAATATCAGATGCTGTAGTAGATTATTACTTTGAGAAAAAACTAGCCTTTGATGTTATCAGAAGATCACAAAATCCCTTATGTCTTATGATTGATGAAGCAAATGGTTGGTATAGAAAGGTCTATTTGGCTAATGATACCAATGAGAATTATGAGGTTAACTACAAGATAGAAGAATATGGAAAAGCTGATCCTTTAGTAGAAGGAAGATGGTATATAGAAAAGGGAGAGACAAAGGTTGTTAATGAATTTTTTGAAATTCCAGGTCAAAAAAGCCTCTATATCCTTAAATGGTCTAATCAAAAAGAGACTTTTGAAAATCACTATATAGCAGGTTTTCCATCATTTGAAAAAGAGCTTTTACTGGATTGGATGAAGATTATTAAAAACTTGAAATAAAATGCAAATTTCTTTGAAAAATCAAGAATAAATTGGTAAAGACATTGATAAACTAGCCCCTGTATAGTATATTTATACGCATCAGAGGTGGCAGATGGAAGTAAAAGATGTCCTAACCCTTGTTTTTGGTCTCATCTTATTTATTGCCATACTTTATGGGTTTTATTGGATTTTAAGAAGATGGTCACGAAAGACTTCTAGTCTTTCTGTGAGCAGGTATGCCAAAAACATTGACCGCGTTGTCATTGCGCAAGACAAACATATAGAGATGATTCAAGTAGGAGAGGATGTTTTTTTAATCGGAGTAACCTCTTCTTCTATGAATTTGCTTGCCAAGATAAACAAAGATGAATTGGTCCAATTTCCAAAGGAAATCCAAGAGAGTGGCTTTAAGGATATTTTTTCCCAAATGACACAAAAATCTAAATAATGAAGCGAGATTTGTATGAGAAAAATTAGGGTAGGGGCCTTTCTAATGCTTGTTATCTCTTTGCTAATGCCCTATAAAATTTTAGCAGAGCCTGAAGAGGAGATTGGACAAATTTTAGAAGAAGGAATAGACGTTTTATCTGGGTTTTCAGATGTAATACCTGTAGTTATTGTTCTGCTAGTTCTTACCCTTCTGCCTACAATTTTGTTGTTGATGACCTCTTATACAAGAATCCTAATAGTGCTTTCTTTTACAAGAAATGCAATGGGAACCCAACAAATGCCTCCCAATCAAGTTTTAATAGGAATATCTTTAATATTGACACTCTTTATTATGTCTCCAACCCTAGGAGTGATTAAAGAGCAAGCTTATGACCCTTATATAAAAGAGGAGATAAGCATTATCCAAGCAATGGAGGCTTCTGAAGGCCCTTTAAAAGAATTTATGTTTAAACAAGCCCAATCAAATCCAGAAAGTATAAATATGTTTTTATCCCTTTCTGGCATTGAAGAGATTCCAGATAAGCTAGAAGATTTGCCCTTAGCTGTTGTAATTCCTGCCTTTATTATTGGGGAGATTACCATAGCCTTTAAGATTGGATTTTTAATATATCTTCCTTTTATTATGGTAGATATGGTGGTATCTTCAATCCTTATGTCCATGGGTATGATGATGTTACCTCCTTCTATGATATCTCTACCCTTTAAAATTCTTTTATTTGTCCTAGTAAATGGTTGGGAATTGGTAATCAAGACCTTAATAAGTAGTTTTATGTAGCATATAGAAAGGAAAAAGAATGGATCAAGCAATTGTAGTAAATTTAATAAAAGATGCTCTAATGGTGGTGCTAAAGGTCAGCTTTCCCATTATGTTAGTGGCTATGCTGGTGGGAATTATTATTGCTGTTTTCCAAGCAGCAACCCAGATTAATGAGCAAAACATGGTTTTAGTTCCTAAAATACTAATTGTCTTTTTAGCCTTGGTACTTTTAGGTTCATGGATGTTAGTTCAAATGACCGAGTTTACAACAGACTTGTTTGGTAAAATTATCTCAATAATTAAATGAGTAGTTTTTCTCTAATTTACAGTAATATTGATATATTTTTATTGATATTAGCTAGGATTTCATCCTTTGTTCTAGTATCTCCAATCTTTGGAAGAAAAGGTATACCTAACACTACAAAAATTGGTCTAAGCCTTATTTTAGGGATAAGTATAATTTTGAATATGCCCCAGATTCCTCAAATCTCTAATTTGAATTCAGGTCTTTATATTGCTCTTTTAGCCAAAGAGGCACTTATAGGTATGTCGGTTAGTTTTCTAAGCTTTATGTTCTTTTCAGTTTTTTATGCAGCAGGTCAACTAGCAGACATGAATATGGGTTTTAATGTTGGAGGATTATATGATGCTCAAATGCAAATGCAGGTTCCTTTAACTGGAAATCTCTTTTACACCATTGGGCTTTTTGTTTTTTTATCCACTAAAGGAGCAACAAAACTTATATTTCTTCTTTATTCCATGTTTGACACCATTCCAATACAAGGGACAGAAGTCTCAGGTATCTTTTATGAGATATTCATAAATTCCTTTTCCTTTACCTATGCTTATGCCGTAAAGATAATATTGCCCTTACTTTTACTAACCCTGATTACTCAATTTGTTTTAGGAGTAATTATTAAATTTGTACCTCAAATGAATGTTTTTGTTATAGGGATACCAGTAAAAATAGCTGTATCCATGATTTTATTAATTTTTTTAGTAGCTCCCCTATTTGAGTTGCTAGACCAGTATTTTGAGTTTATGTTTGAAAGAATGCTTTTATTAATTAGGAGTTTTGTGTAATGTCAGGAGAAAAAACCGAAAAGGCAACCTTGAAAAAACGAAAGGATGCCAGAAAAGAAGGAGATGTAAATAGAAGTATAGAGATTATAAATGCTCTATCTCTATTAACTATAACTCTTTTGATAGGTATATATTTGACATATGCCATGACAAAAGCAGCCTTGTTTTTGCAAGACTCCCTTTACATTAAAGAGATTGATTTAAAGTTTGACTATATGAAGTATGGAATTTTCTTTTTAGAAACAGCTGGTGTCTTTCTTTTTTCAATGTTGGCTGTAGGTATGTTAGCTAATTATTTACAGGTAGGTTTTTTGGTGGTTGCAAAAAAACTTAAGCCAGACCTAAAAAGGCTAAATCCTATGGAAGGCCTAAAGAGAATATTTTCCAAAAGAACACTTTTTGAATTGGTAAAAAATCTTGGCAAAATGGCAGTTATAATTTTATTATCCTATTCTGCCATTGCTAAGGCATCAATGGAATTTTCATATTTAGGTTTTTATGAATTGCTGCCAGCTCTTAACAGGGGCTTAAATACTTTAGTATCTATTTTAACCAGTATATTAATAGGTTTGGTGGCAATAGCTATTATTGACTTCATATACCAGTGGTTTGACTATGAGAACAAACTGAAAATGACCAAGCAAGAGGTAAAAGATGAGTTCAAAAATACTGAAGGAGATCCTCAAATTAAGTCATTTATAAGAAATAGGCAAAGACAAATGGCCAGAATGAGAATGATGCAAGC
Organism: uncultured Clostridiaceae bacterium; assembly: GCA_964563155.1. GTDB lineage: Bacteria > Bacillota > Clostridia > DUPQ01 > DUPQ01 > DUPQ01. The sequence continues at coordinate 145,908 of CAZLVL010000001.1, read as the reverse complement.
TGTTCCACAAGCTGATGTGGTTATAACCAATCCAACTCATTTGGCTATTGCTATACAGTACACCCATAAAAAGGATCCTGCCCCAAAGGTTTTAGCCAAAGGGCAGGGACTAATTGCAGAAAAAATTAAAGAGATTGCAAAGGATAAAAAGATTCATATTGTAGAAAACAAACCCCTTGCTCAGGTTTTGTTTAGGCAGGTTGAAGTAGGAGACTTAATCCCCTATGAACACTATAAAGCGGTTGCAGAAGTCTTAGCCTATGTTTACAATATGAAAAATCAAGGAAAGACAGGTGATTAATATTAAAGCAAAATTTAGACAAAGCCTTTTAGCCATGATAGTAATAGGGATTGTAATTATAATTATAGTTCCTCTATCTACAAGTATCTTGGACTTTATGTTAATAATTAACATTACAGTTTCCCTTATAATTCTTTTAACCAGCCTTTATGTAAAAGAGCCTTTAGCTTTTTCCACCTTTCCTTTTTTACTTTTGATTTCAACCCTCTTTAGACTTTCATTAAATATTTCTTCTACAAGGTTGATTCTAGGAGAAGGAGGCAAGGCTGGTAAGGTTATAACTGCTTTTGGTAATTTTGTTGTCTCTGGAAATATTGTAGTAGGCTTAGTAATTTATTTAATTATAATGATTATCCAATTTATAGTTATAACCAAAGGAGCTGAAAGAGTTTCAGAGGTTGCAGCTAGGTTTACCTTAGATTCAATGCCTGGAAAGCAAATGGCCATAGATGCAGACTTGAATGCAGGCTTAATAGATGAAAGAGAAGCAAAAGAAAGAAGAAAAAGAGTAGAATTCCAATCAGACTTCTATGGGGCCATGGACGGAGCAACCAAGTTTGTAAAAGGAGATGCTATAGCGGGAATAATAATAACCTTAATAAACTTTATTGGTGGAATTATTATTGGTATGACCGTCCAAGGCATGGACTTTTCTCAAGTTATTACAGTATATGCCCTAGCTACTGTAGGAGATGGTCTAGTATCTCAATTGCCATCTTTAATGGTTTCTACAGCAACAGGTATTATGGCAACAAGATCATCCAACGATGAAGATTTAAGTGAACAGTTTTCAAAGCAACTTTTTTCAGATTACAAAGTCCTCTTCATCACCGGCGTAACCTTGATAGTTTTAGGGCTAGTACCTGGATTTCCTGGTTTTACACTTTTACTTGTTGGTTCCTTTTTAGTAGTTTTAGGCTATCTACTCTACAGAAAGATTCAACCTAAAAAAACACAAGAAGAGTTTGTTGAAGAAGAAAGTCTACCTGAAAGAGAAAAAGTCAAAACCAATATTATGGATTTATTAAATGTGGATCCAATAAAGATAGAGTTAGGATATTCTCTTATCCCTCTAATTGATGAAGCTCAAGGAGGAGACCTTCTAGATAGGATGGTAACCATAAGAAATCAATTTGCTTCTAACATGGGTATTATTATCCCAGTAGTAAGGTTTAGAGATAATTTGGCCCTAAAGTCCAATGAATATACTATTATGATTAGAAATAATTTAATAGAAAGAGGAGAGCTTTTAGTAGACCATATGCTGGCTATTAGCCCTCAATCAGATTATGAAGATGATATTGAAGGTATTGAAACAAAGGACCCTGCCTATGGAATAGATGCAAAATGGATAAGTAAGAAGGTCCAAGATAAGGCTCAAATGCTAGGTTATACTGTTACAAGCCCATCAGCTGTTTTAGCCACCCATATATCAAAGGTTATTAAAAAACATTCCTTTGAGATATTGGCAAGACAAGATGTTCAAAAACTTGTGGATAATCTGCAAGAAAGACAAAATGCTCTAGTAGAAGAAGTAATGGGCAAGGTTATAAGTGTGGGACAGCTTCACAAGGTTCTTATTGGGCTTTTAAAAGAAGGAATCCCTATAAAGTCCTTAGATTTAATTGTTGAAACCTTGGGTGATTATGGCAAGACTACAAAGGATATAAATGTACTGATTGAATATGCAAGACAAGCCCTAAAAAGAGAGATTTCAAACATATATGCCCCTAAGGGAATAATTGATGTTTTAACGGTGGATTTTGCAATTGAAGACCTAATAACCAAGGGAGTTAGAGCTTCAGATGGAGGGGGTTATTTGGCTTTAGAGCCAGATAAAATCCGTATGCTAATGACAGCTACTAAAGATGAACTAAGTAAAACCGCAAAACTGGGAATTGATGTTATAATCTTAACTTCTCCCATAGTCCGCATCTATCTCAATGAGATAGTGGACCAGATAGATGAAAACATTGATGTTCTATCCTATAATGAGATAGAAAAAAATGTAAAGATACAAGTTGTTGGAAGTATAAAACTTAATGGTGATATTTGAGGTGTTTAATGGAAGACAAGAATTTATGGATTAATTATAAAAATACAAAATCAATTGACCTGAGAAATGTCTTAGTAGAAAAATACTTATATCTAGTAAAAAGAGTCATTTATTCTATTCCTTGTACTCGTATAGGAATAATAGAAGAGGATGATTTATACAGCGAAGGAGTTATTGGCCTAATGGATGCTGTAGAAAAATTTGATATAAATAAAAATGTTAAATTTCCTTCCTATGCCTGTCTTAGGATAAAGGGTCAGATTTTAGACTATATGCGAAAGGTTGATATTTTAACAAGAGATGCCAGAAAAAGAGCTAAGAATCTAAATGAATTTATTAATACCTTTCAAAACAAATATGGAAGAGAACCCAGCTTAAAGGAAATGGCAAAAGGCCTTAATGTGAACGAAGATGTGATAAAAAGAACTCAAGAAGAAGATTCCTTGAGTAATATGGCATCCTTTGAATCTTTCATTGAAGAAAATGGGGACATTATTAGGTCAAAAAAAGCTGAGGAGTATCCTGAGTATGCCTTAGATAAGTCAGAAATGCATAAGGCTTTAGCAAGAAATATTCAAAAGCTCAAAGAAAAAGAGAAAATTATTCTCAACCTCTACTATTACGAGGAGCTAACCTATAAGGAAATAGCACAAATTGTAGACTTAAGTGAATCTAGAATATCTCAGATTATTTCAGGTATTTTAGCGAAATTAAAAGAAGAACTACAAGATAACCTTTAAAGTATAGAAAAAAGCTACCGATATATTAGGTGATAACATTTTGGAGGAAAAAGGATGGATTTAGGTCTTCAGCAATTGGGACAATCTTTGTTGGTATATAACAGTCAATTAGCCCTTGTTTCCAACAACCTAGCAAATACAGTAACTGATAGATATAAAAGAGACAGTTTAACTGTTCAGTCTTTTTCCGACTACTACATTCAAGAAGAATACAAATCAGAGAAAAAATATCAATACTCCATAAATACCTACACAGACTTTAGCCAAGGTGAAATATATAAAACAAAGGAAAATGATTTTGCCATAGATGGAAGAGGATTCATAAGAGTAGAACATAATGGAATTATGTCTTACTCAAGAGGAGGCTCTTATCAGGTGGACCAATTAGGCTACTTAAGAGACCAACATGGTGGCTTTATTCAAGGAAGAAATGGCAATATATTTCTTGGTGATGATGGGTTTATTCTAAGAGAAGATGGAAGTCTTGTACAAAACAATATAGTAGTAGACCAAATTCTTCTTTATGACTTTTTTGATTACAATGATTTGTCAAAATCAGTTTTGGATTACTATGTTTCAGAACAAGATCCCATAGTAGCAAATGATTCTTTAATAAGAGCAGGACATAGTGAAAAATCCAATGTGAATATGAGTGAAGAGTATCTTAAAATGATGGATATAAGCAGAAAGTTTGAAACAAGCCAAACAGTTATTCAGATAATGGATGAGATGAAGGGTAAAACCATTAATGGAATTGCAGTATTTTAAGAGGAGTAAAAAATGAACAATGCATATTACATAGCAGCCAACTCCATGTTAACTCAAGAAAAGATATTTGATCTTATCTCTGGAAATATATCTAATATAAATACCAGTGGCTATAAAAAAACAGCCATTCAATTTAGTGATATGCTATATAACAAGGTAGATACTGCCTCGGACCTAGAATACAATATGGGAAATGGGATTAGAGTAAATAACTACTATAAGGACTTTACCTCTGGCCCCTTAAGAGAGACAAAAGACCCTTATGATTTATCCTTTGAAAAGGAAGGATTTTTAAAAGTAACCGATGGCACCGCCACCTATTTTACAAGAGGAGGCAGCTTTACCAAGGCAGCTATCAATGATACATATGCATTAGCCAATAAAGATGGTATGCTATTATTAGATATTTTTGGACAAGTTATAACTGTAGACGAAAATGATAAAGACTTTATTGTTAGTGAAGATGGCTTGTTGACCTTTGAAAATAGTGGAAGAACATTTGTCTTAGATACAATTAGCTTTGAAAATCCTCAAGATTTAATCCCTGTAGGAAGCGATTTATATCTTGACAGCCCACAACTTAAGGAAAATACGCAAACTGCCGATATAATATTAAGACAGGGTTTTATTGAAGGATCTAACGTAGATTTAGCTGTAGAAATGACAGATTTAATTAAGGCCCAAAGATTGTACCAGATTAACTCTAAACTAGTTCAGGTAATGGATGAAATTAGCAGTTTAACAAATAGATTAAGAAAGTAAAGTAGAGGCATATTATGAAAATTAACCCCTTAAAAGCATATGATGCGATAAATAAAATCAAGCAGAATAACAAAACAGAGGATGTAAAAAAGAAGAGCCTTAACATAAAAGACCAGGTTGATATTTCACAAGAAGCTAAATCGGTTGGTAAGTATGTACAAAAGGCTAAGACCTCAGATGTTGACAGAAAAGAACTGGTAGAAGAATTAAAAAACAAGGTTCAAAAGGGCCAATACAAGGTAGATAGTGAAAAATTGGCTGAGAAAATAATTGATTCTATTCTAGAAAAATAGATTAAGACAAGGAATTTAATAAAAAAAAGAGGGCTTTATACTAAAGTATTCTTTCTTATGCCAAAAGGAGGAGTCATGAGAAATATGTTCGAAGAAGTAGTTGACCTATATGCAGATCAAGTGGAAATCTTAAATCAGTTTAATCAGGTTTCAGAAAAGAAAGCAGAGGTCCTAAAAAGTAATAATATTTTAAGTTTGAACAGCATGATTAGGCTAGAAGAGAGCTTGCTTATGAAGCTGTCTCTTTTAGAAAACAAAAGACAAAAAACTCTAAACAGTATTAGACATGAATATGGAATTAAGAAGCTTACTAAAAGAAGCATAAAAAAACACTTAAATCCTAGTCAAATAGAAAGAATGGAAATCTTAAGTGAAAGATTACAAGCAGATTTAGAAAAGCAGGAAAAACTAAAGTTTGTAAATTACAAGATTGTTGAAAGTAAAATGGAGGAACTTAAATCAATATTAGATGTAATAGATGATAGGTCTTCCTTGTATCTTCCTAAGACCACTTTGCTTGATAGAAAGGTATAGAAGATGAGTACATTTAGTGGAATTGAACTGGTAAGAAAAAGCCTATTTGCCCATCAAAAAGCCATTGATGTGACTGGCCATAATATAGCCAATGCTAACACCAAGGGTTTTTCTAGGCAGGTGGTTGTTTTTGAAGCTGTAGCAGATAACTCAAAAGGATTATTTGTTGATGCCAGAGCCAATAACATAGGAAGAGGAGTGCTAGCCTCTGAGGTAAAGCAGGTTAGGTTTGACTACTATGACCAAATGTATAGAAAAGAAAGTGCAATCCAATCAGAGCTTTCTTTAAAAACCAATTCATATATCTATATCAACAGTATTTTGAGAAATGGAAAAGAAGATTCTTTAGACAATATGCTAACCGATCTTTTTAATTCCATGGAGACTCTCCTTGCTGATGTAACAAACATGACCATGAGAGAGGAAGTAAAACAAAATGCTATTTTGTTTACAGAAAATTTAAACATTACAACTAAGGCTCTTACCAGCTACAAGGATGAAATAAACCAAGATTTGGTAGCAGCTGCAAAAGACATAAACCATACTGCCCATAAAATAGCGGAACTAAATCAATTAATATTTGAATTTGAGGCCAGCGGGAAAAAGGCTAATGAGCTAAGAGATGAAAGAAATCTTATGGTAGACCAATTATCCCAATACATGGATTTAACCACTGTAGAAAAAGATAGTGGTGAATACCAGGTTCTAGCAGGAGGCTATAGCCTTGTAGACCACTATACAGTCCACGAAATTGATATTAGAAATAATCTTGCAAGTGATGCCACTGGTGGCACCTACAGCCAACTATATTGGAAGGATACTGGAACTAAAATTGTATTAACAAGTGGAACCTTAAAGGCCATGACGGATATAAGAGATGGAAATAGCCAAGACCACATGGGACTTGAATACATTATTGATAAATTAAATAAGCTAGCAGGTAGTGTTGTGGAAGCCTTTAACACCATTAACCAGCAAGGCTATACCATGCCCTATGGTGGTGAAGCTTCAAGAACCAATATAAACTTCTTTGACCCAAACTTTACTAAGGGCATTGATATTAGATTATCTAAAGAGCTTATGGAAAGTGGAGCTAATATTGCCACGTCAGACACAGAAATATTAGGTAATCTTTCCATTGCAAACAACATGAACCTAATGAACTTTATTGAGCTAAGAGAAAGTAGTAGCTTAGTTTTTGAAGGTGAAGATATAGGGAATTTGGAAGAATATATTGAATCAATTATATCTCAAGTTACCATTACAACAGGTTATGCCAAGGCGAGAGAAATGGGTCAAAGAGAAATTATGGACTATGTTATAGACCAAAGAGATTCTGTAATGGGAGTTAGTTTAACAGAAGAAACCATTAATTTGGAGATGTTTCAAAAAGGCTATGAAGCAGCAGCAAATTTAATGAGGGTGCTAAGTGAGATGTTAGAAACCTTGATAAATATGGTATAGGAGACCAGCTATGAGAATAACAAATGGAATGGCAGCAAGAAGAACTCTAAGAGATATAGATACTGCCCATCAAAAGCTTTTAACAACTTCCTACTCATATGGAAGTGGTAAAAAGAATCAATTTGCTTATGATGATCCAGTAGCAGCTAATCTATTAAGTAGATTAAATAATGATAAGAAGAATCTAACAAAATATTATTCTAATATTGATAATGCAAGATCTGCCATAAGTGATACTGAAACAGCCCTAACAGATATAAATAAGTGTATGTTAAAGATAATTGAACTGGCTAATTCAGCCAACAATGAAACTTTGCCTAAATCAGGAAAGGTAGCTATAGCAGATGAGATTTTACAATACAAAGAACAAATCATTAGTGATTTAAATTATAGCTCCTCTGGCATATTCATCTTTGGAGGCTTTAGCACCAAGACAAGTCCAATTAAAGAAGTAGCAGGAACTTATTTATACAATGGCTTAGATATTGAAAGTATGGACCAAGCCCAAAGAGATTTTGAAATAACGCAAAAGGTTAGAGTAAATATAAGTAAGGGTATGAATATGGATATAAGGGTTTCTGCCCTAGAGATAATGGGAAGTGGCCCTGATAACCTCTTAACCACCTTAGACAATATTACAAATGAAATCTTGGCAGATGATTTTGATATAGAAAAATATAAGGACTTAGGTAAAGTCTTGGAAGATAACTATGACAGAATCTTAGGTCACCTTACAAAGATTGGAACCGCTGCCAATAGGCTAGACTCGGTGCACACTCAGTTAAAAAGCCGAGAAGAGACCCTAAAAACAAGAATTTCAGACATTGAAGATATGGAAATAGAAGAAGCAATAATAAACTATAAACTGGCAGAACAGGCCTATGAAGCTGCTCTTTCAGCTTCGGTATCTGTAATACAATTGTCACTATTGGATTTCATAAGATAGATAAGGGGAGATTTAGTAATGGAATATCCAGAAAACATAACTTTTAAGAGAGAAATTTACGGTTTTGAAAGTATAAGAGATTTTAAATTAACAAAAGCATCTGAAAAAGAAGACAATCCTTTTATGCTTTTAAAGGCAAAGGACGACAGTGTCACTTTTGTTCTTTTAGACCCTAAAATGTTTGATGAAAACTATGCACCCCCCATTAGTCAGGAGCTAGCAAATATTCTTGAAATAAAAGCAAGTGACAACATAATAACTCTAGCAATTGTTGTAATACCAAATAGTATAGAAGAGATGACAATTAACCTTAGAAGCCCTATAATAATAAATAGGGATAGTGGCAATGCAGTACAACTAATTTTGGATGATGAAAGGTACAGTGTTCGCCACAAAATTTTAAACAGTTAAAGGATTTAACATGTTAGTAATATCAAGAAAAGCCGGAGAGGCTATCCTTATAGGAGAAGATATTGAGGTTGTTGTAATCGAAACTCAGGGCAGCAAAGTAAAGCTGGGAATAAATGCAAAAAGTAGCATTAGGATTTTACGAAAGGAAATAGTCGTAGAAGTAACCTCTGAGAATCTTAAGGCGGTAGCCAAAGAAGATGCAGCAACCTTAGATCAAGTTGGAGAACTTCTAAAAAAAGGGAATGAAAAATGAGGTATGTACCCATAACTTTCTTAAAGGAAGACATGGTAATAGGAAAGGATGTCTATGGTAAATATGGGGAGATTTACCTTAAAAGGAACGCAAAATTAACAGAAAAATATATTAGACACCTAGATGCCTTGGGGTATCTAGGTATTTATATAGAAGATGAGTTGTCAGAAGGTATAGATATTGATGAAGTAATGGACCCTAAGGCTAGACTGTCTGCAGTCAGCAAGGTTAAAGATATATATACATCAATAAGAAGCAACAATAAGGGTATGCTTAACAACTGGAGTGACATTGAGGTCTTAACCGAATCAATAATTGATGAACTTTTAAGTAGCGATAGCACCTCATATAATGTCATGTATATTAAGACCCATGATGACTATACCTATTCCCATTGTGTTAATGTAGCTTTGATTGTATCCATAGTAGGTAAAAAAATGATGATGAGCAAGCAAACTATTATGGATCTTTTTAAGAGCGCTCTTATGCATGATATAGGTAAGATATTTATACCTTCAGCCATTTTAAATAAGCCTGGAAAACTCAATGACGAAGAATATGATCTAATTAAGAGACATCCTCTAAAAGGTTATGAATACCTTACTGAACAAGGCTGCTTGACCATTCAAGGTAGAAGGGGAGTTTTGATGCATCATGAATATCATAGCGGGAAAGGCTATCCTTTTGGCTTAACAGATAAGTCTATTAATCTTTTTGCTAAGATTTTATGCATATCCGATGTATATGATGCTCTTGTTTCAGATAGACCCTATAGAAAAGCCTGGAGCCAATCAGAGGCCTTAGAATACATTATGGCCAATGCTGGTCATATGTTTGACCCTGAAATAGCTAGAGTATTCATTAATAGCATAACCCCATACAATCCAGGTACCCTAGTAGAATTAAGTAACGGCTACAAGGCTGTAGTAATAAAGAATAATAAAGGCTTACCTTTAAGACCTCTTCTTAGAATATATGAAGAAGAGGGAAAAAGAGTGGACCTTTATGAAATAGACCTTAAAGACAACAATGAATATCTCAACATTGTCATTGTTGGTGAAATAAATTAGTAAATAGCAAATTAGCAAATTAGCAAACTAGTAAAGCTAATAAAAGTAGTAAAAGTAAAAAAAGTAGTAAAAGTAATAAAAGTAATAAAAGTAATAAAATTCAATATTTTTTTGTTTTAAATCACTATTAAAGATTCTCTTAAAAACACCGAATAATTAGATATAAGATACTGACCGGTATTTTTTAAAAGGGGAAGGATCCCCGAACAAATCAAGGAGGATTACATGAGAATTAATCACAACATAGCTGCGTTAAATACATATAACCAGCTAGCAAAAAACAACGAAACAACAAACAGTGCTCTAAAGAAATTATCTTCTGGTCTAAGAATCAACAACGCAGGAGATGATCCAGCTGGAATGGCTATTTCAGAAAAAATGAGAGCACAAATCAGAGGCTTAAATCAAGCTACAAGAAACGCACAAGACGGAATATCTTTAATTCAAACAGCTGAAGGTGCTTTAAATGAAACCACCTCAATTTTGCAAAGAATGCGTGAATTGTCTGTTCAAGCAGGTAACGAAACTGCAACCGATGACGACAGAGCAACCATTCAAAAAGAAATTGACCAATTAGCAGAAGAAGTTACAAGAATTGCTGATACCACCAAGTTTAATGGTCAAGCTCTAATGTCCGCTAAAAACAATGGTGTCTTTTCTGGAGTTCTACAAATTGGTGCTGACTCAGGTCAAGTACTTGATGTTGAATTAGAAAAGATGGATGCAAATACCTTAGGCGTTGGAAAATTCGCATATAAAGACCCTGTTTATAGCGAAGGTCTTGAAGACGTTGACGTATCCATTACAGGTTTTGCTCCTGAAAGTGCAGATGCAGATGATCTAGCAATTACTATCTCATATGACAATGATACCAAGAAAGCTACTGTTAAAATTGGGGATAAAACTTTTACTGGTCTTGATGTAACTGATGGTGCAGTTACAATAAAGGACGATACAGTTGGCGACGATAGTGCTAAGCTTGCTGAAGGCCAATCTGTAACCATTAAAGGATTTACAGATACATTTGCTAACAAAGATGTAAAATTCGAAGCTGGACTAAAAGGTTATGACATTGGAACATCTGAAAAAGCTGGAGAGTTCTTAAATGTATTAGACACTGCCATAGACACAGTTTCTGCAGTTAGATCTAAGTTAGGTTCCTATACCAACAGATTAGAGTACACAATCACAAACCTACAAACAGCAGCAGAAAATATGTCAGCAGCAGAATCTAGAATTAGAGACGTAGACATGGCTTCTGAAATAATGGAATTTACAAAGATGAATGTATTGAGTCAAGCTGCTCAAGTAATGCTTGCACAAGCTAATGCTCAACCACAATCTATACTACAATTATTAAATAGCTAATTTTAAACACACTCCGCCAGTTTTACTGGTGGAGTAATATATAATACTCGGTCGGTGTTTAAATAGACCAAAGGGGAAGGAACCCCGAACAAATCAAGGAGGATTACATGAGAATTAATCACAATATTGCTGCGTTGAATACATACAACCAGCTATCAAAAAACAATGAAACAACAAATAGTGCTCTAAAGAAACTATCATCTGGCTTAAGAATCAATAATGCAGGTGATGACCCAGCTGGTATGGCTATCTCTGAAAAAATGAGAGCTCAAATTAGAGGCTTAAATCAAGCTACAAGAAATGCTCAAGACGGAATTTCTCTAATACAAACAGCTGAAGGTGCACTAAACGAAACTACTTCAATCTTACAAAGAATGCGTGAGCTATCTGTTCAAGCAGGTAATGAAACAGCAACCGATGAAGACAGAGCAACCATTCAAAAAGAAATTGACCAATTAGCAGAAGAAGTTACAAGAATTGCTGATACCACTAAGTTTAACGGTCAAGCCCTTATGTCTGCTGGAGAAAATGGTGTCTTTTCTGGAGTTCTACAAATTGGTGCAGACTCAGGTCAAGTACTAAACGTTGAGCTAGAAAAAATGGATGCTATAACCTTAGGCGTTGGAGTAGAAACAACTACACAAGCATATAAATATGATACAGGAAATCCAGATATAGCTGATGAAATCAACGGTGCTACTGTAACCTTTACAGGCGATTTTTCTACAGAAAAAGCTACTGACGAGCTAATAATTAACGTAAAGATTACAACAAAGGGAGCAGATGGAACTGGTGCTGGCGCTAAAGCAGAAATTAGTATTGGCGGAGCTGATGCTGTAGAATATACTGCTGATGCAGAAGGCAAGTTTACAGTTGCCCTTGGTGATGGTAAGAGTGCTGTAATTGGTGGATTAGGTGAAGAGGCTGCTGATACCGAAGGTACTATTACCCTAAGTGCAGTTGCAGATGGTGATCCTGTAACAGTACTAGAAGGTTATGATATTGAAACATCTGAAAAAGCTGGAGAGTTCTTAAAGGTATTGGACACTGCCATAGACACAGTTTCTGAAGTTAGATCTAAGTTAGGTTCCTATACCAACAGATTAGAGTACACAATCACAAACCTACAAACAGCAGCAGAAAATATGTCAGCAGCAGAATCTAGAATTAGAGACGTAGACATGGCTTCTGAAATAATGGAATTTACAAAGATGAATGTATTGAGTCAAGCTGCCCAAGTAATGCTTGCACAAGCTAATGCTCAACCACAATCCATACTACAATTACTAAATAGTTAAAAAAGAAAGACAACTGCCACCGGCTTTGCCGGTGGTAAGTCTTTATATTTTTCAGAAAGGAAGTAGGTCGTAAGGGATGGATTTTATAGATAAAACCACAGGGGTTGTTGGCCCCATAGCAGCTGGAGAAAGCAATAATAATATGTTCTCCAAAAAAACAAAAAGTCCAGAAATTGAAGATGTGAGAGTCCCAGATAGTAATATTATTGAGATTGATAGTGCTAAGCAATTGGATGAGCAGGTAGAGATCTTAAATCAAAGCCTAAAGTCTGATAATAGGAAAATTGAGTATTCTATTCATGAAGCTACTAACAAAATTATATTTAGAGTTATAGACACACAGACAAAAGAAATTGTAAAAGAAATACCTTCAACAAAACTTATTGATTTTTCAATAGCTATCTTACAACAATTCGGCCTTATAGCCGACGAAGAAGTTTGAAAAGAGGTCTTATATGCCAGAAGAAATATCAAATTTAAATTATTCATCTAATAAAATAAGTGGTCTTGCATCCGGTATGGAAACAGAAAAGATGATTGAAAGCTTAATGAAGGCTGAAAGAGAAAAGGTTGTTAGGATTGAGCAAGAAAAAGCATATGCTCTTTGGCAACAAGAAGCTTATAGGGAGATAATTGATAAATTATCTGATTTTACAAAAACCTATTTCAATCTAGCAGATAACTCTAAGAATATACTTTCTTCTGGTAATTTAAAAACAACAAATCTGGAACAAAATGATTATCTTTCAGTACTTGTAAATGCTGATGCAAGAAGTGGAGCTTTTTCAATTAATGAGATTGTTCAACTGGCAAAGTCGGCTTATGTGCAAGGCCAAGAAGGAGTTAAGAGAGGCATAAGAGGAGATCTTGACCTTTCAAACATTTCAGAATTTAACTTAGAAGGCTTTTCTTTTAATTTGAGATTGGACGGAGAACAACATCAGGTTACTTTTGAGAATAATTATAATCAAGTAGAAGACTTTATAGAGGACTTACAAGTTAAACTAGACAAACTTTTTGGAGATAATAGAATTGAGGTAGGCTTAAGTTCTGAAAACACCTTAATTTTAGATGCTAAAAATAGTTCTCTGCAAATTCTTGAACATGGAGAGTCTACAGAGAAGTTAGATTTTCTTGGTTTAAAAAATGGGGATACTAATATATTAAATTTAAAGGCCTCAGTAGCTGATTTGTCTGGCAAGCAAGAAGATATTAAGTTTGAAATCAATGGGGTAGAATTTTCCTTTTCCCATGAAGATAGTATTGATAAGATATTTAAAGCTATAAATAAGTCTCAAGCTGGAGTAAGAGTTGACTATGACAGTATAAAGGACCAGGTTAGTTTTACAGCTTCAAAAACTGGAAGCAACTCTGAAATAAGTATAAAAAATATTGAAGGAGATTTTTTTGGAGCCTCAGGTATGATTAAAATTCAAGAGGGAGATTTTAGAAATGGGCAAGATGCCATTTTCTATTTAAACGATTCGGATAAAAGTTCAATGATTACTAGAAGTAATAATACTTTTACTATAGACAATATAACCTATACTTTGAAAAAGGAAACAAAAGAAGAAATTAACTTTGAGATAACTAATAATACAGAAGGGGCATACAAGTCCATAAAAGCCTTTGTAGATGACTACAATCTTTTAATTAAAGAATTAAACAATCAATTGTCACAAAAAAGAGATTATAACTATAAGCCTTTAAGTGAAGAACAAAAGGCAGGAATGTCAGAAAAGCAAATTAAGGACTGGGAAGCTAAAGCTAAAGAAGGAATCCTAAAATCTGAACCTCTTTTTACCTCTTTGTTAAATGAATTAAAAATGGCCTTTATATATCAAATAGAGGATCAAGTTGGTTCCTTTAAGCAAATGGGTCTTTCTTTAAACAATGATAGAAGTGGTGAAATTTTACTTAATGAAAACCTTTTAAAGGCATCTTTAGAAGAGAATTTTGAAGATACTATGGCCATGTTTAAAAAGGAATCACAAATAGATTATTCTAGAGACATTAGCGGAGAAATGGCAAAAAAGAGATACGATCAAAGTGGTTTCTTCCAAAGGGTAAACGATATTATAAAGAAATATATAACTAGCACTAGAGACAAGCAGGGCTTCAAAGGACTCTTGTTGGAAAAAGCTGGAATTTTAAATGATAGCACACAAAATGACAATGCCTTAAGTAAGAAGATTAATGAAATACAAAAGCGTATTGACAAAGCCAATGAAACAAAAGATAAAAAAGAGAAAGAGTATTGGAAGCAATTTAGTTCAATGGAAGTAGCTATAAACAAGATGAACTCGCAATCTAATTTTATTTCTATGATGATGGGAGAATAGTATGAGACACGAACATGTTTTAAAAGAGTATGGAGATAATAATGTATTACAGTCAACAGCAGAAGGTTTGGTTGTTTTACTCTATGATAAGTGTATATCCAGTATAGATTTATCCAAGTACTGGCTAGAAAAAAGAAATATTGAAAAAACCAATGAACATTTGATTAAGGCTCAAGATATAATAACCTACCTAATATCTATCTTAGATTTTCAATATGAAATATCAGGGCATTTGGAAAAAATGTATAATTTCGTGATGGACCTATTAATTATGGGTAATATCAAAAAAGATTTAGAAAAGATTGAACTTGCCAGCAACATGATGATGGAAATGCGCAAGACCTGGAAAGAAGCTATGGTTTTGAGCAAGCAAGCTAAAAATCAAAAAGCTGTGTAATCTTCTTGTATAATTTTTAGCCTTGGGGGTTTATCATGGATAGTTTTGATATGAATGAGATGCAAATAGATGTTTTAAGAGAGATTGGAAACATTGGCTCTGGTAATGCTGCAACCTCCTTATCCTTGATTTTACAGGGCAGAATTAATGTGGATGTCCCTGTTGTGGAAATAGCCAATGTTAACCACATTGCACAAAAGTTAGGTGGGCCTGAAAATCAAGTTGCTGGTGTACTTGTCTTAATGAAATATGAAATAGAAGGTTTATTACTTTTTCTTTTAGAAAAAGAAGCAATTAGTCATCTTTTAAAAGTTTTACTTAAAGAAGAAGTGGATGATCTTTTTAATCTTTCAGAAATGGGCCAATCGGTCTTACTAGAGATTAGTAATATTTTATCTGGCTCTTATACCAATGCTATCTCACAGATATTAGATTTTAAAATAGGGCTTGAAGCACCAAGAATAGCGGTGGATATGGTAGGAGCTGTATTAAACTATCCTGCTTCAATTTTTGGAACCATGAGCGATAATCTCATATTGATTGAAGGAACCTTTAACTCACATAATTCAGTATTTAAAAGTAATTTACTTATAATGCCAACACCCGATTCTTTACAGAAGATTTTTGCAAAATTGGGTGTTATATGATTAAAAAACAAATTGTAGTTGGAATATCAGATTTAAATATAGCTAGCTCTCCAGATGAACTAATTTCTTATGCCTTGGGTTCTTGTGTTGGAATTTGCTTGTATGATAAGTTTGCCAAAATTGCAGGCTTGTCTCACATTCTCTTGCCAGATTCAAAGGGCCATATAGAAACTGATCCAAAAAAATTTGCAAACACAGCAGTTAAAATGTTGCTTGACCTAATGATGGCTAAGGGCTGTCGAAAGGGTAATATTGTGGCTAAAATTGCTGGAGGAGCTAATATGTTTGCTTGGGCTGGAGAGACTATAGGAGACAAGAATGTAAAGGCAGTGCAAGATAATCTGGCACTATTACAAATTCCTATTGTAGCAAAGGATGTAGGAAGCAATTATGGTCGAACAGTTTTAATAGAAACAGAAAGTGGAATAATGACCGTTAGGTCCTTATCAAAAGAAACAAAAAGCTTCTAAATTAACTTTTAATTATTAATATATCTTTAGGGTCTTCTTCTTTTATTAAGACTAAGAGCACCTTTAAAACATAGGGATAAAGCTTAGCCCTATCTGGCATATTAATATTTGTATTTAAATTTTCATAATATTCTAAACAAGTCTTTACAAGTCGACCTACCGCTTGGTCTGCAACTTCCTTTACAGAGTTGCCTTTTTCATATATATCAAAGGCCCCAATGTATGCGCCATAAGAGCTTGAAGATAGATTTTCAATGGTAATATATAGATTGTAGTCCTCTAGAAGTTTTTCAATATGTATAGTTTCAGCAAGTATAAGAAGGTCTCTAGACCTTTTTATGAAGACTGGTTGCTTTCTAATACTTTTTTCAATTGTTTCACTCCAATTTTTTCTAACATATGTTGAACTTAAGGCTTCCATTATTAATTCTCCTAGACCAAGTAATTTGTATCTTTTAAAATGCAATAAAGGATACAATAAGAAATATAGTGTATCCTTCCAAAAATATTAAATCAATCAATATTGAAGTAAAATTCTATTATGAGTAATAAAAACTATAATTTATTTTACAAATTTCTTTACAGCCTGCACCAGTTTTCCTTCTTGGAAGGGCTTAACTATAAAGTCTTTTGCCCCAACTTGTATAGCTTCCATAACCATGTCTTGCTGGCCTAAGGCAGAGCACATTATTATATTGGCTGTAGAGTCAATTTTCTTTATTTCCCTTAAGGCATCAACGCCACTCATTTCTGGCATTGTGATATCCATTATGACCAATTGAGGTTTTAATTCTTCATATTTTTCTACAGCAATTACTCCATTAGGAGCTTCTCCTAGAATGGGTATGTTATTTCTGGATAAAATATCCTTAATCATCATTCGCATAAAAGCTGCATCATCTACTATTAAAACTCCTGTATTATTCATTAACTCTCTCCTTGTTGCTAATCTTAAGTAATTGTTATTTCTATTAATTGTTTTTGTTTATTCCTTGTTATCTAGTATCTCTGACACTCTCATCCCATAATGCTCATCAATTACAACAACTTCACCTTTACCAATGATTTTGTTATTAATTAAAATGTTAAGATCCTCACCTACTAGTTTATCCAACTCTATAATAGTGCCACTGGTGAACTTTAAAATTTCACTTATGGGTTTTTTGACTCTTCCAATTTCTATAGTAACTTCTAAAGGAACATCCATAAGAACGTTATATCTATTACCTGTAAGGTTTTGGAATTTAGGTTTTTCTCCAAAGGTTTGTAGTTCAACTTTTTGAACATTTACTTTTTCTTTTTCTTTTTCTTTTTCCTTTTCTAAACTAGCATTTTGAGAGTAAGAGTCATTTGCTTGCTCAGCAACCTGTGTGTTTTCTACTGGTTCTTGTGAAAAAGTTTGACTGTATTGGTACTTAACTTTTTCAACCATCTCCTTAGCAAAATCAATGCTCATCACTAGCATTATTTCACTGTCTAGAACATCCTCTACCGTCATGTTAAAAACAGTCATAACCAGTGGAGCTTCTTCTATTAAGGCCTCAAGGTGTTCTGTGGAGTAGTCTCTAACTAAGACATCAGGTGTTGAGATATTGAGCCTAATATTCATCATTTCTGCTAAAGCAGTAGAGGAGGAGCCTATCATTTGATTCATCATTTCACCTGCTGCACTAAGGTGTAGCTCATCAATAGGACCTTCTTTAATTTCTCCTTTACCACCCATCATAATATTTGTTATAAGCTTTACGTCATCACATTTTAGATTGAGAACATTTTTACCCTCTAAGCCTTCTATGTAGTTTATTTCTACTGTCACATAGGGCATAGCATATTTATCAGGCATTTCATTGTTTTCTAAAACAAGTACTTTTGGAGTGGTAATGTTTACCTTGCGATTTAATATTTGTGATAAGGCTGTGGCGGAATTACCCATACCAATATTTCCAATTTCACCTAGCATATCTATTTCTTCTTCTGTAAGAAGGGGGGTGTCATTGGTATTTAAAAGTTTGTCTATTTCAGCTTGACTTAATTTTTGAGACATATTAAACAATCCTTTCTATAATATTACTTATTCTTATTGCGTATGAATTGTCTTTTCTTCCTAAATCTACATTATACTTAGGGATATTATTAATCAGTAAATCAGCTTTTTGTTCAACTCTTTTTCTTAGCTTAATAACGTCGCCAACCTGTATTTCTTGCAGGTCCTCTAAGGTTAGATAGGCTTGGCCAAGATTACAAACTAATTCAAGATAATTATTATCCATTTTGCCCTTTAGATAGTTTTCATAGGATATACCTTCATCTTTTGCTATCCTGGTAAATCCTTGAGTAAGACCAATATTTTTTAGGACTGGTTCCAAAAGAAGGTAGGGAAGACAGAAGTTTATAAAGCCTTCAGATTCTGCAACCTGAATTCTTAAGGTAACAATAATGATTACATCACTAGGGGCGGCGATTTGAACATGTTGTCCCATGTTTTCAACCCTTTGAAAATCAATTGTTAAATCAACATAGTTTTTCCAGGCTTCAATCATGGGTTGGATAAAGGTCTTGAGCACTTTTTTTGTGAGGTTAATTTCTATCTCTGTAAAGCCTGAAAACAGCTCTGGTCTACTTTGTGAGCTACCACCTAGCAGTAGGTTAATAAAGCTTTGTACGACTGAATAAGACAGCTCTACAGAGGCATTATATTCACTTTGTTCAAATTCAAAAATTCCAATTAGAGAAGATTTTTGTAAAGAATTAGTATACTCATAAAAGGTCTGTTCTTCGATATATGTTACCTCTAGAAAAGCTGTGCTTCTTAAAAGATCTGCTAGTCTTAAAGAAAGCATCTTGGAGAAATTGCTAAAGATATCCTCAATAGCTCTTATCTGCTCTCTTGTGAACTTGCTAGGTCTTCTAAAATCATAAGACTTAACTTTCTCCTTTTTTGCAGGAATAAGTTCCTCTTCTGGTGAATTGAGGTTTCTTATGAGCTCATCTATTTCAGCTTGAGATAAAATATCTTTCATCTTCTTCTCCTATTGAATTATCAGCTCTAAAAAATACACATTTCTAATACTGTCTATCTCTAGAGAAGTCATTAAGGTGTGTCTTAATCTTTCTCTTAAGATTTGTTGAATATCATCTTTCATATATTCTTCTTCGGTTGTATTTCTTAAGACATTAATAATGGTGTCGCTTAAAATATAGTTGTGATCGCTAATAAATTTCAAATCATTTTCGTTGGTTATTTCCAACATTAAAGAAGCTTGGACAAAGCCATTGCTGTTTTTCATATTGGTTACAAAGGAGTCAGGCATAACATAAGGATAGACTTTAATCTCTTCCTTTGTAGGCTCTTTTGATTCAAGTAAAGGATCTGTATTATCTGTCTCTGTAGGAGAAGCAGTACTTGGAAAGAGTAATAAAAGGCCTGTTGTTATAGCTGCTATTAGCACAATACATATAACTATTAAAATCACTGTTTTTTTCATTCTTTCACCTCTGCTTTAGTTATTACCATATCTGTTCTTCTATTAAGGGCTCTACCTTCTTCTGTTTGATTTGATGCAATGGGATTGTTTTCTCCATATCCCTTTATTTCTACCTTGTTTCCAGGGAAAAGATTTTCATTTTGAATAAAGTAAAATACATTTAAAGCCCTGTATATTGATAGTTCAAAATTATCCCTATACTTTAAGGTGTTTATGGGAACATTATCTGTATTACCCTCAATAACTAGTTTGTCTAAGACCCTTTCATAGTCAGATATTATTTCTAAAAGGTCAAAAAGTATGATATTAGCTTCTTGATCTAAATCTGCTATTCCTGATTCAAAAAGAATCTTGTTTTTAAATCTTAATATGATTGCATCTTCATATTTAATAATATCTACATCGTACTTATAGCCCTTTTCATTTAGAGCATCCATTAGGTCTGCATAGAGTTCCTCAAAACCTTGATTTATTAGACCTGCAGGGTCTTCCGGTTCTTCTATTGGTGTTTGCGGGGTTTCTGGCTTTTCCTTTACGAAGATGGGAATATTTCTGCCTCTTTCTAGCAATTCATCCAATCTCATAATCTTACTAGAAGAAGCACTTTCCTTATGTCTAATAGGGGTAAAGACAGTATCTTCTATTTGATATTTAAAGCCCAGCCTACCTCTAAAGGATTTAACAATTTCTTCCCACTTGTTAGCGTCCACTGTTGAAAAAGCAAAGAGCATTATAAAGAAGGTTAAGAGTAAGGACATACAATCTCCATAAGATACAACCCAATCTGGTGCTCCCTCTTCAGCTTTACGCTCTCTCTTCAGCATCTTCTTTGGAATCCTTTCTGCTCTTGATAATGTAAGAGCTTAGTCTTTCTTTTATAAGATAAGGAGACTCTCCTGACTGTATTGCTAGTATTCCTTCTAGAACCATTGTTTTAATTTCCACTTCATTATCGCTAATGGTCTGGAGTTTTCCACTTACAGGTATAAAAATGGCATTTGCTAAAAAGGCTCCATAAAAGGTAGTAATAAGGGCAACTGCCATGTTTGTTCCCAAAGAGTCCATATCTTCTAGTTTACCAAGCATGTTTATAAGGCCTATTAAAGTTCCTATCATTCCAAAAGCAGGTGCTAATTTTGAGGCTTGATTGTAGACATCTTGGACCTGAGTTTCTTGGAGTTCCTTTAGGTTAATGTCGCCTTCTAAGGTTGTCCTTACATTTTCAGGACTAGTTCCATCCACTATCAAGAGGATTGCTTTTTTAAAGAAGGGGTCTTTCATATCTTCTGTATATTTTTCTAAGGCAAGAAGCCCTTCTTTTTTAGAGGCATAGGCCAATTCAATAATCTGATCTAAAATCTCACTTCTGTTAGGAGGCTTATAGGTAATTATTTTAGGAAATGACTTTAAAGCCCTTCCTAACTGAGCTAAAGAATAGTTGGCAATCATAGAACCTGCTAGCCCACCAAGGACAATTAGGACACTTGCAAAGTCATAAAAAGCTAGTAAATTGCCGCTTTCCATAATCGCGTATATGACTAATACAGTTGCTAAAATCAATCCAATAATTGCCATTTAATCTTCCTTTGCTTTCTTAATAATTTGAGACTTAAAACTCACTATTTTATCAACCACCACTTGTGCTGATTCTTCAACTAAGTACTTGTCAGAGTTTAGCATTTTAATAACAGTGTGAGGATTTTCTTCAACATGTAAAATCAAATCACAATTAATAATTATTTCTTGCTTGTTAAGTTGAGTAAGCTTTATCATCTTCTAATCACTTCCTATTTATCTCTTATCTTTTCAAGTTAACCAACTCTTCTAGTAGAGAGTCAGAAACAGATATAATTCTTGAGTTAGCTTGAAATCCCCTTTGGGTAACTATCATTTCTGTAAATTCTGAAGCTAAGTCCACATTGGACATTTCTAAAGAAGCTGTAGCAACAGAACCTCTTTCCCCAGTGGTAGCCATTCCAATACTGGCTTCACCAGAGTTCCAGGTTGAAACAAACATATTTCCTCCAATTTTTTGCAAACCATTGGGATTTATAAAAGAGGCTATAGCAATGGTAGAAACATGGTCTTGAAGTCCGTTGGTAAATTGTCCAATAACTTGACCATCACTACCAATACTTACTGTTTCTAGTTCACCAGATGTGTAACCATTTTGTAATGATTTAACAGATGTGCTGTTGGCATATTGGGTAAATCTATCTTGGTCAAAGGTTATACTTCCACTTACAAAGGTTATGTCTCTAGCTCCATTAGTAAAAGAGATTTCTAATTGGGGTATAGTAGTAGCATTTTTGTCTAGTTTGCCATCATCAGTAAAGGTAACAGTGCCACCAATTGCACCTGCAACAATGTTCATTTGAGAATCGTTTTCAGTAACCTCTAAAGAATATTCATTGGCATTAGCTGTCTTCATAAATTTAAAGGTTAAGGTGTGGGCTTGTCCCAAAGAATCATAAATTGATAGATTGTGAAGTATGGCGTTTTCGTCATTTATGGCATCATATTCTTTTGTTTCTGAAGAAATATTTCCAAAAATACTTAATTCAGTAGTTTCTTTAGCAGCCATTTTCATGTTGGAAAAATCTAAGGGATTGCTAGGTCTTGAAGTATCAACATTACCTGTAGTTAGATTCTTGTTCCAACCCATAACTTTAAAACCTTTTCCATTTACAAGATTTCCATCCTTGTCTAAGTCAAAGCTACCAGCTCTTGTGTAGTAAACACCAGAACCATCAGTTACAACGAAAAAGCCTTCACCATCTATAGCTAAATCATTAGGGTTATCTGTGGCTTGGATGCTTCCTTTAGACATGTTGGTAGAGATATTACCAATGCTCACACCAAGACCGATTTGTTGAGGGTTTGTTCCTCCTCTGCCATCTTGGGTGGGTTGTGTTGCTGAGGACATAAGTTGGCTAAAGACTTCCTCAAATACAATATTGCTACTTTTAAAAGCGGTGGTGTTAACGTTGGCGATATTGTTACCAATAACGTCCATTTTTTGTTGGTGGGTTAATAGTCCAGAGACTCCAGAGTACATTGATCTTAACATTATTTTTCTCCTCTCAGTTTAGAAAAACTCATTAAAAAACATGGATAACATTATCCATATAAATGGATCCTGTATCTAAATTCAAAAGTATTTTGTCTTTTTGTAAGGTGACACTCTCTACAAGACCTTCTAAATAGTGGGTCATATATTGGTCTTCTGCCATAAAGGTACCTATTACATTTTTACCAATAAAAGCTAAAGCTTTTTGCTCATCCATACGAGCATTTAGGGCACTTATGTTTTCTAGCATTGAAAATTGAGTAATTTGATTAAAATACTCAAAGTCATTCATAGGGTCCATAGGATTTTGATTCTTCATTTGGGTTACTAGAATCTTTAAAAAATCTTCTTGAGTCATAGAACTGGCGTCATTTGTTTTTGCCTTGTTCACATATTGGGTTGAATCTTCTATTCCTGTTATTCTCATACTACCTCCTAAATCACTATGTTTATATGTGTGTTTCCGTATGTGTTAATTAAATTTGTCTGTAAGCTTTCATCTCTATCTTTTAAATCATTCCCTATAGAGTTAATAGAATAGGAAAGAGCTCTTTTAGAACTTTCATGGTTATTGTTTTGTGTACCTTGCTTGTGGTTAAAGTTGTTAGCTCCTTCATAATTTAAATCAAGAGACCTATCCTTTTCGCTTATTCTGACCTCTTCTAAGGACAAGCCTTTTTCTGCTAATAAATCAACTAAACCTTGAGTTTTAGATAAAAGTAGCTTTCTTATTTCTTGCTTGTCAGCCCAAATTTCCAGAACCAATGATTTATCTACAAAGGTGGATTTTATTTGCATATGACCAAGAAATTCTGGTTTTAGTCCAATATGCATAATGTTTGTTCCTTTTTTTGAGCTATAGCTTATTTTTTCTATCATCTTTTCAAAAGCTTTATCTACAGCTATATTTGATAAGGTAAATTCTTCTTGCTCAAACTCTGGCTCAATGTTTACACTATCTATATTATCGGTATGCTGAGAAAATAATTGATAGTAATCTATATTCTTGCTTGATTTCTCATAGATAGCCTGGTTTTTATCTTGTAAATTCAAATGCTCATCTGAAAAATCCTTTGTCTTATTATTTGTTGATATAGATAAGAATTCATTTTGGATATTTTGTATATTCCTATTTTTGTTATTACTAAGATCAATGGGGTTACTTTCAAAACTGTTAGGTTTTTCCTCATTAATGTTATTTATATTTATTAATCTATCTAACTTTTTATTATTACTAAGAGCCTTCTCAAAAGAATCACTTAAGGATAAAAGAGACTCTTTTAACAAGGAATCTACTTCTTCTTTATTAAGGTTTTCAAAGGCAATTTGGTCTACTTGAGAAAGAATCAACTTATTTAAGTCAAGACCTTTTTCATTAGCTGCTTGACCAAAGAATCCTTCTACTTCTGCTAGCAAAAGATCTTTTAAACTCTTCCAATCTTCTTTAGCATCTATATCTAAAATTGGGTCTTTTAAAGCATTAGAATTTATGAGTTGAGAAAAAGATTGCTGTACTAGAGTAAGGAGATTTTGGCCTTGATCTTTACCTAAATCTTCATTTGTATCAAAGGATAGGTTTAAGTTTTCTTGTAAATCTAAAAGACTTATCTTCTTATCGTCTAAATAGAAAAGTAAAGACAAGAAGTTAATTAACTCTTCTTTTATTTCTTTTTCTTCTTTTTTTTCTTGTTTTTTGTCTATTTTATTATCTTGTTTAGTGGTAAGTCTTTCTTTTTCCCACTGCAAATTTTCATAAAAATCAGTTTTTGAATCTTGA
Organism: uncultured Clostridiaceae bacterium; assembly: GCA_964563155.1. Lineage (GTDB taxonomy): Bacteria > Bacillota > Clostridia > DUPQ01 > DUPQ01 > DUPQ01. The sequence goes on along the minus strand of CAZLVL010000001.1, from coordinate 121,456 downwards.
TTTTTAGGTGATTTTGCTTTGTTAGATAAACCTTCAAAAATATTTAGATATCGAACTTGCAACGCATCAAGTACCTTTCTATATTAGTTTAGCTTACTTAATATATCGGTTGCTTTTTGTGTTTCCATTAGTTCTAAAATGGTTGCTATTTTATCGGTTTTCATGAGTTTTAGTATTTGAATTATTTGAATATCATCATCAATTGCACTTAAAAGTAGGGCTGCATTTTTAGGATCCATGGCCTGATAAATTTTAGAAAGCTCTTGGATTTCAATTAGATTACTTTGGTACTGATTAGCAATTTGGTCTAATTCTTCTTCTCTTAATGCTAATTCTTCTTTATATACTTCTAATATATTTTTTTCATTTTCTAGTTTTTTAAGGTCTTTATTATAGTCATCCTTTTTTTTAGCTAGTTCTTCGTATTCTAGTACTAGGATTCCTCTTTCTTTTGCAAAAATAGTATCTTTTGCCTCTTTTAGTTTTGCTTGATATTCTTTTTCATAACGTGCTATCAAGATTTCCTTTTCTTTTCCCAGTAAGACATCTGTCATTTTATCTCTTAGATTGCTTTTCCAGCCGGTCCAATCAAAAAGAAATATTAATAAAAGTGAAAACAAAAGGGCAGAGGCTACAACAATTAATATGCTGGTAAAAGAAAGTTTAAACTTCTCTTTTTCTACAGTTTCTTCTTGATTTTCCTTTGTTCTTGAAGGTTTATCAGGCTCTTCATCATCCAATTTCACTTTTCTTTTTAGTAATGTCATATTAATAAAAAATCCTTTTCTTATTTTATCTGGGTATAGACCTTGTAACTTACTAACTCTTCCATATTTCTATCTTCATCTTTTTTTATATCTTCTAGATATTGGGCATATTTCTTTTCTTTTATTTTTTCAAAGGTTGATTCCTTTATTTTGGCTTTTTTAAGTTCTTCTAGTCTTTCTTCTTTTATCGGCTCAAGATCTCTTAATCTTTTGTCTAAAAGCTGAATTCTTTTAGAAAGGTCCTCAATATATACTTTTATTTCTTTAAAAGCTTCGGATGTGGAACAATATTCTATTTTTTTCTCATAGTTTCTTATAGCAAGCTGGAGGTCTTCCTTTTGTTTTTCTAACCTTTGAATTTGATCCATTATTTCTTTTAGTCTTATGGCTGCTTGGTCTTTTTCATTTGTTGCCTGTTCCAAAACAACCTGTAAGGAAAACTTAAAGGCCTTCATAAATCCTCCTAGATTATGAGGTTATTCAAGGTATCTAAGGTCTTTTCATATTCAATATCTTCTTTTATGCCTTGTCTTAAAAAGTTGTTTATTCTATCAATATTTTTAAGGGCTGAATCAATTTCTGGATTACTACCATCTTTATACGCTCCTATGGATATTAGGTCTCTATAGTTTTCATAGGTGGCTAAAAGATTTCTTACATTCATTGCTTTAGTGTAGTGGGATTTTTCCACAACATCTGGCATAACCCTACTAATACTGGCTAAGACATCAATAGCAGGAAAATGATTTCTAGAGGCAATGGTCCTGGATAAGACAATGTGGCCATCTAAGATTCCTCTTACAGTATCTGATATGGGTTCATTCATTTCATCTCCTTCTACCAAAACTGTATAGATAGCTGTAATACAAGATTTGTCATTATAGCCTGTTCTTTCTAAAAGTTTAGGAAGGACAGATAATACAGAAGGGGTATAGCCCCTAGCTACAGGTGGCTCTCCCGCTGCAAGGCCAACCTCCCTTTGAGCCATAGCAAATCTTGTCAAAGAATCCATCATAAGAAGGACATTCTTGTTTTTGTCCCTAAAATACTCTGCAATTGCTGTTGCTACCATAGCACTTTTTATTCTAACTATTGCTGGCTGGTCGGAAGTGGCTACCACTAAAATAGATTTTTTAAGGCCTTCAGGTCCTAAGTCCTTTTCTATGAAGTCATTAACCTCTCTACCTCTTTCTCCTACTAGGGCTATAACATTAATATCAGCAGAAGAGTTTCTGGCTATCATTCCTAAAAGTGTACTTTTTCCCACTCCAGTACCAGAAAATATTCCTAGTCTTTGTCCTTTACCGCAGGTTAAAAGAGAGTCAATGGCCTTTATTCCTAAGGGTAGGGCTTGGGTTATTCTTTTTCTAGAAAAAGGATCTGGAGAGTCAGCATATGCATTTCTCATTTCAAAATCCTTTATTTGCTCTTTTCTTACTGGATTTCCTAGACCATCTAAGACCTTTCCTATGAGGTCATCACTTATCTTTATTTGCAACTGTTGACCTGTAGCAAATATTTTATCCCCATTGTTTATACCCTTTATATCACCAAAGGGCATGAGTAAAAGCTTCTTGTCTATAAAGCCAACAACCTCAGCTAAGACAAAATCATCAGTGTCAGAAGAATGCTTTTTTACGATTTTACAAATCTCTCCTATTTGAGCCCGTGGGCCATTGCTTTCAATGCTATCGCCTACGATTTTTTTTACTTCACCGTAGGTTCTGTAATAGGAGGCTTCTTGTGCAATATCTATAAACTTGTCTAATTTAATTCTATTCATGCTTAGAAAAAGAAAGTAGCTTGCAGGATATTTCCTCATATTGAGTCATCATCCCTATATCAATGTCACCTGTGTCAGTTTCCACTATACAAGAAGTATCAGAAAGTCTGGGGTCATGCTTAATTTTGATCATGTAATCTTCTATTTCCCAACTGGGATAAAACTTATCAATATTAGTTTTATTAAGACGAATACAAACAATTTCATAGCCCTTACTGACAATATCATCTATAGCTCTTTCAAAGCATAATCTTACACTGTCTGGACAAAGTGTAATTTTTTCATTTAATATTCTTTGACTTATACATAGAGCTAAATTAAGAACCTCTTGGGCTGAGTTTTCAATTATTTCTTTTTTAGTCTTTAAGAGATCTAAAAAACTTTCATTTATCCTTTCAAGAGCTTCTTTTGTTTCTTGTTCAGCTTTTTTTAAGCCCTCTTCATAGCCTCTCTTGTATTTTTCCTCTTTTTCTTTTATTGCCTCTTGAATTATGTTGTCGGCTTTTTCTTTTGCTTCACACAAGATTTTAGTTGCAGTAACCTCTGCTTCATGAATTGTATTTTGCTTGAACATTAAAACAGATTCTTTTTGTTCCTTGTTTATGCTACTTTCTTCATAGTTTTTTAGACTAATAGGTTGACTACAAGTTTCTGTAAAACATATATGGTACTTATTGCTTGCCATTACTACACTATCACCTTTTAATAATTCACTCACTTTTTTTCCCCCTATAATTAATTCATCGGCCTTTTTTTCTTGCTTTTAATGCTTCTTCTTTCTTTCTATTTATTTAATCTATGATCTTGTCATCGCCGGTTTTTCTGATTAGAATGTCTCCCTTTTCATCTAATGCCCTTATAACACTAACCAGTTCTTGTTGAGATTTTTCAATCTCACTTAATCTAACAGGACCCAAAAGATTCATTTCTTCTACAACAATTTGACGAGCTCTCTTGGAAAGATTCTTTAGTATTAAATCTTTTAGTTCTTCAGTAGCTGTTTTTAAGGAAATTGCTAAATCCTTTGTATCTACTTCCACTAAGAATCTTTGAATTTCCTTATCACCCAGGTTGATGATATCTTCAAATACAAACATTCTCTTTTTGACTTCTCCAGCTAAATTGTCATTTTCCTCTTCTAGCATTTCAAAGATTTGTTTTTCTGTACTTCTATCAACCGAGTTGAGAATATTTACTAAGATTTCAATACCTTCAGTTTTTGTATAGGCTTGAGCACCAGGTCTGGTAAATTTTTCTCCCATAACACTTTCAATTTCTTTAATAATGTCTGGGGAAATTTTATCCATTAAGGCAATTTTAACTGAGACATTGGCTTGTCTTTCTCTGGGTAACATGGATAAAACAGCAGCTGCTTGATTGTTTTTTAAATATGAAAGTATAAAGGCTATGGTTTGATCATTTTCAAATTGTAGATAGTTAAAAACTTCTATAGGATCAATATCTTTCATAAAATCAAAGGGTTTTGATTTTTCTAAATCCATCATGTCATTTATGAGCTCTAATGCTTTTTGAGGTCCCATGGTTTCATAAAGGATTTCTTTGGCATAATCTATGCCCCCTTTGTCAATATAGGTTTTAGCTAGGCAGCTGTTATAGAAGTCTTGCAAAATGACCATTCTATCTGGTTTATCAATGGTGTTGTGATTTACTATTTCAAAGGTTATTGTTTTGATTTCTTCTTCATTAAAAAATCTCATAAGCTTTGAAGCCTGGCTTTTTCCTAACATTATTAGAAGGTATGCAGCCTTTTGTTTTCCAGAAATATTTAAATTTGACATCTTAAGGTTTTCCATGGTTACTCCTCATGCATCCATTTCTTTAGTATGTCAGCTACTCCTTGTGGGTTCTTTTCCACATATTTATCAATCTCATCCCTATATTGTTCTTCAGGATCTTTTTTGGAACCTAGCTCTTCTAAGAAGGCTGTATCAATAATTTCAGGTTTTTTCTCAAATTTTGGTTTTAAGGTAAGGATACTTTTTCTAAAGACTAAAATTGCTAAAAGACCTAAGAGAAAAACTGAAAAGAGGGTAGCGACTTTTAGAACAAAGTCCTTATCGTATATTAAAGACATTTTAGGTTGGGTTTTCTCAGCATCTTTTAGGTTGCTTTCCATATTCATTTTTTCTGTAAACTCAAGAGCTTGAACCACAACATTGCTTTCTTTTGAACCTATGGCATTTGCTGCCATTACTCTGATGTTTTCTAGTACTTCATCTGCAATTGCCACACTGTTTATTATTATTGATAACTTAATGTCTTCAACAATCCCTTGTTCATAAGCTAAAACCTTGGTACTTTGATTAACATAATACAAAACAGACCTTTCTTGTGAAGCAGCATCATTTTCTAAAAAGAGGTTATTGTTTTCATCCAAAGTAGCTGGACTAGCCTCTTTAATGGATTCACTTCTTTCGGTTACAGAGTAGGGGATACCTTGGTCATCATTAACAGGATTAAACTCAACCCTTTCTTCGCTTATGGAATCAAAATTAACCTTAACATTAGCAGCGGTTTTTACATTGCCAATGCCATAAATTGGTTCTATCATGGAAAGGATTTTTTCTTCTATCTCCATTTCAAGACCTCTTTGTAATTCATATTTTTCAGAAGCTACTCCAATATTTGTATCGGTCCGTCTGTTTAGAATGTTCATCTGTGAATCTATGATGGTAATGTTTTCCTTTAAAAGGCCAGACATGCTTTTTTCTACTAAATGCTCTATTGCTTTTACATTAGCTGCTGAAAGGCTGGATGTTTCAAGGTCTATTACTATGGCTGCTGTTATTGGTTTTTGCTGGCTGGCTAAAACAAAAATGGTCTCTTCAGGTTTACTTATGGTTACAATGGCATTTTTTACTCCCTTTAGGGTTTTAATTGTGTTTTGTAACCTTTCTTGGACTTGGAAGATATAGAAGGTTTGCTTTTCATTTTCTGATACTCCCATACCAATGTTGTCAGTATAAAGGTCATAATTAAAACCACTTTTGGGATAACCTTCTTTTGCCATAAGCATTCGGTATGAATCAGCTTGTTTTTCATTTATTAGAAGGGTAGTATCATTTTTAAGCTTTATATCTGCTCCCATTTCGGTTAATTTTGAGTAAATTTCTCCAGCTTCATATACATCCAAATTTGTGTAGAGGGTTGTGTAGGTAGGTCTTGTAACAAGAACTACTAAAAAGACCAGTCCTATTAAAAAGATGAGACCAATTAATACTAAGCTATTTTTTCGTTTACTCTCTAAACTATCCCAATATTCCTTGATTTTTGATAAGTTTGATTTTAATGCATCAGCCATTAAGATTCCCCTTTATACTTGCATTTGCATAATTTCTTTATATGCATCAACAACCTTATTTCTAACTTCCATAGCAAACTTTATAGTTAGGTCTGCCTCTGCCATGCCAACTAAGGCCTTTGTTATCTCCAGCACATCACCGGTTACTAGCAAATTAAGATTCTCTTGATTTTTAATTTCAGCTTGGGCTACATTTTTTAACAAGTCATCAAAGATACTGCCAAATTGGAGTTTGTCTCCATTTTTTGCATTAATACTAGCATCGCCTGCCAACTTAGATACATTTTGAATATTTTGCAGGCTTTGTATTGCATTAATATTTTGTATAGCCATGATTAATCTCCTTATAATATGTCAATTGATCTATTGACCATATCTTTTGTAATGTTAAAGGCCATTAGATTAGCTTCATAGGCCCTACTTACTGCCAATAAGTCCAACATTTCTTTGGTAGTATCTACGTTGGATTTTGTTATATAACCTTCTTGGTCAGCGTACTGATTACCAGGGTCATAAACCCTTTGAAAGGGGGTGGTATCTTGTTTGATACTTTCAATATCCACACTTATGACCTCTTTATTGTTTTTAACATCCTCAAAAACTGCACTAAAAAGAGGCTTTTGAACAAGGTCTGCCACTCTTCTTTGATAGGGTTCTTGGGTATCGGTTTGAATGGTATCTGCATTAGCAATATTTTGTGAAATTATGTTTAATTTCATTTGATAAACCGATAAGGCTTGTGAACTGATTCCAAAAGCTGCAATACTAGACATTTTTACCTCCTGTCTCCTAATGCGTACTCAATGTGGCTAATGTTTTTTGACATGGCCTGAACTAGAGCATTGTACTCAAGAACATTTTCAACCAAAGAGGTCATTTCCTTGGCCATATCTACTGTATTACCATTTTCTTTAGGTGATACATCACTTCTTTCCTCAATTAAGTAGTTAATTTCCCCCTTACTTGTAAGCGGATTTAAGACATTGATAAACAAGTCCTTGGCTTTAAACTCAGGGGTTTCAGTGTTGGCAAGGTTGGTTGAAAGTATTTGGTTACGCAAAAAACACTTATCCATGCCGTTTGTAATTATCTTTGAATTATTCAAAAGACCAACAAACATAAGACTCCTCCTTATGCACTAAAAAATATTAAGTTTTTCCTGCTTCCCTTCAGACTTCTAGTCGCTTCTTGCAACCTATTTGAAAAAAAACAATGAGACTATAGAGATTAATCTCACTTCGATGGAGCAACTATAACATAGGGAAAAAACCATGTCAATAATTTGACAACTTCTTTTGCGTAAAAATATTTCCGATTAATTGCGAAAGAATTTGTGTAGGTGAAAGAGAGAAAAACTTACTTTCTATTAAGTTTGCGTCCTACAAAAAGTTTAGAGTCACTGATAAAACCAGCACTTAAAAGAGTTTTATTATATATCTGGTTGGAAGGAAGGCTAGCACATCTAGGTATAAGGTTTTTTTCTTGAGCAACTTTATTTAGGTGCAAAAGTATACTTCTTCCTACAGATTTATTCCTTGTAGACTCAGCAACATAGACACCGAAACTAACAAAACCTGCTTGATATTTGTGGGGTACAAAAAGTCCCAATCCTAAGATATTACCTTGGTCATCTTTTTGCATATAGACTTGATTGGCATTTATCCTGTATTCGTAAGAATCAATAAAGTCTTTAGCAACCTCTTTAATTTGGTCAATGTCAAAAAGTGAGGCCTTAGTAAACAGCTCAAAGGGGTGCTCTGCTTTTCTTACTATAAGGCCACTTGGGCTGTAATAGAGATAATGGGTTTCAATATTATCCATATTGTCCACACACAAGCTTAAGCCCAATTCATCAAAACTAGTAACCAACATCATCTGCAAATCAAAGTCATTCATAATCAATTGAAAGAAGTTAGAACTAGTGTACAAAAGGGGATAGGGTAGATAAATAGAGGTTAAATACTTATCTTCCATGATGCTAAAAAAGCCTACATGATTGTCCCTATACAAAAGGGAGTAAAAGGTGGATTGGTCTAAATTCATCTCAAAATAATCATCGAAGGGTTTTGGTAAATCCTTCAAATAATGGTCAAAATATGTGGAATTTTCTTCAAAGTTGCTAGGTTTATAGGTATAAAAAGACCGATCCATTGAGCTCTCTTTTCTCTTATTTGTCTGTAATTATAGCATGAAGAAAAGAAATAGAGTAGGAAAAAAGTAAGGGCCTAGAAATATGCTAATATCGAGAGTCTTTATATTGACTTAAATATGTAATGTAGGTAAAGTTAAGGTATCAAAAATATATTTAAGGAAGGTATTTAATAATGTTAGATGAAGCAACCCGCAAAGTCCTTTATGCTTGCCCACAAGAGGCATTGGATGAAAGCTTATTTTCAACAAGTCCAATTATTACCCGTTACCCTGAAACCATTCTAAGTAGACACGATGTTCCTTATGCTTCTGCTTTAACCTTTAATGCAGGTGTTGTAAAACATGACAACAAATATATCATGATTTTTAGAAACGACTATGGCTCATATGATGAACAAAGAATTGATGGAACCAATTTAGGTCTAGCTTTTAGTGATGATGGACTTAAATGGAAGGTTGAACCTGAGCCTTGTTTTGCCATGGCAGATGACGAAGTTATAAGGGTGTATGACCCAAGAATAACCGTTATGGATGACCGCTATATAATTTGTTTCGCAGTGGACACAAAGCACGGAGTTTGTGGTGGAATTGCAGAAACAAAAGATTTAAAGAAATTTGATGTAATCTCTATGTCAGTACCTGAAAACAGAAATATGGTACTGTTTCCAGAAAAAATAAATGGAAACTATGTCCGTTTAGAAAGACCTATGCCAGTTTATGGTAGAGATGGGATGAAATTTGATATCTGGCTTTCTGAGTCTCCAGATTTAGTTTACTGGGGAAAATCCAGACTAGTTCTAGGTGTTGAGCATGTTCCTTTTGCCAATGAAAAAATTGGTCCTGGAGCTCCTCCAATTAAAACCGATAAAGGCTGGCTTATGCTTTATCATGCAGTAGACTTTGACCCTGCAAGAGGTAAAAATGGTTGGGAACCTACCTGGAAGAAGAGATATACCATAGCTGTTGCTCTTTTAGACCTACAAGATCCTTCCAAGGTAATAGGAATGAGCAAACGTCCTTTAATTATTCCTGAAGGACATTACGAAACTGTAGAAGGCTATAGAGTAAATGCTTTGTTCCCTTGCGGAGCACTTTTGGATGATGACAATCAAATCAGAATATACTATGCAGCTGGAGACTCCATTCTTAGAATGGCAACCTGCGATGTAAACGATTTGATTGGTCTTTGTACTGAAGAAAAATAAATATGATTAAAGCTAACTTTATAAAATCCTCATTAATAATAAATCCTTTTGAGGATCGAGTGATTACCCATGCTTTTCATGACATTGACGGGACCCATTCTCTTATTAGAGACTGGCCTCCTGTCATGTCTATTGTTTTACATGATGTAATAGAAAATGGCTTAAATGAAGGTTATGATAGTAAAGAAAATATTACTAGACTCATAAATGCAGCTGGCACAAAAGTCTTAGAAGAGACGGATAGATTTTGTGTAGAGTCTGCTGGACTATCTGCCCTAACCCAGATGGAATGGGCCATAAGGCGGGCTGTAGAAGAAAAAACAGTAATTGTAAACCATAAGGAAAAAACCAATAAAGAAATAATAGCTCTAATATGGCAAGGAATTGAAGTATTTGATGATTTTTCTGAAACAAAAGAAATGAAGCAAATGCTTATTAATAATACCCCTAGGCTTTTTAAGTTTTATGAACAGGTGCTTAATGGTTTTTGTAGGGATAAAAATTTAGAGCTAGCTAAAATAAAGCCAGAAGATTTTCGAATTGAAGGCTCTTTTAAGTTTTTACAATATCTAAAAGATAATAAGGTTAAAAACTACTTTGTCACTGGGGCAGTGGTAGAAAAAGGAATGGGTATGTTTGAAGAGGTGGAAACCCTAGGCTACAGCATAGGCCGTGGAAAACTCATTGAAGACATTATTGGCTCTACCTGGACAGACAAAGTACCTAAGAATGTAATAATGAATGATTTAGTAAAAAAGCTCTCCATTGACCCTAGAGCTGTTTTAGTGGTGGGAGATGGAAGAGCCGAGATAAGCGCTGGCGTAGAAATGGATGCCATAACCATGAGTAGGCTATCATCTTCTATGACATATCAACAAAAGCTTCATAAAGAGCTGGGTAGCAATATCTTGGTTGAAGATTTTTTAGATGAGCAAATTTACCACATATTTCAGGCTTTAGTTTGACAAAAGCTTACCTTTCATTTTATACTTTGGAAAAGACGGCAATGAAAAGAAGAGTAGTGCGGATCTTGAATTTACAGAAAACCCAGAAGATGAGAAAGGGTATTTCAAACCCCATGAACCAAGCCTTGGAGCCAATATGGGTTGTTCCCCTTATAGAACAAAAGTAAGATTACTTTGCAAGGCATATGTGGTGACGCATATGTAAAGTAGGGTGGCACCGCGATAAACAATCGCCCCTAAATATATGAGATTAGGGGCTTTTTTGCGTCTTTAAGGAGGGAATATGAAAAATATAGATAATAGACCAAAATTTCCAAAAAGAGCAGTTATTACCGGAGGAATGCCCTATGGTAACAAAGAATTGCATTTTGGACATATAGGGGGCTTGTTTGTACACGCAGATGTATTTGCAAGATTTATGCGAGACAGGATAGGTGCTGATAATGTAATTTTTGTATCAGGTACCGATTGCTATGGTTCTCCAATTGTGGAAAGCTATAGAAAAATTCAAGAAGAGGGTAATAAGGACTTTTCTGATATAAGTGATTTCGTTAAGTACAATCACGATAAGCAAAAAAAGACCTTAGATGATTATCAAATAAGTCTTAACCATTTTGGTGCTTCTGGTCTTTTTGAAGATAAGCAGGTTCATAAAAAGGTCTCTGATGAGGTCTTTAGCCAGCTTTATGATAAGGGCTATTTGAACAAGATGTCCACACCTCAATTTTTTGATCCTCAGTTTGAAGTACTACTAAATGGAAGACAGGTTGAAGGAAGATGCCCCTTTGAGGGCTGTGTGTCAGATAAGGCCTATGCAGATGAATGTGCAGCTGGACATCAATATATGCCAGAGGAGTTAATCGATCCAAAAAGTGCTTTGTCTGGGCTAAAACCCACCATTGTAAATGTGGAAAACTGGTATTTTAAGCTAGAAGAGTTTGCTGACAAAATGCAAGAACAGGTGGACAACTTAAGAGCCAATTCTGTAACTAGAAAGTTTGTTTTAGATGCCATAGAAGAGTTCTTAAAGCCTCCAGTAATATATGTGCAAAAAAAGCAAATTGAGGATATGAAGGATTTGAGATCTTTCTTTCCAAATCATGAATTAATTGAAGAAGAAAGAAAGCCTTCTGTAACCTTTGTCTTTAAGTCTCTAGAAGATAGAGATAAGGCAAGAGATGTTTTAAATGAAAAGCAAATCCGCTATAGGACAGGAAAGACCCTAGTTCCTTTTAGACTATCAGGAAATATTGAATGGGGAGTACCTGTAATGGAAAAAGAAGGCCTTAAAGATTTAACCTTCTGGGTATGGCCAGAATCTTTATGGGCTCCTGTATCATTTCTAAGAAGCTACCTGATTGAAACAAAGAAAAATGACCAAGACTGGAAAGATTGGTGGGACCATGAAGATTCAAAGGTCTACCAATTTATTGGTGAGGATAATATATACTTTTATGCAATTGCAGAAATGGCCATGTTCTCTGCCCTAAGAAGTGATAAGTTTGAAGATATTGATATGACTAAGTTAAACTTGCCCTTAATAATTGCCAATAAGCATATCTTGTTTATGGATAAAAAGGCCTCTAGTAGCTCAGCTATTAAGCCACCTATGGCAAATGACCTTTTGGAATGTTACACAGCAGAACAATTGAGAATGCACTTTATAAGTCTAGGCCTTACAAGTAAAAGTTCTAGTTTTAAGCCTTTAGCTCTTTTGCCTAAAGAAGAACAAATTGGTGTAGACCCTGCTGTTAAAGAGGGAAATCTTTTAACCAATGTATTTAATAGATTAGTTAGGTCTTGTCTATACTCAATCCAAGATAATTATGATTCTAAGGTCCAAATTGGAGAGGTTTCACCTGAGATAGTTGACGAGTCACATGCAGCGCTTTTAGAGTATGAGCTTCACATGTATAACAATGATATTCACAGAATCGCCTATGTTTTAGATAGTTATGTGAGAATGTTAAATAAGCATTGGTCTAATAATATTAGGATTGTCGAAAAAGAAAACAATGAAGAGTTGAGAAAACAAATCCTAATTGATTGCTTTTATGGAATAAAGACAGCTCTTCTTCTACTTCACCCTGTAGCTCCAAAGGGCTGTGAGTTGGTAAGAAAATATATTGGTTTTAAACCTGAAATATGGAGTTGGGATAATGCCTTTTTAACAGTTGAAGACATGTTAATAGACAAAAATAGCCCAACCATTTTCTTAAACCCTAGAGAAGACTTTTTTGAAAAGCATGAAAGTCAGTTTGAGTAAAAAATAACTAACTTAGATGACAAGAAATTAAAAAAGGAAGAAGAAAAGAATTATTCTTTTCGACTTCCTCTTTAATTACCACATTCTATGGATATGGAATTGAAAATCTTTAAAAGGTCTTCTATCTGGTAGTTTTCTTTTTCTCTTTCTTTTGCATCTACCACCATATCTCCTTGGTGCATCATTATAATTCTATCTCCGTAATCTACAGCATACCTAAGGTTATGAGTAACCATTAAGGTGGTTATCTTTTTGCTTTTAATAAAAGAATCTGTTAAGGCCATTATTGTTTCAGAAGATTTAGGGTCAAGGGCTGCTGTATGTTCATCTAAGATTAAAAGGTCAATGGGAGTTAAGGTGGAAATTAAAAGGGCAAGGGCTTGCCTTTGGCCTCCAGACAAGGTAGCTACCTTTTGGGTCATCTTGTTTTCTAGACCCATTTCTAATAGTTTTAATTGAGAGCCAAAAAATTCAATATTTCTTTTACTAATAGCTGGACTCAATGAAAAAGCTTTGTTCTTGTTATAGGCAAGGGATAGATTTTCTAAAATAGTCAATTGGGGACAAGTTCCTAGAGAGGGATCTTGAAAAACCCTACCAATCTTTTTAGCTCTTTGATACTCCTTGTAGTGGTTAATATCTTCACCGTTTAAAAAAATGTATCCCTGGTCAATAGATATATTTCCACAGATTATGTTCAATAGACTGGTTTTACCTGAGCCATTGCTTCCCACAACTGTTGTAAAGGAGCCTTTTTGTATTGTTAAGTTAAAATTATTAAATAGCTCTACTTGATTAACATAGCCCTTGTTAAAGGTCTTTTTAATATCCTTCAACTCAACTATATTTACAGGATTTTTCTCTTTAAAGTCTTTCTGGTTGGACATATTGTTTTTTCCTCCCTCTTGAAAAATAGTTGTTAGACACTAAGGCAATTACAAATATTAATGCCATTAAGAGCTTCAAATAGTTGGTAGGTAAGCCTAATTGCATAGCAAGTAAGAGACACAACCTATATATAATTGCTCCAAAAAGAGCTGTTGTAGTTCCTTTTAGAAAAGTAACTTTTCTAAAGATGCTCTCTCCAATGATTACACTAGCTAAAGCCATAACTACCATTCCAGTTCCTGCTGAAACATTAGCTGACTCATTGTATTGAGCCAAAATAGAGCCAGCCAGGGCAGTACAGCCATTTCCTATGGCAAGACCCCTTATCTTAGCTAGACCAGGGTCTTTTGATAAAGAGGTTACAAATTGAGAGTTGTCTCCAGCTGCCCTTAGCAAAAGACCAGATTTTGTTTTTAGATACAAATCAATTAGTATTTTTACTAGCATCATAAAAAGAAAAGTTATCACTAAAGAGGAGTAATTATTCAGAAAGCTAGGTAGTAGGTCTATGAATTTTCCTTTAAAAAAAGTAGGTTTGTTGTAAAAAGGTAAAACAGCAGACCCTCTTGTAATAACTAAATTTACAGACCACATAGCTGTCATAACTAAGATACCAGAAAGTAGATCTGTAATTTTTAGCTTTACATGAATAAGACCTGTAACAGACCCAGCTATAAGGCCAGCTAAAAATGCTAGAAAGGAAGCTAGCAGGGGATTAACCCCTGCATTTATGAGGGCTGCTGTTAAGCACATTCCAAGAGGAAAGGTTCCATCAACCGACAAATCGGGAAAGTCCATAACCTTGTAGCTAATGTAAACTCCCATAGCCATAATCCCATAGATAAAGCCCTCTTGTAGGATGTTTTGTAAAAGGTTGATAATAATCATTGTTTTATCCCTTCTTCCTAATTAGCCATATCATTATCACCAGTCACATATTGGTCAGGAATGGCTATACCTAATCTGTTGGCAACCTCTGAGTTGTATACAGGTTCACTGGTGGAAATGAGAGAAACAGGAATCTCAGAGGCTGCTTCTCCATTTAAAATCCGAGCTGCAATCTTACCAGTTTCCACTCCCAAGGCTACATAATCAATGCTCATAGATGCAAGACACCCTATTTTCACCTGCTCAATTTCAGAGCCAAAGACCGGTATATTGGCCTTGTTTGCTTCATGAATTACTGAAGATAAGTTATTGACCACATTGTTATCTGTAAAGTTATTAATGCAATCCACTCCTTTTGCAACCAAGGAAGCTGCAGTAATAGATACCTCTGATGCGTTGGTAACACCTGCTTCTACAATAGTAAAACCATACACCTTAGCTAGCTCTTTAAAAATATTAAGATGAGTAACAGAGTTTGGCTCACTGGTGGTGTAAATAATTCCTATCTTTTCAGCCTTTGGTAAAAAATCTCTTATCATTTGCATTTGCTCTTCTAGAGGTAATACATCCGATGTCCCGGTTACATTGTATCCAGGTATTTCGTTAGATTTTACTATTCCTGCTGCTACAGCATCTGATACTGCAGAAAAGACTACAGGAATAGAGGTGTTTTTACTGGCTGCATAAGCACTCATGGCTGCAGGTGTTGCAATACCCACCAGCATGTCATAGTTGGAGGCTACCATAGTAGAGGCCAATAAATCACTATTATCCATTTCTCCCATGGCATTTTGAAAGTCAATCTTGATATTGTCCTTGTCAACAAAGCCAGCTTCTTCTAAGCCTAATATAAAACCATCATAACAGTTGTCTAAAGACCCATGGGGAGCATACTGAATAACACCTATTGTTATTACCTTTTCTTTTGTGGTGCAAGATGCAAGGCTAATAATTAATAAAATTGCCAAGGTGAGCACCAAAATTTTCTTTGTTTTTTTCATTTTTTCCTTCTCCTAAAAATATTTTTCTACCAAAGAAAATAAAAAAAATCCCTCATCCCTAAAACTAGGGACAAGAGATTATACTCCTGCGGTACCACCCTGATTGGCAAAAATGCCCACTCATTCCATATACACTCATATATGCTCCCTTTATAACGGGTGGAGATCCCGTCAGGCGCTACTCGTTTCCTTTCGTCCTGCCCTCATAAGTCCATTCAGTGAAGCCTTCTTTGCTGCAATCTCAGTATCTGCAACTCCCTGTACAATAAATCTCTTCGCCTACTCTTCTTAATCAGCGGTTTTTCTTTGGTGGTTGAATTTTATTAAATGTAGATTGCTTTGTCAATAGTTTTTAAAATAATTTACAAATGCCTTGAAATGCAAGCGAAACTTACAGGAAATGTTCTTTGAATATAAATGGATAGAATAGATAAAAAAAGAGCCAGTTTAGTGGCTCTTAGGTAAAATATCTTGTTTAATAATTTGAGAAAAGCAGTATCTTGCTGTTTTAACTCAACTCAAACTGGCCAGTATAGAGCTTATAGTATTGGCCCTTTTGGTCTAAGAGGTCTTGATGGTCTCCTCTTTCTATAATTTGTCCACCTTCAAGTACCATAATGGCATTGGAATTTCTAACAGTTGATAGTCTGTGAGCTATAACAAAGACCGTTCTACCTTCCATTAATTGGTCCATACCTTTTTCTATTAAGGCTTCTGTTCTAGTATCAATGGAACTGGTAGCTTCATCTAGAATTAGAACAGGAGGGTCTGCAACTGCAGCTCTAGCAATGGATAGGAGTTGTCTTTGACCTTGGCTTAGGTTGGAGCCATCTCCAGTTAACATAGTGTCATAGCCTCGGGGAAGATACTTAATAAAGGTGTCAGCATTGGCAAGTTTAGCTGCTCTTTCGATTTCTTCATCGGTGGCATCCAATTTTCCAAATCTAATATTTTCTCTAATAGTACCGGTAAATAGATGGGTATCTTGTAAAACCATGGCTAAGGATCTTCTCAAGTCAGGCTTTTTAATATCCTTTATATCTATTCCATCATAGGTAACCTCTCCCTCTTTTATGTCGTAAAAGCGGTTAATGAGATTAGTTATGGTGGTTTTGCCAGCACCTGTGGAGCCAACAAAAGCTATTTTCTGTCCTGGTTTTGCGTATAGAGAGACATCTTTTAGGACATTGTGGTCTTCTTTATAGGCGAAGGTAACATTCTTAAAGCGAACATCACCTTTAAGCTGAATATATGTAACTTCTTTATCTTGGTCTAGAAGTTTCCAAGCCCATTTACCGGTTCTTTCTTCAACTTCATAAATGTTGCCATCTTTATCAAAATCCATATTGACCAAGGTAACAAAACCCTCATCGTTTTCAGGTAGATTGTCCATTAGTTCAAAGATTCTTTCAGCTCCAGCAAAGGCTGCTAAGATGGAGTTAACCTGTTGAGATATTTGGGTTATGGGTTGAGAGAATTGTCTAGTAAATTGCAAGAAGGAGGCTAAGGAGCCCACATCTAACATTCCACTTATACATAAAATTCCACCCACTGCAGCTACCACAGCAAAGTTAAAGTGGCCTAGATTAAACATTATGGGCATGATTACATTGGCATAGGTGTTGGCATCTGTTGCAGCAACCCTGAGATTTTCCGCTTTTTCATTAAAGTCATTAATGGTCTTTTCTTCATAGTTAAAAACCTTTACTACCTTTTGTCCTTCTACCATCTCCTCTATAAATCCATTAACATCCCCTAAAGCAACCTGTTGTTTTTTGAAGAACTTAGCACTTCTTCCTCCAATGGCCTTAATGGCAAAAAACATGAGAAAGAGAGTAGCAACAATTATTAGGGTAAGAATAGGGCTTAGTATAATCATGAATGCAAAAATTCCAACAACGGATATAGCAGAAGAAACAAATTGAACAAAGCCATTGCTTATGGCTTGTCTAAAGGTTTCTACATCGTTGGTAAAACGAGACATAATTTCCCCATGGGTATTGGTATCAAAAAACAAGATTGGTAGGCTTTGTACCTTGTTGAACATATCTCTTCTTAGATTGTTCAAAATCTTGTTTGTCATTTTCATCATTAAATAGTTGTAGGCATAAGAGGCTACAATGCTAATTATGTAAATTAAGGCCATAAGACCAATAAAAGAAACAAAGGGAGCTAGTTCTTCTTTTGTTGGATTGGTTCCAATAAGAGGAATAATGTGGTCATTTAAAAGAGGCTTTAACAAGAAAGAACCTACTATTGCTGTAGAGGAACTTATGAGCACCAAGAAATTTACTAAAATTAATCTTAGTCTAAAGGCAAATAGATAACTTAAAAGTCTTTTTAGTGTTTCTTTAGTGTTCTTAGGTTTTTGGAATCTGTCAACGACAGGTCTTATCTTTTTATTTTCTTGAGTCATTTTATGCCACCCCCTTTTGTTGTGAGTGATAAACTTCAGCATAAATAGCATTATTTTTCAAAAGGTATTCATGACTACCTATATCATTAATTTTCCCATCATCCATTACCACAATCCTGTCAGCATCTGATACAGAAGTTATTCTTTGGGCAATAATTATAACGGTTATATCTGATGTGTTTTGTTTTAACTCTTTTCTAATGCTGGCATCAGTAGCTGTATCTACCGCTGAGGTAGAGTCGTCCATGATAAGGATTTTAGGCTTTTTCAAAAGAGCCCTTGCTATGGTTAACCTTTGTTTTTGTCCACCAGATACATTCACACCACCTTGACCCAACTCTGTCATATAGCCATCTGGAAAAGAAGATATAAAGTTGTGGGCATTGGCAATCTTGCAAGCTTCTTCAATTTCTTCTTGGCTTGCTTCTTGATTTCCCCATCTTAGGTTATCTAAGATTGTTCCAGAAAAAAGAGTGTTTTTTTGTAAGACTACACTAACTGCATCTCTTAGAGTTTTTGTTTTGTAGTCTTTTACATTTCTTCCATCTACTAAAACCTCACCTTGATCCACATCATAAAGTCTGGGTATGAGTTGGACTAGAGTTGTTTTAGCAGAGCCGGTTGCTCCGATTATTCCAATGGTTTCACCAGCTTTAACCGAAAGATTAATATTTTCTAAAACATAGTTTTCATTTTCTTTTGAGTATTTGAAAAAGACATCCTTAAATTCAAAGGCACCTGTAGTTACGCTTATATCATCTTCTGAGTCTGAATCTTGCAAATCAGGAGTGGTTGTTAAAACTTCACTTACACGAATCATTGAGGCTCTAGACATTATTACCATGATAAATATGAAAGATAACATCATAAGAGACATTAAAATTTGGCCTATGTAAGAGATAAAAGAAATCAATTCCCCTGTTAACATAGTACCTTGAATAATTTGATTTCCTCCTAACCATAGGATGGCTAAGGTGGCGCTATACATGGCTACCATCATAAGGGGCATATTGGAAACTAATAATTTTTCTGCCTTTATGGAAGCTGCCATATTATCATTGTTTACCTCTTCAAACTTATCCTTTTCAAAATCGCTTCTTACAAAGGCTTTAACCTCTCTAATTGCTATTTGATTCTCTTGTATGGTGGAGTTTATCTTGTCATATTGTTTCATCATAGCTTGGAAAAGTGGCACAGCCTTTTTAGCTACAATAGCTATTACAATTAAAAGAGCAGGAATAATTATTAAAAAGACAGAGACCAAGGACTTGTTAATTCTAATTGCCATAATAAGGGCGGAGATAAACATAAAAGGAGATCTTACAGCCATTCTTAAGGTCATATTAAAAGAGTTTTGTATATGGGATACATCTTGAGTAGATCTAGAAATTAAACTTGCTGTGGAAAAGGTATCCATGTTAGAAAAAGAGAAGGTTTGGATTTTTGCAAAAATTCCCTTTCTTAGCTCTGCACCAAAGCCCATTCCAGCCACAGCTCCAAATCTAGAAGCTAAGACCCCAAAAAGCAGACTGAGTAAAGCCATACCTATCATAATGAGACCTTGATTTACAATATATTTTATATCATTGGCAGGTAGCCCTATATCTACAATTTTGGACATGGTATAGGGGATGTTTACCTCAAGTAAAACCTCAATTATTATACAAAGAGGGGTTAAGAGGGTATAGAGCCAATAGGGTTTTGCATAGGGCAAAAGTACCTTTAGGACCTTTTCGTTTTTCTTTTTATCTTTTTTCATAAATTATCACCATATGTTAATAGACAAGACAAACGGCAAAAAGCTATCTTTGCCGTTTGTATAAATATATCTTTATTTGTTAATATCTATTTTTACATACCTTTTTTCATACTTCATACAATCTTTTAATCTCCATAAAGACTAAAGCTAACTAATTTCGTATATTATCCCTATTGGAGTTAAAAGTCAATATTTTGCTAGTCTCTGCACATTTTGTAGACTTTACCAATGGGAACTGTAAACATGAAACCATAGTTTCCAGTTGAGCAATATTCCATGGCATCTTGAACTACTCCTACAGCAGTGTCTACCATTTCTTCATTTTCAAGCACTGTAAAAATTGTTTTGCTATAGGGGTGAGAGTCTTGTAAAAGCATTCTCAAAGCTCCAAACATTGGGATATCATCATTATTGCTATTGGCAATAACCTTCCCCATTCCTTGACTTTCTACAATGGTAGCTCCTTTTATTCCCTTGTCTAAAAATCCTGTTAAAATATCTTCTAGATAGTCTACTGCATTTAAAACTACAAATAAAGCATACATAATAAATACCTCTCTTTAATATGTTATTATTTTTTCACTGATTGTGAAATAGTTTTTTCCTTTTTGCTTTTAAAAAATGGAAAATCTTTTTTTTGCTTTTCTGGTATATTTATTTCTCCAGCTTTGCTTATAGCAATTTTTGCAAAAATAGGTCCACTCACTTCATATATCAGTACGCTGAACATAATAATGGCATTTATGGCAGCGCTGTGGGCAGGCAAGTATTGTCTTACCAATACCAATAAACCAATGGATATTCCTCCTTGGGGTAAAAGGGCTAAGCCTAAATATTTCTTAATAACTGGAACTTCATTAACCATTTCAGCTCCAGCCCAAGCACCAAGCATCTTTCCACCACCTCTAGCTATGACATAGGCTATACCCATAAGACCAACAGTCTTTAGTATAGAAAGGTCTAAACTTGCTCCCGCTAGGGTAAAAAAGAGTAAGTACAAGGGTGTGGCAAAGGTGTTTACAGACTCGAAAATCTTGCCAGGTTTTTGCTTAAAGTTTACTAATACTGTTCCCATAACAATACTAGTAAGAAGAGGAGAGATGTGGAGCAAAATGGACAAGCCGGCGCTTAAGCCTACAGCTGCTAAAGATACTGCTTGTATCTCGTCCTTGCTTTTTAATATCTTTCCGGTAACAAAGACTAATATTATTCCTAAAACAAAACCTAATAAAACAGATCCACCAATTTCTAACAGAGGTTGAAAAATCATAGCAGGAATAGAAAAAGATTCCGTACTATCAGTCATTCTAGCTAAAGAAAGGGCAATTCCAAAAATTGCTATGCCAAAAACATCATCTAGAGCTACTACTGGAAGTATGGCACTGGTCAAGGGGCCTTTTGCATTATATTGTCTCATAACTAATAAAGTGGCAGCAGGTGCTGTAGCTGCTGACATGGAAGCTATGATAATTGAAAAGGAAAAGGGTTGCTTAAAAAGAAAGAACATAATAGAAAAGACCACTAGCACTGCCCCAATAACCTCCATAAGGGTTATTACAAATATGGACTTTCCAATCTTTTTAATCTCTTTCCAAATGAATTCATTACCTATACTAAAGGCAATGGCTGCTAAAGCCATTTCATTAATTATTGAAAAAGAATTTAAATCCTGACTACTGACAAAGTTAAAGAAAGAAGGACCCAAAAATAGCCCGGCTACTAAATAACCGGATACATTGGGTAGTTTAAGCATTTTTGCCAGTTTGCCCCCTATAATGCCTACCACCATGACAATTGCAATTTTTAACAAGACATTCATTTATAGCCTCCCGCCAATTGTAATTTAACTGCTGAATATAAATAAAATACACAACAGCAAAAAAAATATAATAAAAATATCATATTTTGCCTTGGTGTACTCCTATGGGATTAGCTGACGGGTTAGCGATACCAAGCTTCGCCTCTTTTTTTTTGTAAGATTCACCCCTAAAAAACTCGGGTCCCCCACTATGTAAATATTCGGATATGTCCAAGATAGGTTAACATAAATTAGCAAAATAGTCAATGAGACCAAGGGCTTGGATAGTGCTTTGAAAGTGATATAATAAAAAAGTATATGATATGAGTAAAATTATTGAATTTTAGAGGAAATATGGACATTTTAGAAAAAATAGAAGAAAGCAACACAGTATATGAAGGTTTGATTTTTGATGTGGAAAAAATCAAGACCAGTCTACCTAATGGAAAAGAAGCCTATAGAGATGTAGTTAGACACAAGGGAGCTAGTGGGGTAATAGCCCTAGACAAGGATTTAAATATAGTTTTGGAAAAGCAATATAGGATAGCCTTTGACCAGGTCCTTATAGAGCTACCAGCTGGCAAGATTGATCCAGGAGAAAGCCCTTTAGAGTGTGCTAAAAGGGAATTAAAAGAAGAGACAGGTATAGTAGCTAATAAAATGACCTATATAATGACAGTGGCCTCATCGCCAGGATTTTCTGATGAATTAGTACATTTATACTTAGCAGAGGATTTACAAGAAGGTGCAGCCAGTCCAGATAGTGATGAAAATTTAATTGTTTGGAAAGAACCTTTGGCTAAGGCCAAAAAAAGAGTATTTGAAGGAGAAATAACAAACGGGCTTGCAGTGGTTGGTATTTTAGCAGCTTGTCAGATTAAGGGAATTTAATGATAAAATTTTGCCCCCTTTTTAGTGGGAGTAGTGGAAATTCAATTTTTATAAAATACAAGGATACTTCAGTTTTAGTAGACGCTGGCTTGTCTAAAAAGAAGATAGTGGAAGAGTTGGCTAAAATCCAAGAAAAGCCAGAGAACCTAGATGCAATTTTAGTTACCCATGAACACTCTGACCATACAAGTGGCCTAGGGGTTATGGAAAGAGGCTATAACATTCCAATTTTTGCCAATAGAAATACCTGGTTTAGGATTCCTTCTTCCATAGGAAAGATAAGAGAAGAAAATATAAAGACCTTTAATACCAATGAAAGATTCTATATTAAAGATATGGAAATTTTCCCCTTTAGAACTCTGCATGATGCTGTGGACCCTGTAGGTTTTTCCTTCTATTTAGACACAAAGAAAATTTCTACCCTGACAGATACAGGAGAATTAAACCAAGACATATTGGATAATATAAAAGGAAGTGACCTTCTTTTGTTGGAGTCTAATCATGATATGGAAATGCTACTAAATGGTAGCTATCCCTGGCCCTTGAAAAATAGGATTAGAGGAAAGTATGGGCACCTTTGCAATAGTACCTGTGCTAATGCTGTTGTAGATATGATAGAGGAAGGTTTAAGAGTTTTAGTTTTAGGACACCTTAGCCAAGACAATAATCTTCCAAGTTTGGCTTTTTCAACTATAAAAGAAAGAATTGAGCAATGTGGCTATAGTGTTGGTAAGGATATTTTGGTTAAGGTAGCCAAAAGAGAAGGGAACAATAGGCCTATTATGTTATGAAGATAAACATTATTTGTATTGGAAAATTAAAAGAAAAGTATTTAGTGGATGCTGAAAAAGAATATGTAAAAAGGCTTTCCCGCTTTTGTGAATTAAAGATAATTGAACTAAATGAAGAAAGAGAAAACACCCCAAATGCACTTTTAAAAGAGGCTGAAAGAATCTTGTCAAAAATTAATGACAAAGATTTTGTAATTGCTTTGGCAATTGAAGGCAGAAAAAGAGACAGTGAAGACTTTTCTAAAGATATTATTTCTATTTTTGAAAGTGGAAAACAAAGTATTTCTTTTGTAATTGGAGGTAGTGAAGGTTTAGATGAAAGTGTGAAGAAAAGAGCAGATTATCTTTTATCCTTTTCAGACATGACCTTTCCCCATCAATTAATGAGAATCATCTTATTAGAACAACTTTTTAGAGCTTATAAAATAGCTAATAAAGAAAAGTATCATAAGTAGATTTTATTTACTTTGAAAAACCCATCTTTTTTGCAAATAAAAGGACAAGATAAAAAGTAGACTCTCTGTTCCAATCTTTATTAAGAGAAGAAGGATAGGTGTGGTTTGGGTAAAAAGGTTGTCTGTAAGAGAAAGAATAAACCAGGATATAACTAAGAGCATTAAGGAAAGAGAATAATATCTAACAAGGGCAATCTTAGAGTTTTGACTGTGTTCAAACACTCTTTTTTTATTAAAGGTAAAGTTGAAAAAAGATGACATAAGCCTAGCAATAACTATACTTATTAGTATTCTGACATCTTCGTTAATTTTAAAAAGCAGGTAAAAGAGACTTAAAAATATCAGGTTATCAAGTACAAAGGCTAAAATTGAACCTCCCATGAATTTGAAGATATTCTTGTAAATTCTAAAGGCATCTCTAAAAGAGTGAAAGTGAGAGCCCTTGTTATTGTCTTCATAGACTGTTTCTATACTAACCTCTTTAAAGGGGATGTTTCTGTTTTGTAACTCTAAAAGCATGTTTGTCTCATATTCAAAACGCTCTCCTTTTATGGTTAAAAGTAAAGGAATGTACTTGGCAGGAAAGGCTCTTAAGCCAGTTTGAGTGTCATTTATGTCCATTTTGCAACTTATCTTAAACACTAGAGAGGTTAATCTATTGCCAAAGACACTACGAGGTGGGACCTGGGGTTTTGAAAAATCTCTAGCACCTAAGATATAGGTCTTATCATCTTTTAGGGCTAGGGCACATTTTAAGATATCTTCAGCTAAATGTTGACCATCTGCATCAGCTGTTACAAAGCCTAAAACCTCTCTATGCTCTTGTATAAAGCTAAAGGCTGTTTTTAAAGCACAACCTTTTCCTTTGTTAATCTCATGTTGCAAAAGGGTACATTGGGGATAATTTTCTATTCTTTGAAAGATAGGATTATATGAAGGGCTGCTTCCATCGTTTATGACTATAATATCTTTAAAGCCTAAAAGTATAAGGTTATCCACTGTTTCAACTAGTTTTTCTGTAGGGTTTAAAGAAGGTAGTATGACTGGTATATCAATTTCTTTCTTCTTATCTTGTGTTCTTATCTTGCTGGACAACTGGCACCCCCTTTTTAATATATACTTTGCTGAATAAGTCTATCATACAAAGTTTATGGTTCAATAAGTTTTTTCATTTGTATTTTATTTATCTCTTCTTTTTCTTTCAAAATGTTTGTAGCCTCAATAACCTTGTTTTTCAACTCAAAACTTTTGGTTGCAGCATCTACAATTGTTTGAACTTCCACATTGTCTAACTCAATGCAGGACTCATTTTCTATATATTCCATAAAGCCAGAAACCTTTACATCATATGAAACACCAATAACAGGAACATAGTTAGCTGCAGCAAAGATTAAGGCATGAAGTCTCATGGCTAGTACCATATCCATTTGTGATATGAAGCCAATGGCCTGTTCTATGGGATAGCGATTTTCAATGACAAAGTAGGGAATGTCCAAAAGGTCTATGACCTTTTGTGATGCACTTAAATCCTTAGGATATTCCATGGGAAAAAAGATAGGTATTAAATCATATTTTTCATAAAGCTTTTTACAAGCATCTGCAATTTCTTTATGCCTATTAAATTTTTTCCAATTTCTTAGAGCAAGACAAATATATTTTCCTTCCATAGGAATATTTTCTTCAATAAATATTTTATGCCTATCCTCTAGCTTTGCTACTAGGTTGATAGCAGGGTCTGCTGTTACAAAGATTTTAGGTTTTATTACTCCTAAAGAATCCAGTTCTTTTTTTGAAAGATGGTCTCTAACCGTTATAACATCCACATAGTTATCAATAACTCTACCTGCTAGTTTTCTGTTTATTGGTCTAGTTAAAGGACCTATCCCACAACCAAACATTATAACCTTACAATTAGCTTTTTTAGCCATATAAAGGGTGTAGATATAAAAAAGAAGGGAACGGGTTGAGGTTATATCCTGTATTAAAGAACCTCCACCACTTACAAATAGTTTTGTTCTCTTGAGAATAAAATAAAGCTTAAAAATATTAAAGGTAAATATGGTGTTTACTCTATCAATAGCTCTTTCTTTTCTTGGCCTTAAGGTCATAACACATAGCTCCATATCAGAGTCTATGCTTCTAATACCGCTTAGGGTAGCATGCTTAATAGCCTCATCTCCTGCATTTCCTCTTCCATATGCTCCACATATTACAACCATATTTCTCTTGTCAGACCTAAAGCGCTTTAAGATGAGATCATAAATTGACAGTTGGAGATTTCTCATAGCATCTAGAGAAAAATTCTTCTTGGTCCTTTTGTAGATCTCCTTTTGCATAGTCTCTCTTTTTTCCTTGTCTGATGCCAGCTCAGAAATATATTTTCCCAAAGCCTTGTAGTCTCTTGGCTCAAAAATATATCCAGTAACCTTATGGTCAATAAGAGAAGGGGCTCCTCCAACCAAGCTGGAAATGGGTATGGCACCAGCTCTAATTCCCTCAGTTAATGAATAGGGGAAGGTTTCGCTTAAAGAAGAAATAACATCTATATCTATGACAGAAAAAAAGGCATCAATATTGCTAATCCAACCTAAAAAATGGACCCTATCGCTAACCCCTAATTTTTTAGCTAAAGAGGATAACATATTTTTCTCTTCGCCATCTCCAGCAATTAAAAGTCTAATGTTTTTATTCTCTTCATAGGACTTGGCAAAACCCTTAATAAGAGTAGAAATATCTTTTACCTTGGTCAGTCTAGCAGCAATACCTATAATAACTTCCTCTGGATTATAGGGGATATGGTATTGTTTGAAGTAGTCTTCCTTTGGGATTATATCTAGTTTTTTATCAAAATCAATACAGTTATATATGGAAAACATATTATGGGGATTAAAGCCCCTAGATATTAAGGTTCTTGCAAATTCTTCTGTTACAGCTATGTGGTAGTTAATTATTCTAAGAGCAAAGGTGTTAAATATTCCAATGGAAACCAGCTTGAAGATATTGTGTATATAGTCTTTTCTATAATCGCTGTGTATGGTGCTGGTTACACAAGCCTTTTTATACTTTTTCAACATAAGGCCCATGAAGTTTGCCTTTGCTCCATGGCAGTGAACAATGTCTGGCTTAAACTC
Organism: uncultured Clostridiaceae bacterium; assembly: GCA_964563155.1. Classification (GTDB taxonomy): domain Bacteria; phylum Bacillota; class Clostridia; order DUPQ01; family DUPQ01; genus DUPQ01. Next base: position 94,979 of record CAZLVL010000001.1, on the reverse strand, counting down.
GTCGTAGACCTTAAATAACTCTTTAACATCCTTGAATATGAGTTTACTGGATGTTTCAAAAACATCGATACCAATATTTTTAGCAGATTCTGCAAAGTCTCCATATCTAAAAGAAACAAGCTTTACTTGATTGACCTTGGATATTTCTTTAACCAAAGAAAGAATATGGGTTTTTGCCCCTCCAATATCTCCTCCACCTGCTAAATGTAATACTTTCAAAGACTACCTCACTTTAAATTCTCTGGGTTTAAGCCCTTTAAGGAATCAATTACAAAAAGGCCATCTTTTCTAACCAATTGATTGTCAAACCAGATTTCTCCCCCACCATATTCTTGGGTTTGAATAGAAACTAAATCCCAATGAATAGCTGAATCATTACCATTGTAGGCTTCATCATAACAAGAGCCAGGAGTTAAATGGAAGGAGCCTTGAATTTTTTCATCAAACAAGGTATCCATCATAGGATGAATAATATAAGGGTTTACTCCAATAGCAAACTCACCCACATATCTTGAGCCTTCATCTGTATCTAAAATTTTGTTTAATAGTTCTGTATGGTTAGACTTTGCATTAATAATCTTTCCATCTTTAAACTCAAAGTAAATATTTTCAAAGGTTTTTCCACTGCTGGCTGAAAGAGTATTAAAGGTTATATGCCCATTAATACTGTCTCTAACTGGGGCAGTGAATACTTCTCCATCTGGTATGTTCATTTCTCCTGCACACTTTATAGCGGGAATATCTTTAATGGAAAATCTTAGATCTGTACCAGGCCCTTTTATATGGACTTGGTCGGTTTTATCCATTAAATCCACTAGACTGTCCATAGCCTTGCTCATCTTTTCATAATCTAAAGTACAAACATCATAATAGAAATCTGTAAAGTCCTCTGTGTTCATTTTTGCCAGTTGAGCCATAGATTGGTTGGGATATCTTAAGACACACCACTTAGTATGTTTTACTCTTTGGTCAAAAGAGGGCTTTAGTATCTTAGAGGCCATAGTAAGGGTTGCAGGTGGAATAATTGAAGACTCATAAACATTATTTCTGGTTCTAATGGCAATGTAGGCATCCATTTTTTCCATCATTGCTAGGTCAATGGAATTAATTATTTCTAATTGTTCTTGTGTAATTCCTTTAAACAATCTTGCATTTGCTGAGTCATCATTGATTTGCACAAAGGGAAGTCCCTTTGCTTCATATACCTTGTCAATAATCCTTTTTACCAGTTCATTATCAGTTTCATAGGCTGATATAAGGATTTTTTCTCCTTCTTTAATCTGACAAGAGTAATTAACCAAAATGTCAGCAAGCTTCTCATTTCTAATATCCTTCATTAGTAACCCCCAATTGTTGGTATATGAATATATATTACCACAAAAAATCTCTTGTTTATTGAAAATGCCTCTTATTTGATTTAAACTGGAAGACACAAAGGATAAGGTGATGTCATGAAAAAAGATAAAATTCTAGTTCCAATTTTTACACCATTTAAAGAAGACTTCAGTGTAGATTATGAGGCCTTAAAAAAGCTTGTTAAGTTTGTTTTAGACAAGGGAGCAGATGGTCTTTATACAACAGGATCTTCAGCAGAGGTTGTCTTATTAACAGAAGAAGAAAGAAAAAAGACCCTAGAAGTAGCAATGAAAGCTGCTGATGGTGCTCATGTGGTAGTACACGTAGGTTCTGCAGGTACTGACCTAGCCCTTATGTATGCAAAACACGCAAAGAGTTTGGGCGCAAATGCTCTTGCTTCAGTTCCACCTTTTTATTACTCTCACAATCAAGAGTCCATTAAAAAGTATTATACAGATATTGCTGATGGGTCTGGACTGCCCATAATGGTATACAATATGCCTGGGGCCACCAATGTAAACTTTAATGAAGCTCAATTACTGGATCTTTTGGAAGACCCTAGAATTTATGCTATGAAATATACAGCTCCCAATTACTACTTTCTAGAAAGAGTAGTGTCAGCCAGCCCAAAACCTGTTTATAGCGGGATGGATGAAGCTTTTGCTTTTGCTCTTATGGCAGGGGCTTATGGAGCCATAGGTACAACAATGAATATCTTTGTAGAGGCCTTTATACAAATCCAAGATGCTTTTGATAAAAGAGAAATAGAAAAAGCCCAGGCTTTACAAAAAAAATTGAATAATATTATTCAACCTATGGTAAAAATGGGGGCTATCTTGCCTGCAATGAAATATATTTCTCAACTAGTAGGAGTTGATTGTGGAAAGGCTAGGAGACCCTTTAGAGAGTTAACAAAAGAAGAAAAGAAGATCCTAGAATTGACAGTAAAAGAAAATGGTTTCTAGAAGGAAAAAGAAAAACAAGGGCATAAAAAGTATTCTTTACATAATTTTAATAGGAATCATAAGCTTTGTAGCAATACAGCTATATGTAATTCTACCAACTTCTAGTTATCTTCTAAAAGATATTGACGACTTAAAAAATATAGAAAAGCCTCAGGCTGTTTTAGTATTAGGAGCAGGAATCTATCCAGGTGGACTTCCTACTCCTGTTCTTAGAGACCGATTAGATTATGCCATTGAGATTTATAACTATTATGATGGACAGATTGCAATCTTGGTTTCTGGAGATAACAAAACAGTGGAGTATAATGAAACCAAGGTAATGAAGGACTATTTAATAAGTAAAAATATCCCCTTAGAAGATATTTATTGTGATTATGCAGGCTTTAGCACCTATGATTCCATTTATAGAAGTGAATATATTTTTAAGGTAGATAATATTGTAATAAGTACTCAAAAGTTTCATATGCATAGATCACTTTTTCTAGCAAAAAAAATGGGAATAAAAGCCTATGGCTATGCCTCAGAAAACAAGAAAATATATAATATGCCTTATAACCACTTTAGAGAAAGTCTAGCCAGAATAAAGGCTGTTATAGATGGAGATTTCCTAAAAAGGCCTCCAAAGTATTTGGGAGATCCTATTCCCATTAAAAGATATTAAAAGAAAGCCAAATAGTTTTATGGTAAGCTTTTTTAAAGTCCATCCATCTATGTTATTATTATGAGAGTAAAGACAGGCTAAAAGAGAAAGGCTTTTTTGAAAAAAAATGATAATTTACGGAAAACTTATTAAAAACAATATGATAATAGTGGAAGAAAAAGCTGAGTATCAAGATGAAAACATGAGCTTTTCAGAAAAACTTACAGCTTGTTTAGTAGATATTTGCAAAAAAATGGATATCCAGGTTCCCATATGGATGAGCAAAAATACTAGGGAGTTGGCTAACTTTCAAAAAACTTTTTTCACAGATGAACAGTTTATGGAAAAAGTATACTTTGATAGATTTGAAATAGAGATGAAAAGAAAGGGATAAGATGAATACAAGAAAAAACATAAAAAAGAGTCTTTTAATTCTTTTAGTCCTAACAATACTATTAGCTTTTAGTGCTTGCAATATTAAATTAAGCGAAGATGAATTTGAATTAGCATACCAACTAAAGGATTCATATAAGTACACATATAGCATAGTTAATATGGACCAAAATATTGATGGCAAGCTAACCTTTATGTATATGACACAAAACAATGGGACAACTAAACTTCAAACCCTGGCTGATTTTGAAACCTGGATTTATAAAGCACAAATAGTTTTTGATACAAAGACCCTAAAACCTTCATCTTCATATAAATCAAACATCTTTTATTCAGGCACCGAAGAGGATTGGTCGGTAGATACTACCTACACTGAACAAGAAGCTAAAATTCTAGCAGTCCAAGGGGAAAAGACCATGGAAAAAAAGGTAAAGACTCCCGCAAGGTATCTAGACAATGAGATGGTTAACCTAACAATTGGACTTATAAAATTGGATTTACAAGAACAAGTGGATATAAATGTTTTAATAAATGAAAGTGCCATATTTGCACCCTATGCCTTGGTTTACCAAAAGGATGAAGAAGTTCAAATAGGAGACAAAACCTATGACTGCATAAAGTATAGTGCTAAGTATGCAAGATTTTCTCTTTTTGGAGCAAAAGAATCCTTGCTTTGGTATACAAATGACTCTGATAGAATCCTAGTAAAATATGAAAGTGGTTCACAAATCATGACCTTGGAAAAGGTTGAAGAACTTTCCATAGATAGCCAATGGCTCTTTGATAAATAATGAAAGCATATGATTTTTTACAATGGCTCCATATAGCAGAAAAAATGAAATGTCAGTTTAGACATTCCTTTACAACTTGTGGCAGAAAAGAATCAGTGGCAGAACATAGCTACCGACTTATTCTTATGGCCTATATTCTAAAAGAAAAATTACCCCAAGTGGATATGGATAAGGTAATTGAAATGGCCATTATCCATGATCTGGGAGAGGCTGTAATGGGAGATATCCCTTCATTTTTAAAAACAAAAAAAGATGAAAAACTAGAAGAGGAAGCCTTTAGTGACTTTACTAAAAACCTTCCTGCACAGGTTAGAGAAAACATAGGGCTTTTGTATGAAGAAATGAACAAGATGGAAAGCTTAGAAGCAAAGGTATTTAAGGCCCTAGATAAAATGGAAGCTGTAATACAACATAATGAAGCTGATATATCCACCTGGTTGGACATAGAGTATCAGCTACAATTAGACTATGGAGTTGAAGAGGCTCAAGTTCATGACTATTTAAAAGAATTAAGACAAATAGTCTTAAAAGAAAGTCAAAATAAGATAGAAAAAGCAACAGAAGAAAAAAACAAATAAAAATACAGTTTTGTCTGTGGAATACAACAGAAATTAAGAGTAAGATTTGCACAAAAGGAGTGTGAAATGAAAAAGTCAAAAAGATTTCTGTTGTTTTTTATTGTCCTATTTATTAGCCTTGTTCTTCAAGGAATACCTTTTCAAGCTATGGCCTCAACGAAAAATGAAATATTTACTGATGTGAATGAAAAAGACTGGTTTTATGAATCTGTAGTCTATCTAAGTGGAAAAGATGTAATAAATGGTTATACAGATAATAGTTTTCGTCCTTCTAATAAGGTAAGAGCTGACGAGTTTATTAAAATGATTTTAAAGGTCTTAAAAGAAGACCTAGAAAATGATAAGGACTATTGGGCAAAAAACTATATAAATAGGGCTAAAAGTCTAGGAATTTTAAAGGATTTCGATAAAACCGATTACACCTTCTATATCAACAGAGGAGAGGCATCTCTACTTTTAGCCAATACCTTAAATTTTTTAGGAGAAAAGCCAAACAATAAGAATCAAATTTTACCCTTTGACCTAGGATCTTACACCCCTAATCTATACCTTGAGAGCATTAAAACAGCCTTTTATACCGGCTTAATTGAAGGATTTGAAGACTATACCTTTAGATACAATGAAACCTTAACAAGGGCCCAGTCTGCATGTTTAATTGAAAGATTGGATAGAAAAGATAAAAGAATAGAAAAAATTAACTATGACCTATCCTTTATAGACCCTAAAAAAGAGCCTGATGTGGTATTTAAAAATGTGAAAAAAGAAGAGCTTCCCCCAATAGTTTTGACAGCCTTAGCAGAAGTGGAAGATAGTGTAGGCTATATAATTGTTGAAAAGAAGGTCTTTGAAACAAAGGATACCTATGAGATTTTCTATCAAAAGTCTAGACAATACTTTAATCCCATCTACTGCATGTTCTCTTTGAGATTTTTTGATGGACCTACAGCTTATCCAGAAAAACAATGGGGCTATGACACCATGTTTTTAAAGTTAGAGATGAAGTCTTTAGACTGGGAAGATGGCATACCCATTTCTTTTTATAAGGCTAAGGTAAAAAATACCCTTTGTGCTGTTTTAGCTGATCATCAACCCCAAGAAATTGTGGAATACATTATGGATAGATACGACTACCTAAGGGCTTTACCCACAAGAGAGGCCTATAATCTTTTAGAGGATAATCAAAACCAAACCTTGAGATATGTCTTTTTCACCATGCAAAATGTAGTTGGAAACTTTACCTTTTCTTTAAAGTAAGCATAAAAGACAAACAAACAAAAAGCAGGAGTTTTTAATGAAAAGAAATATACTTATTTTAACAACCCTAATTTTACTTTTAACCCTATGTCTAAAAGCTAATGCTTTTTGTGAGTCTTTTGAGTATACAGGAAGGCACATGAACTCTCCTTATGCCTCTTTAGAGCATACAAGTATGGGTCATGAGTTTGGCTATATTTGTAATGACTGTGAGTATATTACCATATTAGGATACAAGCCCTTAAGCACCTGTTGTGAGTGTACCAACAACCATAATATATATATTTCATCTATTGGAAACCATACAAGTTCAGGTCATTTAGTTACCTTAAAGTGCTCAACTTGTACTTACACGTCATCCTATTACGAAAGCCAAGATGACTGTTGTCTATGTGTTGGTCATATCCCAGGTCAAAGACAAATTTCTAATGACCATGAAGAGCCAAGAGGCCACTACTATTTTATTAAGTGTATAGAGTGTGATGAGATAATTGAAAGTGGCTATTTGAAAAAGCCAAACTGTGATAAGTGTAACTGTAATCACACATATGAAATGAATATTTTTGATAGCCACTCTTATGGAGCAGGCCACTATTACCAAGAGTTTTGTAGTAAGTGCGGTGTAATAAGAGCAACTGGCTATACAGAAAAAGAAGATTGTTGTGCTTGTAGGGGGGAGCATCATTTTGAATATTACACAGATTATTTTCATAGCTCTTTAGGTCATCTTTATACAGTTACTTGTAGTTTTTGCGACTATTCTTCTTCTTCCTATATTTCTCTAGACAACTGCTGTAAATGTAAAGGGAATCATAGCTTTTCTGCTTGGTCTCAAGTTTCTTCTAGTCATGGACCAGAAGGTCATTTGCAAAGTCGAAAATGTATTTATTGTGACCTAATAGAAGAAAGATATGTAGAGTATAGGCCTTGTTGTGTTTGTCATGGTCATGATATGCAACAAACTGCAAACATTGGTCCCCATACAGATTATGGACACCTTTTTACATATAGGTGTATTGCTTGTGGTTATGAGCAAGAAAAATATGAAGAATTGTTTGGCTGTCCTCTTTGTTCTAACACACCAACAAATCAAGAAGAGTTTCTTTTGTGGGCTAAACACCTAGGTATTCCTTGGAAAAGTATTAATGGTAACTATGTAATTTCCTTTAGAATGTACAGAGACTACGGATATTTCGTTTATGGTAATCCAGAAGATATAAATCCCAATCCTTGTGTAGAAGGGGAGTATCAATACTTAGGCTATACCTTTGAAGAAGATTTGTTTACTAATATATCCTATCAAAATACTCAAATGGGCTCTAACAATGCCAATAACTGGGATTATGCATATATTACCGGGGCGCTTGAGTCTTGGGAAAAGATGGAAGCAATTATACAAAAACCCTATATGCTAAACACTCCCTTAATAGGTCATGGAGCAATAGATTTTAGGGCTATAGATATTGGAATGGATAAAACCAGAGTCCAAAGTGGAGCTACTTGGGCCAGTAATGGTTCTATTTATACCTATAAGACAAATGGGTTTTATGCAACCTTTAAAATTCCTCCCATGGGAAATCCCAATATAGTATTAAATCCAGCCTTTACAGAAGAGGAGCTAGTTTTTGCAGAAGGTGAGATATATAAAAAAGCTTATGTAGATATAAGTTTTAGTATTGATAAAGAGATAAGAGAAATAGACTATATAAAACTATCCATACAAGGTGGAGAATCTATAGTTTTAAGCTCCCATGAAAGGTCTGCAATTTTAAGTTTAAATATTCCTCTTCAAGAAGCTCATGAAATCAAGTATACCCTTAGGGCCTTAATTGAGGTTAAGAGTATCTTTAACGATGTTTACATAAAAGGTGAATACTGTTCAGTTATATTAAAAAATCCCTTAAGAGAAGATTTAGATGGAAGCGGTTCTCAAGAAGAAATACCTGAGATTATCTCTGATGATCCAGAGGACCTACCATATATTCCAGAAGAAGAGAATAAATATGATATAAGCATTGGAAGTATTATCCTAAAAGGTGCTTGGAATAGGTGGGGATTAAATGAAAGATTTCTTGGTTTAGAAGAGGTTTCTTTGGATGTAAATGTCTATGGAAGAATAAGTAAAATAGAAATTCTTTTTTCTCAGGATTTAAAAAGTAAAGTATATATAGATGGTCAAGGTAATGTCTATGACTATGCCACACTAACAGGTTCCTATGAAAGGTGTCCTGATGATATGGTTTATCAAGGTTTATGGACCAAGGGATATTCTATAAATAAAACCTATATTCTACCCTTATGTGACACTAGCTTAAGCAAAAAAGACCAAAGGTTAAAAGAAGCCTATAAAATAATTGTTAGAGCTTCCAATGAAAAAAACAGCGTAGAAAGAGTCTACTATGTGGATATCACAGGAAACATTTATGATTATTTACATGTCCAGCCCTAGTATATGATGTATAATTTCCTTATGAATATTTGTGTCTTTGCCTCAGGAAATGGGTCTAACATGCAAGCGGTCATAGATGCCGTTGAAAATAAGGAAATTGATGCCAAGGTAGTTTTAGTTATTTCTAATAACAGTAAAGCTTATGCTTTACAAAGGGCTAAAATCCATAGCATAGATAATTATCACATTAGCTCATACATCTACAAAGAAAAAACAGATGAAAAACTTTTAACCTTGTTAAAAGACTATAAGATTGATTTAATTTTACTTGCCGGCTATATGAAAAAAATTCCCTCAAAGATTATTAATATGTATAAGGTGCTAAATATCCACCCAGCCCTTCTTCCAAAGCATGGGGGAAAAGGAATGTATGGTAGCGCCGTTCATGAGTCTGTATTAAAGGCTAAAGATCAAATCTCTGGTTGTACAGTTCATTTAGTAGATGAGATATATGATAACGGGAAAATCTTAAACCAAGCCTTTGTTCCAGTTTATCCCAATGACACCATAGATACCTTATCGGCAAGAGTGTTAAAAGAAGAACACAAACTATATGTAGATACAATTAAGAAGATCTTATCTAAAGAGATTGAACTGTAGTAAGAAGAGAAGTTATAAAGATAAAAGAAGAAAAAAGAAAAAATATATAAAAGAAAAATTTAAAAAATATAAAAGAAGATAATAAAACAGGTGCCTCAGGCACCTGTTAAAGTTTAACTAGTTGTATTTCTTTTTTACTCAATCATAGATTCTTCCCAACCTTGGGGAGCTTCATAACCTAGAAGATTAACAACTGTTGCAGCAACATTGGCTAAGCCATAGTTGTTATCTTTAAGTTTGTACTTTGTGTCACCAGATTTGTCGTAAATAATGAAAGGAATCTTGTTTAAGGTATGGCTGGTTTTAGGTTTAGGTCTATTGGTAGCAGGGTCTATTACAATTTCACCTTTTTTCATTTCAAACATTTCATCTGCATTACCATGGTCAGCAGTAATAATTGCTAGGCCCTTTGCTTTATCAACTGCCTTTAATATTCTGGCTAAACTAATATCTACTGACTCAACCCCAATTACAGCAGCATCAAATACTCCGGTATGACCAACCATATCACCATTGGGGAAATTGGCTCTTAAAAACTTGTACTGGCCACTTTCAATTGCTTCAATTAATTTATCTGTAATTTCTGCACATTTCATCCAAGGTCTTTGTTCGAAGGGGACCTTATCTGAGGGAACTTCTACATAGGTTTCTCCATCAAACTTCTTGCTGTTGTTACCATTCCAAAAATAGGTAACATGGCCAAACTTTTGAGTTTCAGATATGGCAAACTGAATTACCTTTTCTTTTGAGAGATTTTCTCCTAAGGTGTTTTTTATAAATGGAGGATCTACTAGATAGTTCTTGGGTATATGTAAGTCTCCATCGTATTCTAGCATTCCTGCATACATAACATTAGGTCTTCTTTGTCTATCAAATTTATCAAAGTCCTCTTGTTCAAAGGCTTTACTTATTTCTATGGCCCTATCCCCTCTAAAGTTGAAGAAGATAACGCTGTCATTGTCTTGTATAGTGCCTATTGGCTTACCATCTTTTTCAATTACAAAACCTGGCATGAATTGGTCTACTACTCCACTTTCACTTCTGTAGGTTTCAATAGCCTCTTGGGCTGATTTAAAACTTCTGCCTTGTCCAAGTACGTGAGTTTCCCAGCCTCTTTTTACTATATCCCAATCAGCTTCATAGCGGTCCATAGTTATATGCATTCTTCCACCGCCACTGGCTATAGCTATATCAAAGGTTTCATCTTTTAAGGAATCCATATATTCTTCAAAGGGAAGTACATAATCTAGGGCAGAGGTTTCACCTACATCTCTTCCATCTAAAAGTATGTGCACTCTAACACTTTTTACATTTTCTCTTTTTGCTTCTTCAATCATGGATTTTAGGTGAGAAATATTTGAGTGAACATTTCCATCTGAAAAAAGACCAATAAAATGTAGGGTGGAATCATTTTTAACACAGTTATTTGCTAAGTTTTGCCAAACTTGACCCTTGAACAAACTCTTGTTTCCAATAGCTTCAAAGACTAATTTAGCCCCTTGATTATATATTTGACCAGAACCTAGGGCGTTATGACCTACTTCTGAGTTGCCCATATCTTCATCACTAGGAAGACCTACAGCCTTACCATGAGCCTTCAACTTTATATTTGGATAGTTTTCCATAAGCATTTTTAAGGTGGGAGTATTGGCAAAATTTACAGCATTCCCTTTGTTTTCATCCGACAGACCTACTCCATCAAGAACTACAAGTACAATGGAGCCTTTTGTTGGATTGAATTTTTCGCTTTTAATTAACATATTTTTACATCCTTCCAAAAAGAATATTAGTTATCCACAAAATTATACCATACTAATAAAAAGTATTGGTATTTTAATCAAACCTGTCTAAATAATTAAACCAAGGCTCATTTTCATCTCTTGCTAGGATTTCTTTACTGTTAATATCAAATAAAATAGTTTCATGTTCTTTTAAATCTATTTCCAATTTTTCTTGGTCTTTAAAGGTTAAGAATCTGGGCCCTTTTTCTCCAGCATGTATTAGTAACAGATTTGAGCCTTCAATAAGAGCATCATTCTTATTGTTATATATATGGACGTTTGCTTTTTTGAAGATATAGGTGAAAACCTCAGCTGAGGTAAAAGGAATTGATGCAAAGTAAACCTTGCTTCCATTAATTTCCTTTAAGGCCAAAGCTGGAGTATTTCCTATGTGTCCAAGGACTTTTCCATCTTTAGGCACAAAGACTTCTTTTAGTCTAGATTGGCTATCAGAATTATCCATACTATAGCTAAGGTTATCCATATCCACTTTGATTACTTTGTCAACCTGGTAGCTTTCTAATGAAAAGCCAGTAACTTCTTCACAAAAAGTTTTACTGTTTTTCTTGCCATCTGTATAGCCAGGTGCAAAGAACCAAAGAACAGTTCTGTTGGGCTTATATAGATTTTTATGTATAAAAGATTTTTGCTCATCTGTTAGGACAAAAGTATTCATAAAGACAACACACTTGTATTTATCCAAATCAACTTTTTCAATATCACTTAAGTAAATAGTGTCCATAGAAGCTCCTGATTTTAGTGCTTCTGGATAAGAAATATTTACAATAGTCTTATCTGTAAGAGGATCTTGCTTTTCATTAAGAGCTGTATACTTAAATACCTTTGTATCAAAAACTAAGAGAACATCTGCGTTAGATATGTAAGGCTTTTCATAATAATTTTCAAAAACTTTCTGTAACTTCTCAATTTCTTTTATGTAATAGGGAAGATTCCACCAGCCAGAAGTACAATAGGGCCCAAAGTCGTAGTACCAAAAGCCCATTCCTTTCATATAGGATGTTAGAACATTTCTTCTTAAAAGTTGTAAAGATTCAAATTGTGGAAATACAGTAATCCCTCCTAAAGAAGTGCCTAGGTGAGTAGGGTGGTCAACTTCGTCTAAAAGAAGTTTCTTGTTAAGCCTAACAGATTCTAAAAGGCCTCTACTAACTCCTGCTCCTCCTGTGTTTCTTAGTAGTTTGTTATAGGCTTGGGGTGCTGAAACATAGTCGATATAAGGGGATCTTAGAATCTTATCTTCAGCTAAGTGACCTCCAGTAGCAGCTCTTCCAAAAAGAGAGACATAATAGCAGTAGAAAATGCCTGTAATAATTGGGCTTTCCCAAGTGTCTTTTACTAGCTTGCAAAAATGGATAGCATGGTCTGCAACTAGTTCATGTTGAAAGGTAAAATAGTCTATAACTTCTTTTTCTTTTTCTGGGTTTCTAAAAATTCCATCTTGGGGATTATAGCGTTTGTCCATATTGGGAAGTTGAGCCTTAGGATTATTAGTAAATTTTCTGAATTTTTCTAACATAGGCTGGGACATATCTGGATCATTTCCTACAAAGGCCCAGTAGTGATGTTCCCCATAAAGACCACTTGCAATATGGATTCCAGCTAAGGCTTTAGCCTCAGGGCTAGCTTTTAATTTTAATAAAAACCTCTTTATAACCCTAGTCATATCTTCTTTGTATTTGTCAGAAGCAAAACTTGGACGAGGCACTGGCTTTTGGTCGAAGTGAAGGTAGCTTAGCAATGCTGGTTCATCAGGCTCTTCTTGTATCCTGGTATTTGCATATTGAACCCATTCACTAGGATTTTCATTAAGCCACCACTTAGGAGGATTTGTGTGAAGTCTAAAGAAGACAGCCCCATCGGGCTTTTTATCTAAGATTCCTTGGATTTGTTTTAGGGCGATTGTAATATCCAAGCTATCATCTTTTTTCCACATATCTTCAAAATTAATATCTAACTGGTAAAGCTTGACCCCAGCTTTGGCAAACTTACCTATAGAGGTGCTAGTACTTTCTTCATAGCTTAGTCTTCCTCCACGCCAATCTGTAAGGGCATAGATTACAGGTTCAATTGGAATGTCGTTAATAAAGATAGTAGCTCTGTTATTGTGTTCTTTAATTGTTGATTTCATAGCTAATCCTTCCTTGGTATATTATTCACCTATAGGTTACCATAGGTTAAGTGAATAATTGCCTGAAAGTATAAGAAAAACATCTGTCTTTCTTTCCTATCTTAAAATTAAGACATTTGGTACAATATATTTATATGGAAAATGAAAATATTAGGAAAGCTAGGTCTTTGAATATAAGGTATGCCTTGATGCAGGGTCTGTACTGGATGGCTTTTTGTACCGTATATAATTTTGTGGCCTATGTGTTGACCTATAGAGGTTTTAATGAGGCCTTTATTGGGATTTTACTAGCTGGTGCCAATGTTTTAGCTCTTGTAGTACAGGTACCATTGGCATCTTGGGCAGATAAGGAAGGTAAGGGGAAATTAAAAAAGATACTCTTGTTTTTTACTTTTTTGAATATTCTTCTTAGTCTTGGAGTTATTGCTGGTAAAAACAACCCTATGGTCACAGCCATTTTTCTCTTTGGGGTCTTAGCTTTTGTTTTGACCATGCATTCCTTTGTAAATACCTTAGCCATGGAATATGTGAATGCAGGCTACAATATTAACTTTTCTTTAGCTAGGGCAATAGGCTCTTTAGGGGCTGCTCTTGCTCCTTTAGCCTTAGGATTTTTATCTAATATTTATGGCCCTTTAATAATTGCTTTTACTCATTTGGGATTATTTATCTTACTTTTTATACTGATTCTTTTTTTCAAGCCTGTAGATAGAAAAGAAACAGGATTTGAAGCACTTGAAGATGTGAAAAAGGAAGAAGCAAGATATTCAAAAGTAGGTTTTATAACCTTCTTTAAAAGGTACAAAAAGTTTACTGGTTTACTTGCTGGGACCATACTAACCTTTAGTGCATATAATATGGCTATAAATTTCTTAATTAAAGTTACCAATGCCTTGGGTAAAACAGAAAAGGAAATGGGTATAACCCTTTTTATTGCAGCTATTTTAGAAGTGCCAGGTATGATGATTTATATGGTCTTGTCAAAAAAAATGAAAAGCTCAAGTCTGCTAAAGATTTCAGCCTTCTTTTTTGTAATAAAGAGTTTAGGCATTTATTTAGCAACTAATATAACAGGACTATATGCTGCTCATTTTGCTCAACTATTATCTTTTGCCATATTTGCACCAGCAACTGTTTTTTATATCAATGAATTGATGGATGCAAAAGATAGGGTGAAGGGACAAACCTATATGACAGCTACTATAACTATGGGAGGAATTTTCGGAAGTCTCTTAGGGGGCTACCTCATAGATCAGTTTTATGTAAAGTATATGTTGCTGGTAGCTTTGGTCATTGCTATTGTTGGTAGTTTTCTAATGATTGTCTTTACAGAAAATGAAAAAAAGCCGGTTATTTGATATAATTAGAACAGAAAATTGGAGGAGGACACCATGTATATTGCAGGTATTGATATAGGCGGTACCAAGTGTGCTGCAGTATTAGGAAAGTGTGTAGATAACAATATAATCCAAGTGGATATTATGGACAAAGTGACATTTCGAACCCAATCTTTCGATGGGCCATATGCAGTCTTGGATCAGCTCATCTTAGCTTTAGAAAATCTATTAGCAAAAAATTTCCTCATTACAAATGACTTAGAGTGTATAGGTATTAGTTGTGGTGGCCCCTTAGATAGTACAAGAGGTATTATTTTGTCTCCTCCTAATCTTGTAGGGTGGGATAATATCCCTATTGTGGATATTTTTGAAAAACACTTTAAGGTAAAAGCAGTTTTGCAAAATGATGCCAATGCAGGAGCTTTAGCCGAATGGTATTGGGGTTCAGGCTTTGGTTACACTAACTTCATTTTTTGCACCTTTGGCACAGGCTTTGGGGCAGGATTAATATTAAATGGTCAATTATATAAAGGTAGAAATGATATGGCAGGAGAGATTGGCCATGTTAGGCTATCTGAATTTGGACCTGTTGGTTATGGAAAAATGGGCTCCGTGGAGGGTTTTTGCTCTGGTGGAGGTATTGCTCAATTGGCTCAAAGTATGATTAGAGAAGAATTGCAAATGGGAAAAAGCGTATCTTTTTGTAAAGACTTGGAAGAGCTAGACTCCATAACAGCCCAAAGTGTGGCAAAAGCTGCTGAAAAAGGGGATATCTTAGCTAAAAAGATATATGCAAAATCAGGAGAGATGCTAGGAAGAACCTTAGCAATCCTTATAGACATACTAAATCCAGAAGCTATAGCTATAGGTAGTATTTTTGCAAAAACAAGAGACCTAATTTGGCCCCATGCTAAAAGGATAATAAGTATGGAAAGTTTAGACATGGCAGCTAGAAAATGTGAAATACTTCCAGCCTCTTTAGGAGATGCCATTGGAGATTATGAAGCTTTAGCAGTTGCTGCAGAGTATATATCAAATAATTAGTTAGGACATTGATGCGGAAAGTAAAAGAAGGATAAGAAAATAAAAGAGGATACGAAAATGAAGAAGGAAACAAAAGAGATTTTTGAAAATCTTTTTCTAGAAAAACCAGTATTGCTAGCTTGTAAAGAAGATATCTTACAAGCATATAAACTAATTAAAAAGACCTATGTGGATAAAAAAATCCTCTTAGTTTGTGGAAATGGAGGCTCTGCTTCTGATTCTGAACATATAGTAGGAGAATTGATGAAGTCTTTTAAAATGAAAAGACCTCTTCCTAAAAATCCTAATTTAGATGAAAGCATAAGACAAGCATTATCAGAAGGTCTGCCTGCCATAAGCCTTTCAACCCATACATCCTTAATGACAGCCATTGGAAATGATTCATCCTTTGAGATGGTTTATGCTCAACAAGTCTATGGTTTTAAGCACTTGGCTGGAGCTTTGATGTGTCTTAGTACATCTGGTAATGCTAAAAATGTAAATAATGCAGCAAGTCTAGCAAGGGCATATTCCATACCTGTTATTGGTCTGACAGGCAGAACCGGTGGTAAACTAGCTAGCTTATCAGATGTTTGCATAAGGGTTGAACAAGATGAAACTTACAAGGTTCAAGAACTTCATCTTCCCATTTATCATTGCCTGTGTGCTATGATTGAATGTGAGATGTTTGATGAATAAGATATAAGTTAAAGTTAGAATAAGAAAAAGAGGATTTTTGTATGAGAAAAGAAAAAGTAATTGAAAATGTTATGGATAGCGGTCTAATTGTTGTGGTAAGAGCAGACAGCGCTGAGCAAGCTTACAGAATTACCGATGCTTGTTTAGAAGGTGGAGTAAAACTTATAGAAATTACCTTCACAGTTAAAGGAGCCCACCACATTATTGAAGATTTATCCAAAAGATATGATGAAAAGGATTTAATCTTAGGAGCGGGAACCGTTTTAGATCAAGAGACTGCAAGAATTGCTATTCTTTCAGGAGCACAATATATAATTGCACCTCATTTAGACCTAGATACAGTTAAAATGTGTAATCGCTATAGAGTACCTGCTATGCCTGGATGTATGACACCTAGAGAAATAGCCCTTGCTACTGAGGCTGGTGTGGACTTAATTAAGGTTTTTCCAGGTGAAGTATTAGGAACTCAATTTATTAAAGCAGTAAAAGCTCCAATGCCCTTTTTAAACTTAATAGTAAATGGTGGAGTAGACCAGTACAATGCAAAAGATTGGATTAAGGCTGGTGCCTGTGGAGTTGGTGTAGGCGGAAACATTACAAAGTATGCAAAGACTGGTGAGTATGAAAAAATAACTCAAACAGCAAAAGCTATTTTGGATAATATAAGAGAAGCAAAAGGGGAGTAGTATGAAAAGAGTTGTAACCTTCGGAGAAATAATGCTAAGGCTAAAATCACCCTATGGTTTAAGATTAATGCAAACAGAAGAACTAGAAGCCACCTTTGGTGGAGGAGAAGCCAATGTGGCTATTTCTTGTGCTAATTTTGGCATGGACTCTTCTTATGTAACAGTTTTACCTAATAATGATATTGCTAAAGCTTGTATACGACAATTAAAGAGTTTTTCAGTGGATACATCAGATATCCTATTTGCACCTGGAAGAGTAGGCATATACTTTTTAGAACCAGGGGCTATGCAAAGACCCTCAAAGGTCATTTATGACAGAGAGTATTCTTCAATAGCTCAGGTTAAACCTGGCGATATTGATTGGAAGAAAGCATTTGCAAATGCAGATTGGTTTCACATAACAGGAATAACACCTGCTTTAACACAAAACGCCACAGATACTAGTCTTGAGGCACTTAAGGCAGCAAAAGAAATGGGTCTTACTGTTTCAGCAGACCTTAACTTTAGGGCCAATCTTTGGAAGTATGGAAAAGAAGCCAAGGATGTTATGCCTGAATTGCTGAAGTATGTGGATGTTTGTATTGCCAATGAAGAGGACGTACAAAAGTCTTTGGGAATAGAAAATGATGAGGATGTAACAAAGGGTAGTCTAGATGAAGAAAGATACAAGGACTTATCTGACAAGGTTTTAGAGATTTATCCTAACATGAAAATGATTGCCATAACCTTGAGAGAAAGCATTAACGCTAACATCAATGTTTGGGGAGCCTGCTACAATGACAGAAAAGACTTTTATGTAAGCAAAAAATATGATCTGACAGATATCGTAGACAGAGTAGGAGGAGGAGATTCCTTCTGTGCTGGACTTATATATGGTTTAAATAATTATGAGGATAAAAAGGATGCATTAGAGTTTGCAGTTGCTGCAAGTTGCTTGAAGCATTCAATTTATGGAGACTTTTCTCGCTTTGGTGTAGATGAAGTGAAAAAATTGATGAAGGGCGATGGTTCAGGAAGGGTGCAAAGATGACATACATGAATATTTATAATCAATGGTTGGAAAAAGCAGATACCGAAACTGTAGAAGAACTCTTAAGTATAAAGGGTGATAGTAAAGAAATTGAAGATAGGTTCTATAAAACTCTCGATTTCGGAACAGCAGGCCTAAGAGGCGTGATGGGGGCTGGTACCAACCGTATGAATAAATATATCATAGGGCAGACCACCCAAGGGCTAGCCCAGTATGTTGTAAATAACAAGATGCAAGACAGAGGGGCAGTAATAGCCTATGACTGTAGAATAAACTCTGATGTCTATGCTAGGCAATGTGCCTCTATTTTTGCAGCTAATGGTATAAAGGTTTGGCTTTTTGAAAGCCTAAGACCTACCCCTGAATTATCCTATGCCATAAGACAACTAGGAGCTGTAGCAGGTATAAATATAACTGCTAGCCATAACCCTAAACAATACAATGGATTTAAGGTCTATTGGCAAGAAGGCTCTCAGGTGTTAGATGATATTGCTGATGAAATAGCAGAACTTATTACCCACATAGACCCCTTTGATGATGTGCCTTTGGTAGATTTTGATGAGGCGGTTGCAAAGGGAGATATTCTTCTTTTAGGCAAGGATATGGATGATAAGTTTTTAGATGAAATAATGGGCTTAACTCTCAATGATGACATTGATAAGAGTTTAGAAATTGTCTTTACCCCCTTGTACGGTACTGGCCTAGTTCCAGTTACCCAGATACTAAAAAGAAGGGGCTTTCACAAGATAACTTTAGTAGAAGAACAAAAAGGACCTGATGGAACCTTTCCAACAACCCCTTATCCCAATCCTGAAAATACGGTTGTTTTTGAAATACCTTTAGAGTATGCAAGAAAAAAAGATGCAGACTTAATTCTAGCTACAGATCCAGACTGTGACAGAATTGCCATAATGGTTAAAAAAGAAAAAGGAGACTATGTCTTTTTCACAGGAAACCAAACAGGGGCCCTTTTAGCAGACTATATGTTAAGCCAAAGAAAAGAAAAGGGTATGTATTCTCCTAAGGACGCAGTAATTCAATCCATAGTAAGTGGCTCTATTGTTCCAAAGATTGCTAAGCACTATGATATGAATTTCTTTGAGACCCTAACCGGTTTTAAATATATCTGTGGTCTAGCAAATGAGTTTGAGATAACTGGTGAATATCGCTATGTCTTTGGTTATGAAGAAAGTATAGGATATTGTATAGAAACATTTACTAGGGATAAAGATGCTGTAAGTGCTGCAATGATGATTTGTGAAATGGCAGGTTATTACAAAAAAAGAGGTATAACCCTCTTTCAGGCCTTAGAATCTATATCTCAAAGATTTGGATATATGGAAGAAGGACAAATTTCCATTGAGTATCCTGGTATTGAAGGAGAAAAGACCAAAAAGGCTGTAATGGCTAACTGGAGAAAAAATCCTCTTTTAAAAATTTCAGATAATTTAGTTTCCTTAACAAAAGACTATATAGATGGCTATGAAGGTCTACCAGCACAAGATGCTCTAAAGTATGAGTTTGAAGATGGTTCTTGGTATGCTCTAAGACCTTCAGGAACAGAACCAAAACTAAAGGCCTACATAAATGCCATGGGAAAAAGCAAAGAAGAAGCCAGTAAAAAAGCTAAAGACTTTAAACAAGCTTTGGATGATTACTTAAAAAAATGTGAAGAGTAAATATATAGAAGTAAGTAAATAAAAGTAAGTAAATAAATAAAAGTAAAAGAAAGAATAACCGGTTATCTACCGGTTATTTTAGTAAAGTCCAATATTTTATCTGCTAGTTTCTTTTTCAAGTCTCTATTACTAATCCTATATGTCCAGTTTCCATGAGTTACAGATGGATAATTAATCCTGCTTTTTTTATCTTGATTCAACCAGTCTTGCATTGGAACAATAGATATGAAAGAAACAGATTTCATGGTTTCAAAGATTATATCTTTAACTCTTACAAAGGATTTATTTAAATAGGTTTTTAAAAATTTCTTGTCAGCTTTTGTCATATCTTTAAGCCAAGATCTAGTAGTGTCATTGTCATGGGTTCCAGTGTAAGCAATAGAGTTAATTTTATGATGTGTGGGTAGGTGGATATTTGAAGGGTCTTGGGAAAAAGCAAACTGAAGAACCTTCATGCCAGGATAAGTAGAAGCTTCTAAAAGGTCCACAACCTCTTTTGTAAGTACTCCTAAGTCTTCTGCTATTATCTTCATATTTCCCTTAGCTTGGTCTATAGCCTTAATTAGTTTCATGCCAGGACCTTTTTTATATATACCATCTTTTGCTGTGGTAGCATCTGCAGGTACTGAAAAATATCTTTCAATACCAATAAAGTGATCTATTCGCACATAGTCATAAAGTTGGGAAGCTATATTTATTCTTTGTCTCCACCAATAAAAGTCTTCCTTTTCCATCTCTTCCCAATCATAAAGGGGGTTGCCCCAAAGCTGGCCTTGGGTTGAAAAGGCATCAGGAGGAACTCCTGCTTGAGCACTTATATTGCGATTTTTATCTGTTTGGAAAAGATGATACCTTGACCATACATCAGAGCTATCTAAGGAGGTATAAATGGGAATATCTCCTATTATGGAAATGTTCTTTTTGTTAGCATAGGTCTTTAGGTTCTCCCATTGCTTAAAAAACATAAATTGAACAAACTTATGGAGTAATATATCTTGTGAAAATCTGGTTCCATATTCTTCTAAAGCCTTTTGACTTCTATTTCTTATATCCTCTGGCCACTTGTGCCAGGGCTCTCCTTCAAAGTGATCTTTTAAGGACATAAAAAGTCCATAATCATCCAGCCAATAGTTGTTGTTATATGAAAAGTCTTTAAAGTCTTTTTTTTCAAAGTCAAAGCGGGCCATGGCTTTTTTCAAAACCATATAGCGCTTATTGTATAAAATTCCATAGTCAACCTTGTTTTCCTTATCTGACCATTGGATATTTTCATATTCTGAAGATAAAAGAAGACCCTCTTCTTTAAGAAGGTCTAAGTCTAAAAAGTATCCATTTGATGCAAAACTAGAAAAGCTTTGATAGGGAGAGTCTGCATAGCCGGTTGGTCCTAAGGGAAGAATTTGCCAGAATTTTTGTCCTGCTTCATGTAAAAAATCAACAAATTCAAAGGCTGACTTACCTAAAGAGCCAATTCCATATGGAGATGGAAGGCTAAATATGGGAAGTAGAATGCCAGAAGCTCTCATTTAGTAATTTAAATCCTTATTTAGGTCTCTTAGTATGGCTTTACCTAATTCTACTGAATTTACAAAGTCATCATATGAACAATAGCCATAATGAGTATGAGCATACCTTACAGGTACACCAATAACAATGGTAGGTACTGCACCAGAGACTAAGTGGATTTTTCCTCCGTTTGTTCCTCCCCCAGCTCTTACTGCATCTTGGAAGGGGATATTGTTCTTTTGCGCCACTAAACGGGCATAAGCAATAAATTTTGGATTGATAATCATAGAGCCATCTCTGTGTCTCAATTGAGGACCTTTTTTAAGGGCTGCTTGAGTTTCAAAAGATGAAGTAAAGGTATCATCTGCTGGTGTGCCTTCATAGACAATAGCTAAGTCTGGGTTTACCTTTTTTACAGTAACCTCTGCTCCTCTAAGTCCAACCTCTTCTTGAGTTGAAATTGTGCCTACTACATCAATATCCAAGTCTTCATTGGCTAAATCTTCTAAGGTAGCAATAACTGCAGCTGTTCCTATTCTGTTATCAAAGGCCTTACCACACATGATTTTATTGTCGTTAATATAAAAGTCTACATCTGGTACTATGGGAGCTGCTATTTCTATTCCAAAATCATTTACTACTTCTTCTCTAGAGGTAGCTCCTACATCAATAACCATATTATCAATTTTTACAGCGGCATCTCTTTGGGCTGGAGATAAAAAGTGAGGAGGAGTTGAGGCAACTATTCCTTTTACATATTTTCCCCATTTATTTCTTATTCTAACCTTTTGTGCAGCAACATTGGCATCTTGCCAGCCACCAATAGGTATAAATTTTATTAATCCATTACTTTTAATAAATTGAACCATGAAGCCTACTTCATCAGAGTGTCCGTCTACCATTACTACCGGTCTATTGCCTGTATTTTGTTTTTTCGGTAAGTAAATGTTTTGCATAGAGTCTACTTCTAAAGATGTGGATTTTGAGTATGCTTTAACCACTTCAACCACTTCATCTTCAAAGCCAGAAATCCCGTTTGCATTTGTAAGGTCTCTAATCAAGTCTAAGTATTTCATATTAACTGTTCCTTTCTATTGCAGCCTTTAGTGACTGTAGTTTTTCAATTATTTCTTCATATCCTCTATCAAGGTGTATCAAATTACTTATTACAGTTTGTCCATCAGCCATTAGCCCTGCTATTACCATAGAGGCTGCTGCTCTTAGGTCTGTTGGAGATACTGGAGCTCCTATTAATTTAGAAACTCCTTTAACCGTTGCAGAGCCTCCACCTAATTGAATGTTAGCCCCTAATTTATGAAGTTGTTCTACATATTGAAATCTAGTAGGAAAAACTCCTTCAATAATTTTACTATCTCCTTCTGCTACAGACAAAAGTGCTGCCATCTGGGGATGTAAATCTGTTGGAAAGCCTGGATAAGGCATGGTTTTAATATTAGTACCCTTTAGTTTTTTAACATTGGCCTTTACAGTTAAAGAGTCATCCATGGTTTCAATTACAATTCCCATTTCTGTTAGTTTTGCTGAAAGGGCTTCTAAGTGTTCAGGAGTTACATTTAAGAGGGTTATGGTACCTTTAGTAGCAGCTGCTGCTATCATAAGGGTTCCTGCTTCAATCATGTCAGGGCAGACAGAATAGGTTTTACCACCAATTAATTCATTAACACCCCTAATTCTAATAGTGTTTGTTCCTGCACCCTTTATATCTGCTCCCATCATATTTAAGAAGTTTGCTACATCAACCACATGAGGTTCTCTTGTGGCGTTTTCAATTGTAGTGGTTCCTTCTGCCAAAGTAGCAGCTAAAATAGCATTGATTGTTGCTCCTACAGAAAAGTTATCAAAAAAGATATTGGCACCTTGAAGCTTTCTTGCCTTGGCTGTTATGTAGCCACCTGTTGTTTCAACAGTGGCTCCAAGAGTCTCAAAGCTATATACATGCTGATCTATAGGTCTTGGAGCAAAGTTGCAACCACCAGGAAAGACAACCTTTGCTTGTTTGAATCTTCCAAGTAGGGCTCCAACAAAATAATAGGAACCTCTTAAAATTCCTAATTCTGCATTATCTGCTATATGTGTTTTTATATTTGTGGAATCTATTTCAACTGTTTTATTATTTCTTCGTTCTACTTGGGCACCCATTAACTTTAAGCTGTCTAAGAGAATTCTAATGTCAATTATTTCAGGCATATTTTCTAGAACTACTTTACCCTTTACCATGGCACAAGCGCATATTATTGCTACTGCTGCGTTCTTAGAACCTGCTACTGTGACACTTCCTTCAAGCTTTTTACCACCCTTAATTATAATTCTATCTTCAGTACTCAAAAAAGTATCTCCTATCCTATGTTCAATATTATAATGATACATATATTTTAAATTATATTCAATCTTTTTAATAGGGGATAAGGCCTAATTATCCTATTTTTAGCAAAAATTAAAAGTAATTGTTTTAAAACTTTAAAAAACTTAAGTTTTCTTCTTTTTTTCTACTTTTACCTATTTTTTAATATTGAGTTCATATTCCTCCCCTATTATATAGTTAATAACCACTATCCCTGGATATTAATTTTCCCCCCAAAGAGATTGCCTAGCAGTCTCTTTTTCCATCTTGAAAGATTAAGATCATTATGTTAATATAGTTCAATAGTGAACTATGTGGAGGTGTCTTTATTGGCTATTAGTGACAAAAAAATTTCTTCTCTTTTTTTAAGTTTTTCATGGAGGCTTAAAAAGGCCTATGAAAAAGGTTTTGAAAATATTTCAAAAGATTTATCTTTGAGCCAAAACGAGATAGACATTTTGTTGTTTTTGAATAATAATCCAACTTTAGATACAGCAAAAGACATATGCCAATACCGAGTTATGTCAAAGTCTATGATTTCAAAGTCGGTAGAGTCCTTGTCAGAAAGAGGCTACATTCTTCTAAATATTGACAAAAAGGACAAAAGAAGGATTCACTTGATACTAACAAAAGAAGCACAAGCTACTCTTTTAAAATTAGAAGAGGCACAAAATAATATATTTAAGACTTTAACTTATGGTATAACAAAAGAGGAAAAGCAGATTATAAAGAATATATTTCATAGACTTGATGGGAATATTAGTAAAATAAATTAAAGAATTTATGGCGCAAGCCATCCAAGGAGGAAATAAATGCCTATTGATTCATCATTACTTATCTTAATACCAGCAATAATATTAACCCTAGTTGCCCAATCTTTGGTTAAATCAAAGTTCAATAAGTATCTAAAGGTACAAACTCAAAAAGGCTATAGTGGAGCTCAGGTTGCCAGAATGCTTTTAGATAAAGAAGGCTTAAACCATATTCCCATAGAACTAAGCCAAGGTCAGTTGAGTGACCATTATGATCCTAGTAAAAAGATACTAAGATTATCTCCTGAGGTCTATTCTGGTGCTACCATAGCAGCCAACAGTGTTGCTGCCCATGAGGTAGGCCATGCCATACAACATGCCAATGGTTATGTACCCCTTTCTTTTAGAAATGCTATTTTTCCTGTAGCTAGGTTTGGATCTTCTGCTTCTTGGTTATTTATAATGGGAGGACTTTTAATACCTAGTCTTGGCATTTTATTAGATATAGGGATAATTCTCTTTGCTTTAGCGGTCTTTTTTCAAATAATAACTTTGCCTGTAGAGTTTAATGCTAGTAATAGGGCTTTAGTGCTTTTAGAAGACCAAGGCTATATAAATACAAGTGAGAAAAAAGGCGCAAAAGAAGTTTTAAATGCAGCAGCTCTTACCTATGTGGCAGCAATGGCCAGTGGAGTAGCCCAATTAATAAGGCTTCTTCTTATAAGAGATAGAAGTAATAGAAGATAATATTATTAAAAAAAAGAAAATTAAATAAAACAAATAAAATAAGATAAGTAAAGAAAACAAATAAAATAAGCTAAAACAAATAAAATAAGCTAAAATAAGTAAAAAGAAGGGAAAAATAGACATAAATTGGATTAAAACCCTTCTTTTTCCTCTTTATATTGACAAAGATGGAAGATAAATGTAATTTTAGAGTACTAGAGACGGATTCAAAAAAGTTTAAAAGGAGATAGTTTATCTTTTAGACCCTTTGATTTTAAGTATTTAAAAAGGAGATATGAAGAAATGAAATGTAATCAATGTGGAAAAGAAATAAATGAAAATGCAGAATTTTGTGATAAATGTGGAGCAAAAGTAGGAAGTACACCAAGTGCAAGCAATCAAGATAACAAGATAATGAATATACTTGCATACTTAGGGATTCTGTTTTTCTTACCCTTAGTAACTACACCAGTTACCGAAGAAGGAAAATTTCATGCTAATCAAGGTCTACTATTGTTAATAGCTGGAGTAGCCGGTCCTATAGTTTTTGGTATTTTAGGATTTATATTCGGTCTAATCATACCTTTCTTGGGAGGAATTTTTGGATTTTTAGGTTGGGTATGGGGAATTTTAGTTTTGGTCTTTGTAATTAAAGGTATGATAAATGCTTCTAAGGGACAACAAGTTCCAATACCTTTTGTAGGACATATAACACTAATTAAGTAGTAAAAAAGGGCCGACTAATGTCGGCCCATATTTAAGCATACGACCTATTGTCGTATGGAAACAAAAAAGCCTTTAAGCTTCAATTTTGGGGTCGGGGCTTTTTTCTTTGTAAACTAGTTTTCGTAAAGCTTCAACCACAACTGAAGAAATAATAACAGCAGCTACTGTTTCTGGTATGCCATTTGCTACTCCTATGCCAATTAAAAAGTCTTTGGCAGTGGAGGGGTCAACACCAATTTTTGCTACCCATTCACCCCCATAAAAGACTCCAATCATGGTAAGAACCAAGACTGTATTGGTTAAGGTTGCTAGGGCAGAAGAAATTGCTACTGCAAAGTTTTTGGAATCATAGTTTAAAATAGTGTAAATCTGTGCTCCAAAAACCAAAAGCAAGAGAAAGATGTTAAAGATGGCATAAAATATATTGCTATCTTGGAAATTATTTATTGCCTGGTTCAATAGGTAATAGGCAATGGAAAATAGCATTAGGGTTAAAAGGGTTACAGAAAGGGGCTTTTTCATTTTCTTGAAAAGTGCAAATACTAAATAGGCCACAAGACCTACTAAGATTCTAGGCACTACAGATACCAAGGGATTGAAAAAGACATAGGATGTTACAGTAGGAAATATTAGGGCATTTAAAATACTGGATAAACCAAATATCAGTCCTACTATAGAACCTACTAGTGGTCCTTCTAATATTGCAGCTACTATTACTGGAATGTGAATGATTGTGGCTTTTGTTGGTCCAATGGGTATGTACCCTATCGGCGTCAAGGCCATGACTATACATAATGCACCCATTATGCCCGCTATGGTTATTTTACGTGTTTTCATATTAAGTTACCTCCGCTTCAGTTCCTTTATCAGGATACCTATCTTAGGCAGATTATATATATAAAAAAATCAAAAAGCAAGAAATTATTTATGATCTACAAAAGGGCTTTTAGCATGGCATCTATGTTTTCAGCGGGTACATCTGGTTGTATATTGTGAGAGGCTGCCATAACATATCCTCCGTTTATGCTCATTAGTTCAGCTATTCTTCTAACTTCCTTTTTTATATCTTCAGGTTTTCCTTGGGCTAAGAGTTTTTGTTCATCAATGCCACCCCAAAAAACAAGCTTATCTCCATATTGTTTCTTTAAGCGTTCAGGCTCCATATCTGCGGTACCTGGTTGTATAGGATTTAAGATGTCTACGCCCATTTCAATTATCTTATCCATCAACCTATATACAGAGCCACAAGAGTGGTGGAAGTATTTGATATCAGCCAGGGATTTTACCTGGTCAATCCTTTTTTTATACCAGGGCATAACCATTTCTTCAAACATGTCTGGAGATAAAAAGGGACCGTTTTGCATTCCAAAGTCATCACCGGAGGTTGTAAGGTGGGCATATTTACCTAATTTGCCATAATATATTTCATTTATATCTGTAACGTACTTGTGATAGTTTTCAAAAAACCAGGTAACCACTTCTGGCTCAGCAGCTATCCTGTAAAGAAAATCATCAAAGCCAAACATCCAACATCCTAATTCAAAGTAGCCATAGACAGGATGCTCTGCAACTACCACATAATCAGTTTCGTAATAGAGGTGTTTTGCCTTGTTTACATGGTTGGTTAAGAGTTTCATGTCAATTTGAGAGGCATCAGGCCAAGGGAAGTTTTTGATTTCTTCAAAACTGGCATCCTTAAGAGGATTATTTACAATCTCCCAATAATACCCAAAAAGCTTCCACTTTATACCCCAAGGGTCTGTATATTTTCCCTGACTTCTTTTAGAGTAGTCTGCCAATAATGACTGAGGTTTGAATAAAACTCCCACTCTTCTAAAATCTATATCATAGATTTGCATAATCTTTTCAATTGCTTCATCTAAAGTCCAAGCATCTAAATTCAGATACTTTATGAAGTCTTTAATAAAAACCTCATGAAAAGACGTTAAGGCGGTGCCATTAAAATCAATGGGAGGTCTATCAGTGTCTTGAAAATTTACTATTTTTAAAAATCTATTTCTATAATCCATATCCCAATTATATTATGAATAGATAAGTTATGACAGACTCTTTTTAAATATAGTAAGGACTTAATATCTAATCTGTTTTGATTTTGTTTTTTTGCTTAAGGCAATCTTCTTACTCAAGTTCTTCTTTATCCTTTACATGGACTTAGGCCTGCACTAAGATAGGAATAGAAAGAAAAAGATAGATGCTAAAGGAGAATATTATGGTAAATGCAAATGAATTTGGGTTTATGCCTGGAAACAAGAGTTCAGATAACAGGGTAGCGTTTCAAAGGCTTTTAGACCAAGAAGGAAGCATCAGAATAGAAAAACCAGGAATCTATGACATTGATGACACTCTTTATATCTCTTCTAACACAGAATTAATTTTTGGACATAAGGTCTACCTAAGAAGAACTGGACAAAGAGGCTATGTCTTTTTAAACAAGGGAGCAAAGACAAAAGAATATGATGAGAATATCACTATCACTGGACTCAACCTTATGTGTAATGGCTTTAACAGTAAAGAAGGGGACTTGGTCTTAGGTCTTAGAGGTCAGATTTGCTTTTTCTATGCTAAAAATATAGTGATAAGGGACTTTAAGTGTAAAGACCTGATGGAATATAGTTTTTGCTTCCAGTTTTGCACCTTTGAAAACCTTCTTATGGAAAATATATTAGTATACGGCCTAAAAGATGGAATACATTTAAGTAAAGGGGACAAGTTTACCATTCGTCACTGTATCTTTAAAACCTTTGATGATCCTATAGCCTTAAATGCCCACAACTATGTCTCTGCAGCTGCAGAGTTGGGAGATATAACCAATGGGCTTATTGAAGATTGCTATGATTTAGCCCAAGATAAAACAGTTGGCTACTTTTGCAGATTGCTAGCAGGTTCTTGGTGTCACTGGTTTGAGAACATGGAAGTACAACAAGGAGATGCAGTTATTCATAATGATAGGATCTATAGGGTTAATATGACCCATGACAAAAAAACCTATATCTCAAAGACACCTCCAAGTCACGAAGAAGGTACAGTAGAACATGATGGCATCTTGTGGGTAATGCTTCAAGATAGAGAGGTTGTGGAAAGCTGTGCTGTGAAAAATGTTACCTTTAGAAATATTTTTCTACAAAAAGAAAGACACACTGCCTTTTCTTTTACCTATGATAAAAATGAATATTCAAGAAGCTATTATCCTAATAGTAAGGCCACAGCTAGTGAAAACATTTCTTTTGAAAATATTTATGTGCAAAACAAGATAGAAGACCTTATAGGTATTAGGACTCTTGCTAACAATATAAAGCTTACAAACTCATATATAGGTAGCAGCAAGATAAATTTAAGGCATGTGGAAACACCAGGAATTGAATATGAAGATACCTTTGTAACCTTGAGTAATGTAACCTTAAAGGGAGAAGATGGTCAACTTCTCATAAAGGTTGCCCCAGGTAGAAAGGCTTATGTAAATATTAATGGAACTAGTTTTGAAGACAAAATCTTTAAGCCTTCAACACAAGGAGATGCTGTAATACTTAATAATGATTTAGGACTATAGATTTAAGAGTTTTTCCGACCACTCTTTTTCATTAAAGCCTACAAGAACAAAGTTAGTCCCAATTAAAAGAGGACGCTTAACTAGCATGCCATCTGTGCTTAAAAGCCTAAGTATTTCATCTTTGTTCATGCTAGGTATTTTATCTTTTAATTCCATTTGCCTGTAGATAAGGCCACTGGTATTAAAAAATCTTTTTAAATCAAGATTACTTTTTTCTGTCCAAACTTTTAGTTCTTCAAAGGAAGGATTATATTCCTTTATGTCTCTTTTATTAAAATGTACATTATGTACGTTTAGCCAGTTTTCAGCCTTTTTACAAGTGGAACAGCGGGAATAACATATAAATAACATGATTTTTCATATGAAGCAGTTACAAACTCTTCATGCTCCTCCTAAACAAATTTCTTTTTATATACATTATAGTGTTTTACTTTTCTTCCTTCAAGACAGCTAAATTTACATGATGTTAGGGAGATAGTAATTCCTTTAATACCAATTACCTAGTAAATGAGATATTAAAAGGATAGAATATGGAAGAAGAAAGAAAAGGAAAATAAGAAAAACAAGAGAGACCAGAAAGATAAGAAATATGAAATATATAAAGGTTGTAGCAGCAATTATAGTGGTAGATGACAAGATCTTATGTATGCAAAGACCTAAGGATAAGTATGATTACATTTCATACAAGTTTGAATTTCCAGGGGGAAAAATTGAAGAAAAGGAAATTCCTTTAGAGGCTCTAAAAAGAGAACTAAAAGAGGAAATGGACATAGACCTAAATCTCTTATCTAAAAGCATAGAATCTTTCATGGTTGTAGAGCATCAATATCCTGACTTTACTATACGGCTACATGCTTATTTATGTAGGTTAGAAAACTTTTCTTTTAAAAGAAAAGACCACATAGATCATATATGGCTTTCTCATAATCAACTAGATAGCTTAGATTGGGCTGGTGCTGATCTTCCTATTGTCAAGAGACTTAAGGACTACTTTCTTTAAGCTCCTTTTACGCTTCTTCTTTTACAAAAGTAATGGTGGCATCTTTGGGAAGAGCTAGATTGCATTCCACCTCAGCTGCTTTTATAATCCCAGCAATAGCTGGACAAGCACAATGACCTGGGAAATGTTCCTTTGCATATTCATATAAAGGGCCTGCTCCAGGTTTTGACAAGCATAGCTCAAAGGCATCAAAGGTTGTACCAATTTCTTTGAACATATTATTAATATCAATACATGCAGATTTTACTTTTAAGGTTACATCCATTCCATCTTCAGAAGTGGCTACTACTGAGGTTAAAAGGTTACAGATACCAGGATCGATTTTTACTTTTGTCATTGTTTTTTCTCCTCACAACAAATAAATACAAAAGTTATTGTACTACATTTTTCCTAAAAAAAGATAAATTCAATATTTTATAAAGTTTATTGTCAAAAAGGTAAATTGAAAAAATAAATTCCAGTATTAATACAATAACACAAATGCAAGATTAACTGCAGGTTTTAATAGCTAATTTAATTGAAAATGACAAAGTTGGCGGAAAAAGGCATTGTCATTTTTTTAAATTAAGTATATAGTTGCCTTGCATAAGTATTTGAAAGCATAGAAAAATACGCTTCGGAAAGTGTGATTTCACAAACATGAAAGACTAAATTCCGATTGCGGCATAAGGACTATATGGCTCCCAAAGTACTTAATCGTTCCTCTTTATGAGGGGTGCTACATCAAGTGAGCTATCTTAACTTCTTGATGTGAGGAAGGAGACTAGGTTTTAGTACGACCTTATCTCTTTCAATTTCTTTGATATTGAGCTTTCTCAATATCTCTGGATTATGGAAAAAGCTGAAGGTTTCAAATGGTGTCTTGTCGCCAAGGCTTTTTCTTGGAGCAGAATTAATGTGGGAAAAGACCAAATTTAAATCTTCTTGTGTGAGATTGTCCCAGTTATATTGGTTTGGTAGTATATCTCTCACATAATTATGGTTGTTTTCCACATGTGGTTTTTGACTGGCATTCATTGGATCACAGTAAAACATTATGGTCCTTTGTAGATTATCTTTGTCCTTTTCAAAAAGATCATACCTTTCAAATTCTACTCCTCTGTCTACAAGCGTTACAGGAAAGAGATAGCAAAAGTCTTCTATTCCTAATATCTCTTGTAGATAGTCATAGGTTTGTGCCATTGAAGCACTTGTTTTTTCTTTATGGATAAAGCCTATCATTAACTTGTATTTTACTAAGATTATTGTTTGTATATAAGAAAATTAAAAGTAGGAAGATGTTTATATCTTCCTATTTATGTTAAAATCTACAATGAAAAGGGGGATGATTTATATGGGTAAACTTACAAAACAAGTATCACAAAGACTTATTCCTTTACCTAAGGAAGTTTTTTGCAATGAAGAAAGAAGAGTTTTGCTAGGTGAAGTAGAGATTGATTTTACTTTTTCTAAAGATCCACATTCAAAAAATGCAGAAAGTAAATTGAGAGATTTTTTCGGCAACTCAAGTAATGGATCTTTTAAAATTAAAGTAGCTATTCCAGAAGAAAAAATAGAAAGAAGACTAAAGACTTTTAAAAATCCTGACCAAGCCTATGCCATATGGTTTGAGAATTGTTTGAATATAAGTGCACTTACATCCATAGGTCTTTTAAATGGAGTCCGCACCCTATTACAGGCTGTTGAAAAACAAGAAGATGCTTTTTTAATTCCTCTTCTTTTTGTCTATGATTATCCTGATATGCCCTATAGAGGCCAATGGGGTGGCAACTCCATGTATGATATTGAAAACACATCCTTGTATAAACTAAATAGCCTAGACTATACTGCCAGCTTTGAAACAAGAGAGGATGGAATAGTTCATGCATTTTTAAAGGATGCAGATGTTATAAATAATTGTATAAGTGAAGGGGTATCCCTATCAGCATATATTCCTCATTTTGAGGGAATAATAGGGTTGCATTTGGATGATGTTAAAGACAAGGAAATTATTGATAAAATAAAAAATGTTCCTACACAAGAATCAGCCCAAAGAAATGACTACAAGCCAGGCTTATGTATGTCATCAGTTCATACCCATGACTTGGTATATACTTGGATGAAGGATTTAGCCAGCATTCAAGGAGTGAATAATGTAATGGTCTGGTTATCAGAGGCTGTTGAGCCCTGTATTTGTTCTAAGTGTAAGGGGCAAGAGCCATTCTTATTAGAAACCAAGATGCTTGTAGATTTATTTAAAAGGCTAAAGGAAGAGTTTCCCCATATAAATAGTGAGATTTTGCTAACTCAAGGAAGTTATTCAGTAAACAAAGAAATATTAGAGTTGGTACCCAAGGATATTGGTGTTTTGTACTACCATGGTAGTAGAACATATATCTCAGATAAAAAACCTATGATTTATGAAGATCTGCTTCCCTTTATTGAAAAAGGGGGAAAACTAGGGGTATATCCTCAAATAACCCATGGTTGGCGTTGTGTTTTTCCCTGGACTGGACCAGACTTCATAAAATACAGATGCGATGAGTTTGTGGAAAAAGGCTTGGATAAGGTGGTGGGGTATGCAGTTCCTTCCAATATTTATCATAGATTCAACATTGCAGCTATGGCTGAATGGCTATGGAATAATAAAGGGAGAGATATTGAAGCCTTTTGCCAGGCCTATGCCTATAGAAATAATTTAGACCCCGAGGTTTTTTCATCTTGGTGTCTTTTGAATATGGAATCAGCCTGGATTTTAGCAGACAATAGATTTGTTGTTAGTCAAATATTCAATTATCCAGTTATTATGAAGACTGATTTTGATAGTGAAGATTTTAGATTTACCGACTATACCAGAAGGTCCATTGTTAGTATAGAAAAATATATTAGAAGAACAGAAAAGGCTGTAAAAGAAGCAAAGCTTTTAAGTGATCCCTTATATGAATATGAAAGCAGGAGTATTAAGTATATGCTTCGCTGCGCTGGGGCCTATCAGAAATTCTTTACTCTCTTGAAGTTGGAAAAAAGAGACCAAGAAAAAGAAAAACAACTAGTTTTAATGTATGAAAAAATGAGAGATAATGCCTTAAAAGCATACAAGACAATTTTGTTATGGAAAGTGACTGTAGAAGAAAGAAATGCAGATGCCAAAACAGATTCTGCGAATTTACATTTTTCTACAAGAAGCATTGACACAGCTACAGTGTGTTTGCGAATAGCAGACTTTATGGAAGAAGTACTAGTAAAGTTAAAGTTAAACTACGAAAAAAAGGACCATATAAGTTACAAGGCTTTAGGTTCTTGGACAAGCGCTGACTTTGATGAAAGTGGTTTGGCCACTTTAACCTATGACCTAGAAGATTTCTTAAAAGGTAGCAAAAGATGCCACCTGTGTTTAGATTATTTAGAT
Organism: uncultured Clostridiaceae bacterium; assembly: GCA_964563155.1. Classification (GTDB taxonomy): domain Bacteria; phylum Bacillota; class Clostridia; order DUPQ01; family DUPQ01; genus DUPQ01. The sequence continues at coordinate 61,541 of CAZLVL010000001.1, read as the reverse complement.
AGTGCAGTAGGAACTGATTTAGTGGATCTTGCTGTGCTTGAGGGACAAAAGGTTATTAGCCACATTACCTATGACTTGGATAAGCCAATAAAAAGGATTAATATACATAATCCTTGGTATGAGGTGATTTTAGACTTAAATGAGAAGGATAAATCATCTAACAAGATTTTAAAGATAACCTTAGCTGGACCTATAGACAAGAATACAAGTTGTAAGGGACTTGTAGGAATAAGAAGGATTAAAAAGTAATTTACCTATATTTAGATATAGCTTCAACCAAGGCTTCTAGGTTTTCAAAGGGAAAGCCATTGTCAGCTTCCACATAGAACCAGGAGCCTCCTTGGTGCATATCAAAAACTTCATATTCTCTTTTTACCAAATCTTTGACATCTTGAGGGCTACCAAAGGTCATAGTGTTTGCCCTATCTGTATGTATTACCACAGCTAGGCCTATGGATTTACAATACTTTGCAAAAGCTTCCATATTATATGCAGGCAATTGAGGCCAAATGGAAGAAATACCAAGTTCTCTTAAATCTTCTAAAATAGGTAGGACATAGCCACAACTATGAAAGTGTATATATTTACCTGCTTTTAGAATGGGGTCAAATAAATACTTCCAACGTGGCTTAAAAAAACTTCTCCATAATTCAGGACTTAAAAGCAGAGTGCTTTCTGAACCATAATCATCTCCAAAGGAAATACCATCTACATCCAAAGCCAAAAGATACTCAACCCTTTTTGATATATTTTCAGTTATTAAATCTGCTAATACATTAATCTCTTTACTTCCCTCTATTAGCTCACAATATATGTTTTCATCTGGACTAAGGGCAATCATTCTTTCTAAAAGACTGCCTGCTGATTTTGTTAAATAGTAGTTTTCCTTATGTTTATCAAAAGCCTTTTTTGTTTCAAAAAAATCAGCTGTCCCGATTAAAGGAATGTCAGGTGCTTTGTAGTTATATACTTGAGAAAGATCTTCTAAGGGATACTTTTTAGGGATGCCTGCAATGCCATAAATCCTATACTCCCAGACGGTTTGCCAAGGGTCTTGTTTAAATTCATGATAGTTACCATCTTTATCTGTCTGTTCTTTAGTAATAATTGGAATAGGTTTTCTTTCAAAGGCTTGAAAGTCTCCAGGTAAGCTTGCAAAGAGGTCATTTAGTTTTTCACCGTGTTCATAATAGCCCACAGGTGTGTAGTAATATTCTAAGGGAACCTTATCCACTTTTTTAAAATCCAAGGCATTTTTAACTCTTTGTCTACCATTCATTATCTTGACCTTCTTCTTGGGAAATCTCCTATTATATTTATATGCTTTATGTATGCTCTATAATACTTCTATATCCAATATGCTTTAAGTATACTTACTCAAGGTATAAAGGACAAGAAATATAGATATAAAATATCTTCTTGGGCTTTAAGTAAAATGAAATACCTCCAAGTAGATATACATTCTTTGGGGTTCTACTGTGGAGGTATTTTAAATAGGGTATAGGGAAATTTCTTAGTCTTCCATTTGCTTTCCAACTAATTCAAAATTACTACGACCTAGAGCTTCTTCCATTTCACTCAAGGTGGCTTTATCAATATTAAAGATAAACTTTATACAAGCCCAAGCCATTATTGCACTAAACAAGGACATAGCTGCTACCATGTAACGCATATTCAAGGCTGTTTGGGCTGATTGATTAGCTCCTAAGGTTCCAATATAGCCAAGAGCTTCCATTATGAGAAGTCCAATAGAAGGTCCGATACCTTGGGCTACTTTTCTGAAAAAGGAGTGTAGAGCATAGATAGTACCTTCTTCTCTTTTGCCAGTTTTCCATTCATTGTAGTCTATGGCATCTGCAACCATGGCGTAGGAAGAAACCATGAAGATTGATGAGCCTAGGCCATTTAAGAGAGAGAAAAGGAAGTATAAGAGCATACCTTGGGTATTTCCTGGAATTGGTACAACAAGCATTAAGATACCAGAAAGAATAGGTAATAAAAGAGCAATCTGGGAAGCTTCTTTTTTACCCCATTTTCTAACTATTTTAGCTATAAAGGGCATAACAGCAAACATGGGGATATAGCCTAGGACCATTACTATGCCAGATATTCCTGCATTGTGGAAATAGCTTTGGAACATTACTGTAATAGCGGTTTGTGCCCCATAAGTTCCTAGAAAATATGAGACAATTGCCAAGGTAACACCCATAGCACCCCTATTTTTTAGGAAGTTGCTTATGGTTTTAAAATAGTTAAATTGCTCTGTTTGTTCTTGTTTATCTTGTTCAGATAATTCATCTGGTTTTACTCTTTCAACAGTTCCTCTTAGTAGGAATTGAAAAGCAATGAAAGCTACAACTCCTAGTATAAGGGCTATTGGGAACATTCTTCCACCTAGAAGATTGTCGTCTGCATCATAGACTACCATAGGTAGAATTACACCGATTCCCATACCAGCTACTAAAGCTCCTACATTTCTCCATGCAGATAGTTGAGCTCTTTCTCCAGGCTCTGTAGTTATAACCGAAACCATAGATCCATAAGGTACATTAACAACAGTATAGAAGAAGTCCCAAGCCATATAGCCTAGCATGCAGACTATTACCTTAATCGCTAAGGGAGCGTTGGGAATGGGAATAAAGCAGAGGGCTGCAGAAATTATTAGTCCATAAGATCCTGCATAAATATATGCTTTAAACTTTCCTCTTTTATATGTTTTTTTACTGCTGTCCATTACAGCCCCAACAATAGGGTCATTGATTGCATCCCAAACTTTTAAAATTATTAGAAGTATGGCAAAAAGCGAAGCACTTATTCCTATGTATTGAGTATAAAAAACAGCTAAGAAAGAAGATAGGGCAAAAGACATATTACATCCAAAGTCACCAGCTGCATAAGCTAGCTTGTCTTTCATCCCAAAGGGGGGAAACTCTCTTTCACTCAAAGAAGCTTCTTTTGTTCTCATCTTGTCCTCCAAATTTATTTTTTAATTTTTGTTAGTTTTTGGTTAAGTTCAAGCAATAGTTCTTTTGGTAACTTTGTTCCCATCATTCCAGACATACCAAAGAGTCTTTCTATGGAGAAAGAACCAATCATTTTCATAAAGCTTTTGGGTATTTTCATATCAGACTCTTCTAGTTGTTGACCCATGGCATCTAAAGCTGCTTGAATAACTTGTGCGCCTTCTGGGTTGTTCATTATGTCATTTATGGAGTCTTTTACTGATAGGTAGCCTTCAGGGAATTCAAAGGTTATCTTTTTCCCATCTTCGTCAAACCAGTTACTTATTTCACTATCGCCAAAGGGTAATTCATAATCTGGATTAGGTTTTCTAACCCTATTTAACTCAATCTCATCTTGTAGTTGACCACTTCTAGCCTCTATAGTATTAAGACCTCTTTTTAAGGGAACATCAAAAGTAAATATATGCGCACCCTGTTTTTTACCTAAGGACTTGCCATTTACAAGTAATTCAACTTCATCTTGATTGGAATAAACCTTAACTTGGGTAAGTTTTTCAGCTCTGTCATAATAGCGTCTACCACAAAGATGAACAAAAGGTTCTTTGCACCACCAAGCCTTGTAAATATAGTAACTGTCTTTTTTAATCTTTCTATCTATGGTTACTAGGCCCTTGTTATTTCTTCCCATAACTCCGCCTTCATTTCTCATGTCAGATCCAAAGTCAAACATGTTCCACACTGCGGTAGACCATAAGTAATCTCGGTCTGCAAAGGTTTTAAGAAGCTCTTCATGATAAAAGGCTTGATACTCTTCAGAATAGTCTCCCATTTTAGGGTCACTTGTATGCCAAGTTAATATAGCTTCACAGCCATATTCTGATATACCAAGAGGGCGTGTTGGATGGTCCTTGTGGAAATTATCAAACCAAACTGCATTATCATCCACATGTCCACCATACCAACCAAAGTAGTGATTATATGAAACTAAGTCAGGTATATTGTTTATTGGACTGTCTGAAGGAAGCATGCTAACACTGGCCATAACTGTTAATCTTACAGGATCAAAGCCATGACAAAAATCATTTAACTTATTATGTATCTCTAAAAGTTCCTCAGTTACTTCCCCACCAATACTAATCTCATTGGATAGGCCCCAGAAAAGAATAGAGGCATGGTTGTAATTTTGTTTTACTAACTCTTGCATTTGAGATAAGGCATTTGCATCTGCTTTTGGTAAATATCTGGAAATAAAAGGAATCTCAGCCCAGACAACCATGCCATATTCATCACAAAGGTCATAAAAATATTGATCATGCTGATAATGGGCTAGACGGATATAGTTAGTTCCCATCTCATGTATCAACCTCATATCTTCTTCCATATCTTCATATGTTAGGGCATTTCCCACATCTAGCCTGTCTTGATGTCTTGAAACCCCTCTTAGAGGATAACTTTTCCCATTTAAGAAAAAGCCCTTATCTGGATCCACATAAAACTCTCTAACACCAAATTTTGTTTCTACCTTATCAATTTCATTTTGATTGGAAAACAAAACAGCTTCTACCTTATATAAATAAGGGTCTATTCTTCCGTTCCAAAGTCTTACATCTTCAAGAAGGAAGTTAAAAACATTATCAGAAACATTCTGTGTCTTTTCCAAAAGAAGCTCGTTGTCACTAGTTAAAATTCTCACCCTTATTAAATCACCCTCTTGAGCATTGCTAATAAGTGTTTCTATTTTCACCTTTGCATTTTTGCCATCTACTACAGGTGTAATATATATTCCAGAGCTTCCTTGGTCTTCTAGGCTGAAGTGGCTATTTGAAAGAGATATTAATTCAACATTTCTGTAAATTCCTCCATAAAAGGTAAAGTCTGCAAATTGTGGATAAACATGTTGATTTGCACTATTATCTGCACTAACTACCAGCTCATTTTCATCCAATAAATCTTGGGTTAACTCTACTGTAAAGATGGAATATCCTCCATCATGGCTGGCAAGAAGCTTTCCGTTCAAAAAGACTTGGGCAGATGAATTTACTGCATGAAACTTCACAAAGACTCTTTCGCCTTCTGGTCTTTTGAAATTTTTTACATAGTGACATCTTCCTCTGTAAAAGTCATTATTCCCATCTTGGCCATCAATTCCATTCCAAGTATGAGGGAGTGAAACAGTTTCACCCTTAGTATTTTTGAGCTTATCAAAAGCTAGGTCCTCTTTAATGAAAACCCAATTGTCATTAAAACTTACGATTTTTCTCACTTTTTTTCTCCTTTTATAAATTTGAAACAAGTTACAACACCCTAAGGTGTTTTCATATTCAGTTTTTTACTCACCCTTATTATATCTTGTGTAAACTTGCAAGTTCATATATTATATTGATGTATAATTATATTATATTGATAAAGGACACAGGAATGTTAAACAATCTCTATAGCAAGTGTGATAATCTATCTGCCTTACTAAATACTAATCTCCATATTAGTCATTTCGACACATCACTTGATAAAAGCTGGAAGATATTACATTTACCTACGGTCTCTGATTTTTATTTTAATTCTTTAGTGAAAAAGCATAAAAAGAAAATAGAAAAAGATAAAGAAAAAAATGAAGAAAAAGATGAAGGAAGAGAAGAAGAAAGAAATCAGGTTTTCTTAGAAAGAGATCCCTTTGGTCTGACTTATGCAATTTGGAATTTTAAAGATAATAGTGATAATTTAGTTATTTTGTTTGGCCCTTTTAATACTAAAAGAATAAATGAAGTTGAGTTAAGGTTTTTAGCAAATACCCTGAACTTAGATGGAAAGAGTTTTGAGCTTGTAAAGGTTTTTATTGGCGTTGTGCCTTTTTATGACAAAGAAACTTTAATAAAAATATTAAGTGTGCTTAGTGATTACCTAGAAGAGAATGAAAGCAAAAAGATTAAAATAAAGGAGTTTGATTGGGAAGAGGCTAATTTGGATCAGTCTTTGATAGAGCATGCCTTTGACGAAAACAGCTTTGTTCTAGAAAACCATACTTATGAGGCCAGGCTCTTAAGAGCTGTAGAAAACGGAGATATTAATTTTGTAAAAGATATAATGGTAAGGGGTACAAGATTTTTGAATCTCCCTCCTCGTTATCCCTCTGATCCTTTGAGAGAAATGAAAAACTTGGCTATTACATCAAATTCCCTTTGCTTAAGAGCTGCTATTAAAGGAGGGTTGGATACTACTTTTGCCCATGATATGTCTCATTCCAATGCTATAAGGATAGAACAAGAAAACAAAGAAAGTCTTTTGAGAGAACTCTTAGTTGATATTGCCCTTGGTTATACAGAGGCTGTACATAAGTATGCCTTAAAGGGCTACAGTGAATTGATTATTAATTGTATAAATTATATTAGAAGGAACCTGGCCACAAATGTATCTTTACATGTCCTAGCAAATCATCTTCATATTAGCAAGGAACATCTTTCCAGACAATTTAAAAAGGAGGTAGGAATAAGCCTTACAGACTATATCCACAAAACTAAAATTATGGAATCTCAAATTTTTCTAAGTGGTAAAAGATATGGAATAAGTGAAATAGCAAGTATGTTATCTTATTCCTCAGCTGCCCATTATTCCAAGGTCTTTAAAAAGCATACTGGTCTAGCTCCTAGTGCCTGGATTAAAGAACAGGGTAAATAGAAGTTTTCTTTTTTTAAAAAAAATATTTTAATTATCCTTGAAGTGGTCTGCATAATCTTGAAGCCATAATTGTAGTTTATCAATTTCTGAAAAATTATTTATTGATGGTACATGAATGAAAATCATTTTAGTGCCAAGCATGTTTGATTTAATATAATCTAGTCCTGAAAAATAGGCATGATTGCACAAATAATTACCTGCATTATCTGAAAAGAGGTGGTCTATCTCATTCTTTTTTAAGTTTGCGGAAATGTCTTGATAAGCCATACTTGTACAGAGTTTCTCTTCACCCCTTCTAGCACAGGTTTCGATATGTAAGTGTTTAGTTTTTGGCTTTTGGCCAAACATAAGCACAATATCTGGCCTTAGATTTTCCAAAGCCTCAATAATTTGCTTCTCGCATCTTTTGAAACTGTTTGTAAGGATAAGCTTATTTGGAGTAATAATCTTGTTTATTAATATTCTAGATGAATTTGTTTTCCCATCAAAAGCGGTAAGAAGCAAGGTTTTCATATTTATCTTTCTTAACATATCATTTTGTTTATTTATTGGATTAATTATATTTTATTCAAGTTGAAAAAGTAATAAGGAATAAAAAAAACTCTCTTACGAGAGTTTGTGGAGCTGGTGAACGGATTTGAACCCCTGACCTGCTGATTACAAATCAGCTGCTCTACCAGCTGAGCTACACCAGCATCGTGGTGGGAGCAATAGGGCTCGAACCTATGACCTCCTGCTTGTAAGGCAGATGCTCTCCCAGCTGAGCTATGCTCCCATACGGTTGGTGTAACAGCATTTTGAAGTATACTAAAAGGTGTATAACTTGTCAACATAAATAATTTGTTTTTTGAGAAAATCTCTAAAGGGCCTCTTCTTCATCTGGAGGAGTAGTAGCTTTTGCCATTTTCAAATACTTAATAGCAAGTCCTCCTTCTGAGGTTTCCTTGTATTTGCTAAAGAGGTCTTTTCCTGTTTCATACATGGTCTCTACAACCATATCAAAGGAAATTTTTCTTGTATGAGTTAAGAAGTTAGCCAAACTTACTGAGTTAATCGCTCTCATGGCAGCTACAGCATTTCTTTCAATACAGGGTATTTGAACCAGTCCTAGAACAGGATCACAAGTTAAGCCTAAGTGATGCTCCATGGCCACTTCAGCTGCATATTCTACTTGGTCTAGGTCCATATCAAAGAGTTCAGCTAAGGCTGCAGAAGCCATAGAACAGGCTGTTCCAATTTCTGCTTGGCAACCACATTCAGCTCCTGATATAGATGCATTGGTTTTAATAACATTGCCAATAACTCCAGCGGTTGCTAAAGCTCTAATCATTTCATGGTCTGAATATCCATTTTTTTCTTGCATATACTTTAAAACAGCAGGTAATACACCACTAGCTCCGCAAGTAGGTGCTGTTACAACGGTGCCCCCTGAGGCATTTTGCTCTGATACTGCATAGGCATAAGAGCAAACTATTCTGTTTTCCTTGGTTGAAGCACTTTCATCCATATGTCTTTGGTTAAAAAGATATTTGGCCTTTCTTGCTAGATGTATACCACCTTCAAGTATACCGTCTGCTTTTAGGCCTTCGGAAATACTCTTTTTCATATGATGCCATACGGTGTCTAAAAACTCATATATTTCTGGACCTTCTGCTTCTAAGACATAATCATAAAGGTGCATATTACGCTCTTTACAATAGTCCATTATTTCATTGAAGTTCTTTTCTTTATAAACATCAGGAGAGTCCATACAAGGTCTTCCTTCAATTTGAATACTTCCTCCACCTACACTTAAGATTCTCCACTTGTCTATAACTGTATTGTTTTTCAATGCAGAAAAATCCATTGTGTTAGGATGGGGAATGTCTGTTGTTTCGTAATCTAATATAATTTGAACTGGTTTGGGATAAAAGGCTTCTTTTATTGCTCTGTCTGTAAGATGACCAACGCCTGTTTTTGCTAAAGAACCATAGAGGACCACATGGAAGGAATCTGCATCAGGATGAGCTGTGGAAAACCTTGTTGCTGCAATGTCCGGTCCCATAGTGTGGGAGCTTGAGGGGCCTCTTCCTATTTTGTATAATTCTCTTAATGATTTCATAAATTACACCCTTTATGCTTGCTGTATATATCATACAGTATTTTTTTAAAAATACAATCAGTACAAGATGTTATTAAGGACTGGGAAAAAGAAGTATAAATATTTATAGATAGGTGTTTTTTATATAAAAAAGTGGATAAAGAAAAAATCCGAAGGAGCGGATTTTTCTTGCTAAAGTTTTTTATTGACACAAAAGAGTCAAGAACTAAGGTTAGTATACAATAAAAGAACATATGTTTCAATAGTAAGTTTTTTACTGTCCAATAAAACGTCTTGTCACTCCTTATTGAATAAGAGATAATGTTAGTTGTATAATTGAAGGGCGGAAGTATAAGTATGAAAAATAAAGCGGTTTTTAAGGCAATTAATTGGCTAGTTCCCATATTTATTATCGGTTTGATAATATTTGATTCTACCCTGGAAGCTCTAGTATTAGGTATAGCATATTTTATATATAGAGTAATAGCAGATTTATCCAAAATATACTCCTATATTGCAATCAAGAACTATGCAAAAGGAAATCTAGAGAAGGCAAAAAGATATTATGCTAAAGCCTACAAGGCTAAGGTAAAAGAGGGTCCTGTTGTAGCCTCTTATGCTTACCTTCTTATACTCCTATCTGAATATGACCAAGCTGAAGAGGTTATAAGGGATCTAGAAAGTATGAAGCTAACAGATAGGACTACTACCTCAATAATATTATGCAAGGCTGTCATAATGTGGAAAAAAAGCAGAAACCTCTTTGGTGCTCTTTCTCAAGTAGAAGGGGTGCAAGAGACCATGAGAAACCAGTGGTACTATAATATATATGCCAAGCTCTGTATATTTTCAGGGAATATGGAAAAAGCCAAACAAGCAGCCATTAAAGGATATGAGTATTTAAATTCTAATCCAGTAGCTGTTGAGAATTTGCTCATAATTCACAGTATAAATAAGGATAAGGAGAAAGCCTTATCTGCAGCAGATAAGTTAATAAAAGGGAAAAAGAAGATGAGACCTTTTTCTCAAGATGCTTATTACTATTGTGCAAAAGTATATGAAGAGGACGGTCAAATTGAATTGGCTAAGAATCTCTATTTTAAAGCAGCTCAATATGAACACACTAGTATGACCTATGTAAATAAAGAAGAAGTATTAAAAAAGGCAGGTGAATATGCAAGATGAAAACTAAGGCACCAGACATATGGACTAAGATTTTTGACTATCTAGTAATGACCTTTGGGGTATTTATATCAGCAATAGCTGTAAATGTGTTTTTAGTTCCCTTTAAAATTCACTCAGGAGGAGTGTCTGGTATTGCCACAGTTCTTTTTTATATCTTCAAGGAAAAAGTGCCCTTAGGGGTTTTGATTATTCTTTTAAACCTTCCACTTTTTATAGCTGGGATAAAAGTTATAGGGAAGAGATTCATGATAAGAACTCTTTTTGCCACCTTAGGCTATACTATTGCAATTGACTTAACTGCTTCTTGGTTAAACAAGATTGCAGAACACATTCACATAGAAAGTAATGCAATACCTGATCTTTTACTCTTTTGTCTTTTTGGTGGAGCACTTATGGGTTTAGGATTAGGTTTAGTTTTTACAAGAAACTCCTGTACTGGAGGTTCAGACTTATTTGCTGAAATATTAAGAAAAAAAGGCATACACTTGAGTATGGGAACCTTAATGTTTATGTTTGACATCATATCTGTGGTAATGTCCTTAATTGTGTTTAGGAACTTCCTTCTAGTCATGTATTCAATCTTTGCCATATTTGTTTCTATGAAGGTTATTGACTTTATCTTAGACGGAGTTAACTTTGCAAAAGCAGTATACATCATGACCGAAAAAAGTGAAGAAATGGCAGATTTGATTATAGAAAAACTAGGAAGAGGAGTAACTGGTTTTTATGGTAGGGGAATGTACCTTAAAAAAGATAGAGAAACCCTCTTTTGTGTAGTAAAAAATAGGCAATTACCAGCTCTTAAAAAACTGGTAAAAGAAAAAGATGATAAAGCTTTTATGATTATAACTACAGCTCACCAAGTCTTAGGAGAGGGCTTTGGAGCCTTTGACAAAGACCTGTGAGATGATATAATTATTTAGATTATTTTATCTATAAGTATCAATGTTGAAAAAAGGAGCCTTTAATGAATCAAAAAGAATTACTATCATTAAAAAGAACAGCTGCTGAAATTAGAAAAAGCATTATTGAAGCTGTTTTTTCAGCCGGAAGTGGACATCCTGGCGGATCTTTATCCTGTGCGGATATTATGACTCTCTTGTATTACAAACATATGAATGTGGATCCTAAGAATCCTAAAAATCCAGATAGAGACAGATTTGTTATGTCCAAAGGACATGCCACTCCAGTCTTGTATGCGGTATTGGCAGAAAAGGGATTTTTCCCCAAAGAAGACTTAACTACATTTAGACAAGCGGATAGTTACCTTGAAGGCCATCCTTCCTTAAAGGATGTTCCAGGGGTAGATATGACAACAGGGTCTTTAGGACAAGGAATTTGTGCAGCCTGTGGAATAGCTCAAATGGGTAAACTAGATAAGAAGGATTATAGGGTTTATTCCATTTTAGGTGATGGTGAAATTCAAGAAGGTCAGGTTTGGGAAGCCATGATGTATGCAGCCCACTATAAATTAGACAATTTAACCGCCTTTTTAGACCACAATGGTCTGCAAATTGATGGAGATATAAAAGACATTATGTCACCAGAGCCTGTTGTAGATAAGTTCAAAGCCTTTGGTTGGGAAGTTATTCAAGTGGATGGACATGATTTAGAAGAAGTAGATAAAGCTATAGAAAAAGCAAAAACCATAAAGGGAAAGCCTACCATGATAGTGGCAGAAACCATTAAGGGTAAGGGAGTTTCCTATATGGAAAATGAATATGGCTGGCATGGAAAAGCTCCAGACCAGGCTCTTAGAGATAAGGCCATAGCTGAAATCGAAGCATATATAAAAGGCTTGGAGGTGTAAGATGAAAAAAGCGACAAGATTAGCTTACGGAGAAGCTTTAGCAGAATTCGGTAGTGACAAAAATATAGTAGTGGTAGATGCAGACCTTTCTGGTTCTACAATGACCAAGTTTTTTAAAGATGCTTATCCTGAAAGATTTTTTAATACAGGAATAGCAGAAGCTAATATGATTTCTTCTGCAGCGGGAATGGCTACCTGTGGTAAAACAGTATTTGCTTCATCCTTTGCTATCTTTGCAGCAATAAGGGCTGCAGAGCAAATTAGAAATTCAGTTTGTTACCCAGCACTTAATGTGAAAATTGCTGCAACTCATGCAGGTATTTCTGTAGGAGAAGATGGAGCCACCCACCAAGCTATTGAAGATTTAGCGGTTATGAGAGCAATTCCTAATCTTATTGTTATTCAACCAGTTGATGCCAATGAAACAAGACAAGCTGTAAAAGCCATTATTGATTACAAGGGTCCTGTTTATTTAAGATTGGGTAGACTACCTGTAGATAATGTAAATAAAGAAGACTATAAATTTGAAATAGGTAAGGGAGTTGAATTAGCAGATGGTAAGGATTTAACCATAGTAGCCACAGGTTTAATGGTAAAGTCTGCCCTAGATGCAAAAGACCTTTTAGCAAAAGAGGGTATATCTGCAAGAGTTATTAATATCCACACCCTAAAACCTATTGATAAGGATATTTTAATAAAGGCAGCTAAAGAAACTGGAGCCTTGGTTACAGCAGAAGAACACAATATTATTGGTGGTTTAGGTTCTGCTGTTAGTGAAGTGCTTTCAGAAAATTATCCTGCTCCTTTAGAAAGAGTGGGAGTGGAAGATAAGTTTGGTAAGTCTGGTAAGCCAGCTGATCTTTTGCAAATGTATGGACTAACCCCTGAAAACATAGTTAAAAAAGCTAAGGCGGTTTTAGCAAGAAAGAAGTAAGATGATATTTGAAAGTCATGCACATATTTTGTCCCATAAATATGATGAAGATAGGGATGAAGTTTTAAAAAGAGCTTATGAGAAGGGTGTTTCTGCCCTTCTCAATGTTTCAGATGACATGACATCTTCTTTTGGAGCTATAGAGCTTTCAAAAAAACATCCTAGAGTCTTTTCTGCAGTGGGAGTACATCCTCACAATGCAAAAGATTTTAAAGACCAAGATCTCTATGATTTAGAAAAGCTGGCAAGGGATAACAAGACCCTAGCCATAGGAGAGATTGGTCTTGACTATTATTACGACTTTTCTGATAGAGATAGTCAAATGAGAGCTTTTTTGCAACAGATTGATTTAGCTCTTAATTTAGACCTACCAATCATTGTTCATGATAGAGAGGCCCATAAAGATACCATAGATACCTTAAAAGGTTTTGAGGGCAAGATTAAAGGGGTTATGCATTGTTACTCTGGCAGTGGAGAAAGTGCAAAAATCTTGGTTAATCTAGGTTTATATATTTCTTTTGCAGGGGTAATAACCTTTAAAAATGCTAGAAAAACCATAGAAGCTCTAGAGGCAGTTCCCCTAGATAGACTTTTAATTGAGACAGACAGCCCATATCTAACCCCTGAACCTTTTAGGGGAAGAAGAAATGAACCTAAGAATTTAGAGTATATAGGTAGAAAAATGGCAGAGGTTAAAAATGTAAGTTATGAGACCTTGATAAATGCCATATGGGAAAATTCTTTTAATTTATTTGAAAAAGCTAGGCCCTTTAAAAAAGAATTGGAGAAAAGCCAATGACCAATCTAATTCCCTTACCAAAGGATATAGAAGCTAATAAGGATTTAGGACAAAATTTTTTAATAAATAAAAAGGTTGTTTTGGATATTGTAGATGCTTTGGAATTAGACAAAGAAGATATACTACTAGAAGTAGGACCAGGTACAGGGTCTTTAACCTTTTTTATGAACCAGACTTGCAAGCGGGTTTTTGCTATAGAAAAGGACAAGAAATTAGTCTCCTATTTAGAAGAAAAGCTTGAAGAAAACAAACTTGATAATATCTCCATAATAGAGGGTGATATTTTAAAGTTTAAGTTAAAGGATTTTTTAAAGGAAGAAAAGATTAATAAGGTAGTGTCCAATCTTCCCTATTATATAACCAGTCCAATTATTATGAGATTTATCCAGCTAGAAGAAGCCCCTGACTTAATGGTTTTTATGACACAAAAAGAGGTGGCTGATAGGCTTTTAAGAGGCAAAACAGATCAAGCTGGAGGCATCTTAACCACCCTAGCCAGATATAAATATGACTTATCCCATGTGCTAGATGTTTCTTCTCATGACTTTATTCCATCACCCCAGGTTACTAGCAGTGTTGTGAAATTTGTTAAAAGAAAAGATCTTTTGGATGCAGAAGTAGAAAGCCTGCTATTTGCTATTGTGAAAACTGGATTTGCCAACAAAAGAAAAAAACTATCCAATTGCCTATCTGCTTCCATATATCCTCATGTACAAAGAGAGGATGTGGAAAAACTCTTAGAAGAGCTTAAAATTAGACCGGATGCAAGAGCACAACAGCTTAGTGTAGAGGATTTTAAGAATCTAGCAAAGGCCTTTATTCAATTAAATAAAAAGTAATGTTTACAAATTTTCAAAAAAACATAATTTATTAAAAAACTTTTCAAATATCTATTGCAAATAAAATAAGACCTGCTTATACTACATACTATAGGTTGTGTTAACCTATCTTTTTAAACACAATATATAGGGAGAGTTATATGATTACCACAATTACTAAACGCGATGGGCGCCAAGAAAGTTTTTCACCCCTTAGAATAACAAGAGCAATTTTTTTAGCGGCTGAAGCTGTTGCTAAAGAGGAGAATAGTAAAGCTGATTTTACTATAGCAGAAGAATTAACAGATCACGTTATACAACTTCTAAACAGAAGGTATATAAACACAACTCCAACAGTGGAAGATGTGCAAGATGCAGTGGTTAAGGTGCTAATTGAGCAAGGACATGCAAAAACTTCTGAAAAGTACATACTTTACAGAGAAGAAAGAAGCAAGGCCCGCTCCATGAAAACAAGGCTTATGAAATCAATTGAGGAGATTACATTTCATGAAGCTGATGATAGTAACTTAAAAAGAGAAAATGCAAATATAGATGGAAATACTGCCATGGGAACCATGTTGCAATATGGGTCTACTGTGTCTAAGGAGTTTTGTAAAACCAATCTTTTAAATCCTAAACATACAAAGTTGCATGAATCAGGAGAAATCCATATTCACGATATGGACTTTTATAACATGGGAACTCTCACCTGTTGTCAAATAGATTTGTCCAGACTTTTTGCCAAGGGTTTTTCCACCGGTCATGGTCACCTTAGAGAGCCTCAAGATATAGGGTCATATGCAGCTTTAGCAGCCATTGCTATTCAGAGTAATCAAAATGATCAACACGGCGGACAAAGTATCCCGGCTTTTGACTACTACTTAGCAGACGGAGTTGCAAAAACCTTTAGAAGAACCTATAGGGAAAACATTGTAAAAAGCATTAAGATGCTGGTTGATGAAAACCTAGATCTTACAGAGGATATAAAGGAGTTTGAAAAGAAATCTAGTCTTTATCCTAAGATTGATATGCACAGTGAGTTTTTAGGCAAGTTTAAAAAATTCCTAATAGAAAAAGCCTTTATAACAGAAGAGCAAGCTGATAAAATGAATAAGTTTGCCTACAAAGAAGCTTTAGCAGAAACTGAAAAAAGAACCTTTCAAGCCATGGAAGGCTTTGTACATAATTTAAATACCATGCACTCTAGAGCAGGGGCTCAGGTACCTTTTTCCAGTGTAAACTTTGGTACCGATGTGTCTTCTGAAGGTAGAATGATAACAAGAAACCTTCTTCTTGCTCAAGAGGCTGGTCTTGGTCATGGAGAAACCCCAATATTTCCAATTTTAATCTTTAAAGTTAAAGAGGGAGTTAACTTTAATGAAGAAGATCCCAACTATGATCTTTTCAAATTAGCTTGTCGGGTTTCTGCAAAAAGACTTTTCCCTAACTTCTCCTTTATAGATGCACCTTTTAACCTACAATACTACAAGCCTGGAAATCCAGATACAGAGGTTACATATATGGGTTGTAGAACCAGAGTACTAGGTAATATTGTGGGAGAAGAAACAGCCTCTCGTAGAGGAAACATTTCTTTTACCTCTGTTAACCTACCTAGAATAGGTCTAAAACATGGTATAGCCTTAACTGGAAAATTCAATGAAGATGCCTTCTTTAAAGAGTTAGAAGAAAAAATTGAAGCTGTTAAAGAACAACTTTTAGAGCGTATGGTTGTTCAAGGTAGTAAAAAGGTTAAAAACTTCCCCTTCTTAATGGGCCAAGGAGTTTGGAGAGGGTCTGAAAATTTAGGTTGGGAAGACACTTTAGAAGAAGTAGTAAAGCAAGGAACCTTAACCATAGGATTTATCGGTTTAGCTGAAACCCTAAAAGCCTTAATTGGAGAGCATCATGGAGAAAGTGAAAGAGCTCAAAAGTTAGGTTTAAAAATAATTGGCTTTATGAGAGATAAATGCGACCAATACATGAATGAATACAAGCTTAACTTTTCTTTAATTGCTACACCTGCAGAAGGTTTGTCTGGAAGATTTACAGCTATAGATAAAAAGGTATTTGGAGAGATTGAAGGAATCACAGACAGAGATTACTATACAAACTCTTTCCACGTTCCAGTATATTACAAGATATCTGCCTATGATAAATTGCAAAAAGAAGCTCCCTACCATGCCTTAACAAATGCAGGCCACATTTCATACATAGAAATGGACGGAGATCCTTTGAAAAATCCAGAAGCTTTTGAAGACATAGTAAGATTTATGAAAGAAGCTGGTATGGGCTATGGCAGTGTTAACCATCCTGTGGATAGAGATCCCATTTGTGGCTACACTGGCGTAATTGAAGGTGACATTTGTCCCCACTGTAAGAGATCTGAAATAGAGGGTAAAATGCGCTATGAAAGAATTAGACGTATAACAGGTTATCTAGTAGGTACCTTGAATAACTTTAATGATTCTAAGGCTGCTGAAGAAAGAGATAGAGTAAAGCATGTTGAAGAAAATTAGACTTGCATATAAATGTAGTAAAGATAGTACTGTAGATGGGCCAGGATTACGCATAGTGGTTTGGACGCAAGGATGTGTCCATAACTGTAAAGAATGCCATAATCCTGAAACCCATGACCTAAAGGCAGGCTATTTAGAAGATATAGACAATGTAATTGACTACATAAATCAGGCTAAAATGCAAAGAGGGATCACTTTGTCTGGAGGTGAACCTTTTTTGCAGCCCTTAGAGTTGGTACCCATAGCACAGGCTGCTAAAAAAAGAGGTATGGATGTTTGGTCTTTTTCTGGCTATACTTACGAGCAAATTCTAAAAAGCCCTAAAAAGAGAAAGCTTTTAGAAGAATTAGATGTCTTAGTAGATGGTAAGTTTGTTATAGAAGAAAAGGATACCAGATTAAGGTATAAGGGGTCGAAAAACCAAAGAATTATTGATGTACAACAATCTTTGCAAGAAGGTAGACTTGTTTTAAGCATTTATGATGAATCAAATCAAAATATTTAAATGATGCTACTCTAAAAGTAGGCACAAAAGGGTAATAAAATACAGATAAGGTAGTTATAAAAAAAGGCTTTAAAAGGGGCCTTTTTTTTGCAAAAGAGACTCTAATAATATATACTGATAGTGCTAAAAGACAAATGGAGAATCTCATGAAAATTACAAAAGTAAACATCTGTAATAATGAATATTTAATCAAGGGAAATGAGGCAGAAGAATATATTGAAAAACTAGCCCTCTCAGTGGACAAAAAAATGTGTGCCATTATTAGAGAGAATCCTAAAATGAGCACTTCCATGGCTGCAGTACTAACTGCTATCAATATTTCAGACGACTATTTCAAAGAAAGAGACCAAGCCAACACTCAAAAGGCTCTAATGGATGATATGGAAAAAAAGCTTAAAGATCAGCAGTCCCATATTAGAATACTAGAGTCCAAGATAAGTAAGCTTACTCAGACTAATGAGAGTTTGAAAAGCACTCTTGCTCAAACTCGTGAAGATTTGGATAGGGCGAAAAGCGAATTCAGATGATAAAAATACATATTGAAAAAGTAAATCCTCATGCAATTATTCCCTCCTATGCTAAACCAAATGATGCAGGCATGGACATATATGCTAGCCAAGATGTGACCATAGGTCTTAATTCTACAGCTTTAGTGCCTACAGGCATTAAGGTTGCTATTCCTCCAGGTTATGAAATGCAAATAAGGCCAAGAAGTGGTCTTTCACTTAAAACCAGATTGAGAGTTGCCAACAGTCCAGGAACCATAGACTCAGGCTACAGAGATGAAGTTGCTGTTATTATCCACAACACCTCTATAGAAGATGACGGAGTCTTTGATCTTATGGAAAAAGAAAATAGACAAGGCACCTACCTTATTAAAAAGGGAGATAGGATAGCACAAATTGTGGTTCAAGCAATTTCTTTGGTTGAATTTGTAGAAGTGGAAGATGTTTCAAGTATTGGCAAGAACAGGGGTGGAGGGTTTGGCTCAACCGGAACTCGATAAATATACCTATACAATTAAAGAAGAAGAAAGAGCGGAAATAGTAGAAAAGAAATCCCGCTTTATCTCTTATGCCTTTAAGGTCACATCTGAAGAAGAGGCTCAAGAAAAACTTAATATTATAAAAAAGAAATATCCTGATGCGACCCATCATGTCTATGCTTACTTAATAAGGGACAAGGAGAACTTTTATCAAAAATACTCTGATGATAGAGAACCTTCTGCTACAGCAGGCTTGCCGGTTCTAGAAGTGCTAAAAAACGAAAATATGGAAAATGTAATGATAATAGTTGTCCGCTATTTTGGTGGTACCCTTTTAGGAACAGGGGGGCTGATAAAGGCCTATACTGAAAGTGCAAAAGAGGTGTTATTAAAAGCCCAGATCTTAAAAAGAGTATATTGTGCCATATATAAAATAGAGGTAGAATACCCTATTTTTGAAAGGATTAAAAGATTATTAGAAGAACACCCCATATTAGATACTAAGTTTACTGACAAGGTGACAGTTCGGCTTGCGGTGGAAGACTTGAAAGCCCAAGATATAATTGATAAGATTAATGAGCTTACAAACAGTAGATTTGAAATAGAGCAAGAAAAAAATATATTTTTGGAGATATAAAAATGGCTGGACATTCTAAGTGGTCTAATATAAAACACAAAAAAGCAAAAAGCGATGCCCAAAGAGGTAAAATCTTTACCAAGATAGGTCGTGAAATAACGGTAGCAGTTAAAACGGGAGGACCAGATCCTAACTCAAATTCAGCTCTTGGAGATGTGATAGCAAAAGCAAAGGCCAACAATGTTCCCAATGATACCATTGCAAGAAGTATAAAAAAGGCCTCAGGAGACATGGATTCTCAAAACTTTGAAAGGATAACCTACGAAGGCTATGGTCCTAATGGTGTAGCTGTAATTGTAGAAACAATGACAGATAACAGAAATAGGACTGCTGGAGATGTCCGTTCACTTTTTGATAAATATGGTGGCAATCTTGGAACAACAGGCTGCGTATCATATATGTTTGATAAAAAAGGAATCATAATACTAGAAGAAAGCGATTTAGTTGATACTGATACCCTTATGATGGATGCTCTTGAAGCAGGGGCAGAGGACTTTGAAAATGAAGAAGAACTCTATGAAATCATCAGTGATCCTGCAGATTTTTCATCTTTAAGAGATAACTTAGAAGAAAAAGGCTATACCTTTATTCAAGCTGAAATTCAAATGGTTCCTCAAAACTATGTTAAAATAGCTGAAGAAAATATTCAAAATATGGAAAGATTAATAGAAAGATTAGAAGATTTAGATGATGTGCAAAACATCTACCACAATTGGGAAGACTAGTATCAATTATTTAATAATTATGAAAAAATTAATAAAAGGTAGGAGAGATTTCTTCTGCTTTTTTGTTTTATTAGGGTCTGTCTTTTTATCACTCCTTCAGTTATAATACAAGAACAGGTGTTTCATGGGAAAGAAAATAAATGTATCAGTTAGAGAAATAGCGGAATTTTCTTTGAGTGAAAAAGATATTAATATGTCTTCAAGTCTAAGAGGTTCAAATATAGCAGCGGTGGAAGGAACAAGATACCACCTTTCTTTTCAAACTAAAATGTTAGAAAAGTATGGCAAAGAGAAATTCCAAAAGGAAGTATATCTTGAAGACCTAGTAGAAAATTCCATTGTGACCATGAATATAGCGGGAAGAGTAGATGGGATATTGCATGTGGAAGAAAAAGACTACGACTACTGTATTTATGAAGTTAAGACCACTACAAAAGATGTTAATGAAATACTTCCTGCCCATAATCCAGAACACTTAGGTCAAGCCCAACTCTATGCATATATCTACATGAAAAAATATGGCCTAGAAAAGATAGGTCTTAACCTTCTATACATTAATAGAGAAAATCAAGACCAAATATCCTTTGAATATGTATATAGCCTAGAGCAAGTAAAAAAAGTCTATGACAAGTTAACAAGGATATACCTAAACTATCTTACTGGGATAAGAAAGTGGCACATTATTCGAGATAAAAGTATTGCTGGTTTGGAATTTCCCTATTCATATTACAGAAAAGGTCAAAAGGAACTTATAGATGAAAGCTATAATTCAATTGTTGATGGAATAAAACTTTTTGCTACAGCACCCACAGGTACTGGTAAAACCATGGGAGTTCTCTTTCCGGCCATAAAAGCTCTGGGAGAAGGACACATTGACAAGATAATGTATTTAACTGCTAAAACAGTTACAGCCCAAGTGGCTAAAGACGCCTATAACAAACTTCAAGAAAAAGGGTTGAACTTACGACTCTTGCACTTAAGTGCTAAAGAAAAGATGTGTCCTATGGAGAAAATGGACTGTGACCCAGAAAAGTGTCCTAGGGCAAAACACTATTACATTAGGGCTAGAAAATGTATTAAAGAGATGCTTTCTGAACAGTTTTTTGATGCCCCCATAATAAAGGCATATGCAGATAAGTATGATATATGTCCTTTTGAGCTTAGCTTAGATTTAACAGGATACTGTGATTTAATTATTGGGGACTACAACTATCTTTTTGACCCTAGAGTCAAGCTAGACAGGTATTTTAATAAAGACAATGATTTAAACTTTTGCTACTTAATTGATGAAGCCCACAACCTAGTTGAAAGAGGAAGGGAAATGTTTTCTTGTGCTTTAAGTACAGAAAATATAAATCTATTTAAAAAGAGTATTAAAAAAGACTGGAAATACTTAAAAGAAAGCGTTAATCAGCTACTCCATGCAATGAAGATTTCTCAAAGGGAGCACTTTGAGAATATGAATGAAGGCTTTGTGGCCCTGGAAAATCCACCCTTGTTTTTACTTGAATATGTGGATACTTGCATAAATGATATTATGCTCTATGATTTAAACAAAATTCCTGATGATAAAAAAGAAGCTTTTAAAGACGGTATGTTCAATTTGATTTTCTTTTCAAAAATTGCCAGCTTTTATGATTCTAGATATAGTACCTTGTATACTAACAAAAAGGATAATTTTGAAGTAAAGATGATGTGCTTAGATCCTTCTATGCTATTAAAAGAGAGCATGGACACAGGAAAAGCCTCCATTATATTTTCTGCCACCTTAGAGCCTTCCAATTATTATATGAATCTTTTGGGAGCAGATGGAGATTTTGACACCTACCTTAGTCTTCCATCTCCTTTTCCTTCTGAAAATCTAGAGATTAAAATTGTAGGTGATATTTCGACTAAGTATAAGGAAAGGGATATGTCATATGAGAAAATAGCACTTTTGCTTAAACAAGAGTTTTCAAAAAAGATTGGAAACTATATGGCCTTTTTCCCCTCATATACCTATATGAAAAGTGTTTTAGATATTTTTTCTCAACTTAATCTGCAAATGGATATAGTAGAGCAGGTTCCCTATATGAGTGATAGTGAAAGATTGGATTTTTTAAAGCGCTTTGATAAGTATGGAGAAAAGACTCTGGTTGCCTTTGTGGTAATGGGAGGTCTTTTTGGAGAAGGAATTGACCTAGTAGGAGAAAAACTCTCAGGAGCTGTTGTTATTGGTCCAGGATTGCCTACAGTAGGGCCTGAAAGAGAGCTTATTAGAAAGTATTTTGATGATCTAAACATGAATGGCTTTGATTACTCATATACCTTTCCAGGCCTTAATAAGGTGCTACAAGCTGCAGGGAGAGTTATTAGAAGTGAAGAAGATAAGGGTTTTGTTCTTTTGGTAGATAGTCGGTTTGCATCAAATAAATACAAATCCTTGTTCCCAAAATGGTGGAACTATAGTAGTATTTAGTTTGAAGAAAAAAAGGATAGAAAATATGCTAGAAAAATACTTATACATACTTGTAATATCTGCTGTACCTATCATTGAACAAAGAGGAGCAATTCCTCTGGGTATCTTGGTTTACGATTTAAATCCCTTTTTAGTAACCTTTGTATCATATATTGGTTCATTACTAGCCATGGTCTTTGTAATATTTGCTTTTACTCCCATTTTCAAATGGTTAGGCAAGACCAAGGTTCTTAAGTGGTTCTATGATTACATAGATAAAAAGGTTAATAAGGGGAAAAAACAAGTAGAAAAGTATGAGTTTTGGGGTTTAGTATTGTTTGTAGCTATACCACTACCTTTTACTGGAGTCTGGACAGGAAGCGCTATTGCAGCCTTTATGCAGATGGACAAGAAAAAGGCAATTGTAAGTGTCTGTCTAGGAGCAGCTATATCTGCTGTAGCCATTGCCATAATATCTTTTTTAGCTCCTAAGCTTTTAGGATATTAGTTTTAATTTCTTAAAAAGCCTGTAAATGATATAATTATCCTCATGAAGATCATAGAATTTACTAATAAAGATTTTGCCAATTTTTTCAATAAAAGAGAGCCTGATAGCCATAAGTATGATTATGGAAGTTTTCTATTTGTAGCAGGTTCTTTAGGTATGACTGGGGCTCTTAGGCTTTGTTTGGAGGCAAGTCTAGTAAGCGGAGCAGGCTTAGTATATTATTTGGCTCCCTCTTTTCATTTTTCATACTACGATATGCTGTCAGTAGAAGCCATAGCCATTAAAAGAAAGGACTTGGATGAAAAAATATCTAAGTGTCATACTGTCTGTATTGGTAGTGGTCTTAAGGTAAATAGAGTAAACACTTTACTTTTAGAAAGAGTTTTAGCCCAAGCTAAAAACAAGGTGGTCTGCGATGGGGGAGCTTTAAGGATGCTGGCAGACAAGGAAAGACTTTTAAAAAAATATGGGTCTAAAATGATTCTTTTACCCCATCATGGAGAGATGAGTGGCTTATGTAAAATGAGTGTAGAGCAGATTAAAAAAGATAGAATAAGGACAGCTTATGACTTTTACTCTTCATATGGGGCTATAACTGTTCTAAAAGGCCATAAGAGTCTTGTAGTAGGAGAAGAAGGTATTTATGTATGTGAAAAAGGAAATCCTGGAATGGCTACCCCAGGAAGTGGAGATGTGCTGGCTGGCATGGTAACAGCCTACTCAAACCTAAAAACCAGTGACTTTAACAAGCTCGCCTCTGCTGTCTATATGCATGCTTTAGCAGGTGACATAGCCAGTCAAGAATATGGTAAAATAAGTTTGAAAGCTTCAGACATAGTTAACAATATACACAAAGCCCATAAGGAGGTGCTAGGTGATAAAGCCTGATAGGGTCTGGGTGGAAATTGACCTAGATGATATTGATAATAATATAAAAGAGATTAAAAAAAGGGTTGACAAGGTAAAACTAGCACCGGTCATAAAAGCAGATGCCTACGGCCATGGGGCCTGTGAAGTGGCCCAAGTTCTATGCGAAAATCAAGTATACATGCTGGTAGTTGCCACCTTAAAAGAGGCAATAAATTTAAGAAAAAAAGGTATTACATCTGCAATCTTAGTCTTAGGTTACATAAGGCCTGAAAACATTGAAGAAGCCATAGATAACAATTTAGCCATAACCTTGACCAATTTAGAAATGGCAAAAGAGTATTCTACTATTGCTAAAGCCTTGAACAAGGTTTTGTACGTCCACTTAAAAGTTGATACTGGTATGAATAGGGTTGGCTTTTTATACAGCAATTTTGAAGATATTAATGAGGCTCTACTTTTAGAAAATCTCCATTTTTCAGGAATATTTTCCCATTTTTCAACAGCTGACCACCAAGACTTTTCATATACTAATCTTCAATACAAAAGATTTTTAGAGGTTTTAGAAAAACTAGAAAAAAAAGATATTAATGTAGCTCTTAAGCATATTTGCAACTCTGGAGGAATTATCTTGCATCCAGATAAATATTTAGACATGGTAAGACCAGGCCTAATTATTTATGGGCTTTATCCATCCAAAGCATCAAAAGATAAAAGTAAAATGAATTTAAGACCAGCGATGAGTTTTAAATCTAGGATAATTCAAATAAAAAAAGTAAAAAAGGGAGAACCCATAAGCTATAACAACCAATATATTGTTAAAAAAGACAGTTTGATTGCAACAGTTGCCTGCGGTTATGCCGATGGCTATAGCAGGGTTTTGTCTGAAAAAGGAAGGGTATACATAAAGGGGAAAACCTATCCAATCACAGGTACCATATGTATGGATATGTTTATGGTAGATATTACAGATAGTTTGGATATAAAAGAACAAGATGAGGTAGAACTTTTTGGAAAACACATTCCTGTAGAAGAGCTGGCTAATTTGTCAGGCACCATAAATTATGAGTATGTATGTAAAATAGGTGTAAGAGTTCCCCATGTATATATTAAAAACCAGCAGATGGTTAAGATTAATGACTTTTTAGAATAAAGCTTTGTTTGGCTAAAGGGTTTAAGTCTATTTTAATATGAGTCATATTATGTATAATGTATAAGTAATCGGAAACTTTTAGTTTCGTAAAGGAGAGCAAAAGATGAAACAAGACAAAAAAATACTTATTGCAGTTATTTCAGTAGTTTTTGTAATGACCCTAATGTTTAGTATTTCTGCAAAGACACAAGACTTGGTCTTAGCCAGTGTCGACTATGTAGATGCAAAGATTGCTGAAGTTAGAGCCCTAATATCAACAGGTTCTCATGGTGGAGGACAAACAACCAATCCTGTAGATGATGTAAAGGTAACTGAATTAGAAACTGCTCTTGGAAAAGCACAAAAAGAGATTTCTTCCCTTCAATCTAGAATGGATTTCTTAGATACAATAATTAGAGAAATGTCAGACAGCTATGGCTTTCAAGTTTTACACTTGTACAAGGGAGATGCCTTGTATGCTTTAGGAACATCAGAGATAATTTTAAGAGCTGGTGATGCCATAGTTATTGGTAACGAACACAAGGAAGGTCTTAGTAATATTACTACAGGGTCTAATCTTAAGCCTGATAGTGCCCTCTCTAAAGACCATCTAGTTTTGATACCTAGAGGAGATGGAAGAGGCATAAAAGTAACATCTAATGAATGTTATGTAATGTTTAGAGGACCCTATTCATATGTACCAGCAAACTGAAATTAAAAGCTATATGCCTGTCAATCTTGTAATTGGTAGGCAATGTGTTTCAAAAGGAAAAAAAGTTTTTCTTGAAACAGGAAATAAATACCTTATTGTGACAGGGAAAAGTGGTGCCCAAAAAAGTGGCGCACTTTATGATGTTTTACAAGTTTTAGCTGGAAAAGAATATGAAGTTTTTAATGAGATAGAGGAAAATCCTTCTTTTGAGAGTATACAAAAAGCAGGTCGGATTTGTAGAGATAAAAAGATTGATGCAATTATTGCCATAGGTGGCGGATCAGCCCTAGACGGAGCAAAGGCTATCGCTGTGCTAGGGGCTTGTGAAATGGAGCCTATGGACCTTTTTGAAAAAGAAATTAAAAAGGCTTTACCCCTTATTGCTATACCAACAACAGCGGGAACAGGTAGTGAAGTAACCCCTTATTCCATTTTGACCATAAATAAATGGCAAACAAAGAAAAGCTTTGCATCATCTTTAATATTTCCAAAGCATGCTTTTTTAGATCCAGGATATACATATAGTTTATCTGAGTACTTTACTCTTTCTACAGCTTTTGATGCTGCTAGCCATTTATTTGAGAGTTATCTTTCAAAAAGAAGTACATCACTTTCTCAAATGTATGCAAATCAAGGAATGGAAAGTTTTAGTAAATGTATAGGTCCATTAAGAGAGAGAAAATTTGATGAAGAAACCCGCTATAACCTTATGTATGCTTCATATTTAGGGGGAATGGCTATTACTCATACTGGTACTACAGCCATGCATGCTTTAGGCTATTCTATGACCTACTTTCACAATTTTCCCCATGGCTTTGCCAACCTATATTTTTGCAGGCCATATTTTACTAGAATGCTAAAGGCAGTAGAGGACAAGACCTTACATGTAATAGAAAAGATGGGCTTTAAAGATTATGAAGATATGTGTCAATTTTTTGAAGAACCTCTAGACAAGGTAAACCTAAGCCTAAAAGACTGTGAAAAGTATGCAAGCCTAGCAAATATGCAAGCGTCAATACAATTAACATATGGAGACCTAAAAGAAAAAGATTTGGTAGACATCTACCTTGAGGCAGCCAGACTATGATTACTTATTACCATGTAAAAAATAATTTATTAGAAGATACTCTCAACTTTGGAATGAAGTTGTCTGACCATGCCCAATTATCTATAAAGACCTTTGATGTGGCAAAAAAGGTTATCATAACCTATTTAACCCCAGCAGATGATATAGAAAGATTTAATAATCCTGACTATACTTGTTTATCAATAAATATGCCTATAGACAAAAACTATGTTATTGAAGGTTCCTACATGGATTTAAACAATACAAATGATTTGTCTGCTTCTTTGGTTAATGCCAATGAATATATAATAGGAAGCTATAGAAAACCCTTGGTCTTATTAACCACCTCCGTTTTTTCTCAAAGCATTAAGAAACTAGGTAAATACATGGACCAGCCTATCTTGGTGGAAAACTCCAAAGATTTATATATAAAAAATATAATATTTGATTTAGAAGAGTCAGACGAAAATTTTCATGAAAGATCTCTTTATGCATATTTACAGACTTCAAAAAAAGCGAGAAAGCTGGAAGAAAATAATAATTTGGTAGAATTTTTAATAAATGGAAAAAAATATATTGTGGAAAAAAGATAAAATAGATTTTGATAGTTTTAAGGGTGAAAAAATTGAGTATCTAGAATTTGAGACCTTAGATTCCACAAACACTTATGCCAAGGAAAATGCCAAGGATTTTAATAATAAGTTCACAGTAGTTAGAGCAAAAAAACAAGAAAAAGGAAGAGGCCGCTTACAAAGGTCTTTCATATCCCATTCAGACAAAGGTGCCTACTTTAGCTTGGTTATAAAGCCAGAAGAAAATGAATTACCATTAGAATATATAGGCCTAATGGCCATAATGACCTCTTGTGCCTTGGCTGTAAGTCTAGAAGACTTAATAGGCTTAAGGGTAGGTATAAAATGGCCCAATGATATACTGGTTAACAAAAAGAAGCTTTGTGGTATTTTAAGTGAAAGCCGCATAAGCCAAAAGCAGATTTCCCTATTAATATTAGGTGTTGGTATAAATGTTAATAATGAACAAATGCACCCAGATATCAAAGATATATCTACATCTGTCTATTTAGAAACAAAAACTCAGGTAGATATAGATAATTTGATTAAAAATGTATGTAGAAATATAATTGTATTGTATGATAAGATTACTAAAAGAAAAGTAGACGATATTTTAAAAATATGGAATAGCTATTCTTTAATGACAAATAGAGAAATAACCTATGAAAAGGATGGAAAAGTATTTTTTGCCATTTCAAAAGGTATAGACTCCAAAGGACAATTAGTAGTGGAGAGTGAAAGAGGTATTGAATCATTAAATTGTAATGAAGTTAGACTGACAATTGAAGGAGGACAAAATGGAACATAACCAAAATGCCCAGGTAGCTGGTACAAATAATAACAACAAGACAAAGAATAATAATTATAAGAAGAACAACAATTATAAGGGTAAGAAACCTTATAACAATAATTATAAAAACAAATCCAACTCATACAAGCCAAATGCCAGTCAAAAGACAGCAAGTGCACCAAGAAATCCCGATATTAATTGTGATTGTACTGATATATGTAATGAACTTTTAAAAAACCAAGAAATGATGGCAGAAACTACTAAGAAAAAGACCTACAAGAAATATCCTAGAACCAGAAGAAGAAGAGCTGACTATATTGAAACTCTTGAGGATGTAAAAAAGGATATACTTAGAATCGAAAAAGAGATTTTCTTAGAAATAGAAGAAATAAAAATGATAAAGGTGTAATATGCTCTTAGCTATTGATGTAGGAAATACCAATATAGTAATGGGTGTCCATGATACAGAGCGTTATCTTGATGTTTGGCGCCTTACTACCAATAAGGAAAGAACAGCAGATGAGTTTGGCGTTTTTTACATGAACATGTTTAAAAATGCCAACTTAGACCCAAAGCAGGTGGATGCAATAATAGTATCTTCTGTTGTTCCTGGTATAATGTATACTTTAAATCTTTCTTTAGAAAAGTATTTTAAAATTAAGCCTGTCTTTGTAGAACAGGGAATTAAAACTGGTCTTAACATTAAAGTAGATAACCCCAAAGAATTAGGAGCAGATATTATTGTAAACCTAGTAGCTGCTTATGAGTACTATAAAGGGCCTGCAATTGTTATTGATTTTGGGACAGCCACAACCTATTCTTGTGTAACCGAAAGCTTTGAGTGTCCAGGGGTAGTAATTTCTCCAGGAGTACAAATTGTTTCAGAGGCCATGTATAAAAGAACAGCAAAGTTGCCCAATATAGATATTGTTATGCCTCCTAAGGTTATTGGGAAAAATACTATAAACTCCATGCAATCTGGTATTGTTTATGGATATTTAGGACAAATAAATGCCATAGTCCAGCATATCAAAAAAGAGTTGGTAGAAGATTATGGTCAAAAGGCAGAAGATATAAAGGTGGTTGCCACCGGAGGACATTTAGCTTTAATAGCACAAAGGTGCGAACAGATAGATCATATTGATAGTATGTTGACCTTAAAGGGACTAAAACTAATATATGATAAAAATATTTTTAAACTTGAAGGAAAGGCAATAAATATATGACAAAAGGAATGATTATTTCATTCGAAGGCACTGATGGATCCGGTAAAACTACTCAAATAAAGGCAGTAAAAAACTACTTGGATCAAAAAGGCTTTAAAGTTGAAATACTTAGAGAGCCTGGTGGCACAAGAATTGGTGAAGAAATAAGAAATATCTTGCTAAATAAAGAAAATATTGAAATGAGCTATTTGACCGAGATGCTTTTGTATGCTGCTTCTAGAGCTCAAATGGTTGAAGAAAAGGTAGAACCTTTACTAAATGACGGTTATATTGTAATCTTAGATAGATTTTTTGATTCTAGTTTAGCCTATCAGGTATATGGAAGAGAGTTGGATTTTGATGAAGTCTTATCCATAAATTTGACAGCAGTTAAGAACATAGTTCCTAAAATGACTTTTTTTATTGACATAGAACCTGAGGAGTCTTTAAAAAGAAAGAAAAAATCCAGCCAAGCAGATAGGTTGGAAAACGAAGATATCCTGTTTCATAAGCGGGTTCATGATGGCTATTTAAAGCTAATGGAAAAGTTTCCTGATAGATTTGCTAGAGTAGATGGAAGCAAGAGTGAAGAAGAAATCGCAAAGAAAATTGAAGAATATATAGATACTATAATTTAGGAGGAGAATATGAAGCTAATATTTGCAATTGTAAATGATGAAGATGAACTTGATGTAATGAGAGGACTAAATCAAGAAGGCTTTGGCGTTACAAAACTTTGTTCTTCTGGCGGATTTTTAAAATCAGGTAATACAACCTTGTTAATAGGAGTGGATGATGAAAAACTTGATAAGGCAGTTGAAATAATCAAGTCAAAATCAAAGAGCAGAAAAAAGATTGTAAATTCTTCTATGATTGGATCATCACAAGGAACAGTTTTTACAGGCTACCCTGTTGAGGTAACAATGGGCGGAGCTATTATCTTTGTTACTGATGTCTTGAAGTATTTCAAGGAATGAGATGAACACGTTTGATAATCTTTACGGAAGAGACACATTAAAAAATCAATTAAATAAAATCATTGAAAAGAAAAGAATAAATAATGCTTTAATCTTCGAAGGCCCAAAAGATTCAGGGAAAAAACTTATTGTCTCTGCTTTTTCTAATCTTCTTATGTGTGAAAATCCTAGAGGAATAGAGGTTTGTAATGTTTGTCATGGGTGTAGGGGATTTAAAGAAACCTTTACTATTGAAAGAGAAAAATCAATAAGTGTAGAAGATATTAGGCAAATGATAGCAGATGTCCAATTGTTACCCCTAAGCCAAAACAAGAAAATCTATTTAATTTTTGATGCTGAGAAAATGACAGAACAGGCACAGAATGCCTTTTTAAAAACCTTAGAACAACCTCCAGAATATGCCTACTTTCTTTTAACTGTACAAAATGCAGAACAGCTAACTGACACCATAAGATCAAGAAGTACTATTATTTATACTGGAGTAAATACAAAAAGAGAGGTTGTAAACTTTTTACAATCTAAATATGAAGATTTTGATTTAAATGAAATAGAAAATGCAGCCTCTTATTCAAACGGGGCTATTGGAAAAGGTGAAAAACTGCTTTTCGATCAAGGATTTAAAGTAAGCAGACAAGCCCTTATTGAACATATGAAAAGAGGAGAAAAGAAGGCTCTTTACAAGGAAATTAAAGAGGGAGGAGATTTATATTTAGAAATACTCCAATCTTTTTTGAGAGATGCCATTATATACAAAAAAAGCAAGAAAAAAGGAAACTTGATAAATAGGGATATTTCGGATATTATTGTAAGAATGGCAGAGAGAAATTCAATGAATACCCTGCTAGAAATGTTTTTACAAGTTTCCCAAACAGCACTTTATATCAAAGATAATGTGCCAAGCAATATTGCAATTGGGACTATGGAAATAAAATTGTCGGAGGAATTAAATATATGACTGCAGTAGTAGGTATAAAATTCAGACAATCTAATAAGATTTACAGTTTCGCCTGTGGCGAACTTGATTTGAATATAGATGACAAGGTAGTTGTTGAGACGGTTAGAGGAATGGAAATGGGAACTGTCTTTGAGACTGTAAAAGAGATTGATGAAAAAGAAATAAAAACACCCCTAAAAGAAATTATAAGGGTAGCCACAGAAGAAGATTTGGAAAAAGAAAAAATCGCTAAAGAAAAAGAAGTGGAAGCCTTTGGTATATGCGAAGAAAAAATAAAAGCCCATAAAATCGCCATGAGATTAGTGGGAGTAGAAGTTGCCTTTGATATGAGTAAAATCCTATTTTACTTTACCGCAGATGGCAGAGTTGATTTTAGAGACCTAGTTAAAGACTTAGCAGCCACTTTTAGAACAAGGATTGAATTAAGGCAAATTGGAGTAAGAGACGAAGCTAAACTTTTGGGTGGGCTTGGAGTTTGTGGAAGGGCATTTTGTTGTAAGACCTTTTTGACAGATTTTCAAACTGTTTCAATAAAGATGGCTAAAGACCAATCTATTTCATTAAATCCCCTAAAAATCTCAGGAGTTTGTGGCCGTTTAATGTGTTGTTTAAAATATGAACATGATGCATACACTGACCTTATAAAAACAACTCCAGGAATTGGAGCTATTGTAAAAACAGAAGATGGCAAGGGCGAGGTAGTTGATGTCAATCTCCTTAAAGAAGAACTGAAGGTTAAACTAGATAGAGGAGAAGAAATAGATATTAGACTCTATCATGTAAGCCAAGTAGAAGTTTTAAAAAGGTCTTCTAAGTACAAAAGACTGCCTGATACTGAAGATGAACATGTATCTGCCAGTGAGCTTTCAAAGCTTGAAGACAATTAAAATGAGCACTTATACCAAATAGATATACGTATATGCATAAAAGACATGGATTTAAGGCTAAATTCGTTTGCTTTTTATCCATTTACTTTATATACTTTTTGAGGAATAAATTATCGGAGGTGTGAGATGCCATATAGAATAACCGAAGATTGCATTAGCTGCGGAGCATGTGAACCTGAATGTCCTACAGAAGCAATTTCTGCTGGACCCAGTATATATGTAATAGAAGCAGACCTTTGTATATCATGCGGAGCATGTGCAGACGTGTGCCCAGTAGATGCTCCAATAGAGGAGTAGTCTAGAAGATACATGGAAACCGGCGGCTTGGCCGCCATTTTCATATAAAAAAGAAAAGAGAAATTTAGCTATGTCAGATCATTACTTTACAGACAATCCAAAATCTCTAGATAAAACTTTTGAATATAGAACAAGTATTGAATATGTAAACTTTGTCTTTAAATCAGGAAGTGGAGTTTTTTCCAAGCAAGGAATAGACTTTGGAAGTAAGCTTCTTATTAAAACTGTGCTAGAAGATTTAGAAAGTAATAAAAGCGGAAATGAAAATATAAATAAAGAAAACCTAGTGTTAGCAGACCTTGGAGCTGGCATAGGAGTTATAGGACTTGTTTTAGGAAAGCTTTTATCTGCAAAAAAGACCTATTTATATGAAGTAAATAAAAGAGCCCTCTTATTTGCTAGAGAAAACATAAAATTGAACTCTCTAAAAGGGGCAAGAGTTATTGAAAAAGATATAAAAAATGAAGAACTAGAAGAAAGCTTCAACATCTGTGTAAGTAACCCTCCCATAAGAGCTGGTAAAGAAACCGTTTTTACCTTTTATCAAAGAGCCTTTAACAACTTAGAAAGCAATGGAATATTTTATTGTGTAATACAAAAAAAGCAAGGTTCTGAAAGTAGCAAGAAAAAACTAGAAGAGATCTTTTCCAAGGTGGAAGTAATAGAAAAAAAAGGTGGCTATCACATATACAAATGTATAAAAGCAAGCTCTGTAGACTAAGTTCAAGTTAAAGATAGTATATAAATTTACAATAATAAAACCTTATTTATAAAAATTATACCAATTGTTATATGGTATAATTTTTTATATATTAAGGAGGTTTGCTATAAGAGTATATGCCTTGGTCGGAAGCAGTGGAACCGGCAAAAGTCACAAATCAACATTGTTAGCATCAGACATGGGAATAACCCACATAATTGATGATGGTCTACTAATTAGTGAAAACAGGGTTATTGCAGGAAGTAGTGCTAAAAAGGAAGCTACAAAGATAGCCTCTGTAAAACGTGCTATTTTTGATGATAACGACCACAGAAAAGAAGTAGCCAGAGCTATTAGGACCAATAAGGTAGAATCCATACTCATCTTAGGGACCTCAGATAAGATGGTAAGAGAAATTGCAAGAAGATTAGAAGTTCCTGAAGTGCAAAAGATTATAAGAATTACCGATATCTCAGAAGAAGAAGAAATAGAGTTGGCTAAAAAAACCAGAATTGAAAAGGGAAAGCATGTAATTCCTGTACCAACTTTTGAAATTAGAAAGGATTTTGCTGGATATTTACTAGATCCCCTTTATGTTTTTAGAAAAAGAGACAAGTCCCGTCCCGATGGAGAAGGCTCTAAAACCATTGTCAGACCAACCTTTTCTTATCTAGGAGGTTATACTATCTCCAATAATACTCTCTTCCAAATAGCAAACTATGGTTGTACAGAGGTTAGTGGTTTTGAAGGAATGACCAGATTTAGGGTTATAAATAAAGCTGAAGGCATTATATTAGAGGTTAACATTACAGTGAATGTAGAGTATGATGTCTTAGAAACCTTAAGGCAAGTGCAAGAAAAGATTCACAGTGTTTTAGATTACTCAACCGCCTTAAACATGCTTAAAATTGATGTAACAGCAAGAAATCTCTTGATAAATGGAGAAATTTATCCCTAGTGCAATCAAGGGTCTTGTGTGCAAAATCTTTAAAATGACAATAATTGACATATTCATGACATAAAATATAACATTAATCTGTAAGTTTACTTGACACAACTAAGAAAGTTTAGTATCCTTTTTATATCTTAAAAGATAATAAAAATGGAGGGAGTTTTATGAAAAAAATTAAAGTATTGAGTTTGATCTTGGCATTGCTTCTAGTTAGCTCTTTTATTTTTGCTGCTTGTGATAATAAGCCTGTAGATCCTACAGAAACTACTACAACACAACCAACAGAATCATCAACAGAAACAACAAAACCAACAGAAACTCAAACAACAGAACCAGACAAGGGTGTAGAAAAGCCAGCAGTTATGGATATTACTGGTTTAGCCTATTATGGCGACACAACAGAAAACCTAGACCTTAAAAAAGAATTTAGAGACTATGTTACTGATAAGTATGGAATCAATTTCAATTTCCATTCACCTGCTAGAGACACATATATTGAAACTATTAATCTTCAATTAGTGTCAAAGGATCTAGTAGGTATCGTTTCTCTTTTCACAGGTTATGACATGATCGATTGGGCACAAGAAGGTGTTATCTATGCATTAGATGATTTCTTAGCTGACAACGAAACATGGAAAAACATTATACCTGAAGAATGGAAAGAACTATATACATGGGATGGTAAAGTTTGGGGTATTCCTAGAGGCGGAGACGGACATCCAACATGGTTTATTAGAACTATGAGAGGTGACTGGCTAGACAATCTTGGACTACAAAAACCTGAAACAATGGATGCCTTCTATGAAGTATCTAAAGCCTTCACATTCAACGATCCTGATGGCAATGGCGAAAATGACACCTGGGGCTTTGCTTCCAGAACAATGTGGCTAATGCAAGACATTTTCCACGGTCACGACGCACGTGCAAACCACGTTGGTGCTTTAATTCCTTTATGGAATCCTAACGACAACATCTGGGAAGACTCTATAATCAAACCTCAAATGGTTGACGCAGTTACATTCTTACGTAAATGTTACACAGAAGGTCTTGTACATCCTGAGTTATTTACAATGAGTGCTGCTGACGTTAGAGCTTTAATCTCTGATGGAAAAGCTGGATCTTGTTACTATTGGGATACATGGCTAATTTCATGGGAAAATGCTGTTAAGAAGCTTACACCAACCGCTTACATGGTAGGTATTGGCGCTATTTCTTCTAAGCACATCACCACAAAGATTAACAGCTGGGCAGCTGACTTTGGTGCTCCAAACGTAATGACAGTTTACACAGAGCAACCTAAAGAAGTTATCAACTGGTATGTAAACCTTGTTTATGGAGAACCCGAAAGCTTCTATACCTTTAGATTTGGAATACTTCAAGATTCTAAAGATGGAGACAATGGTATCTTTATTGATGGACAAACAGTTTATCTCTTATACCATCAATTAGACACAGCTACAAACACAGTAACAAATAGAGGAACACCTGGTATCACTACTGGACATCCTGACTATGCTCTTGATGTTGGCTCCTTTGGCTATGTTACAGCATACAACTCTGGAGATCCTATCTGGGACGTAACTCAAGCAGTTACAGCTTCTAGAAATCTTCAAAGAAGATATGAAGTATTAAACGAATATGATGATGGAAGAATCTATGTATTAGCAGAAAACATGAAAGAACCTGACAACGAAGAATTTACAAAGGTTGCAGGCGAATGGTCAACAGCTGGTACTAAGTATGTTACAGACGTTATGATTGATGGAATTACTCCAGAAGCAGCTCTTAAAACATACCTAGGAACAATCATGTCCTTTGACCCACAATTCACTCTAGACCTTATGAATGACAGATTAGGAAAAGCATCTGAACAAGATTACGCTGCACTTTGGTCTTCAATGAACTAAACTAAAAAATCTTCATAAAAACATTAAACCGGGATTTATCCCGGTTTTTTTAAGATAACTTAACAATAAATATGACATTGCTAAGATAAGTAAGTTATCACAATAATGAAAGAAATTCTACAAGAAACTTAAATGCATAAAGAATGAATAATAATTGATAAATGTTAGATTTATAGCCCTTATCTACCAATATTTGCGTTATTATTGACTTTTTACTCATTTTTCTGTATTATATATACGTTCTCAAAAATATAATATATGGAGGAAGCTTTATGAAAAAAATTAAAGTACTAAGCTTGATTTTGGTGTTACTGCTTGTAAGTTCTTTTATTTTTGCTGCATGTGATAATAAGCCTGTAGATCCTACAGAGACACAAACAGAAACGCAAAAACCTACAGAGACACAAACTGAAACAACAAAACCAACAGAAACACAAACAGAAGAACCGCCTAAGGGAGTTGAGAAGCCAGATAGATTAGATATAACATGTCTATATTATTTTGGTGATACAACAGAGAACTTAGACATGAAAAAAGAGTTTAAAGATTATGTTACAGACAAGTATGGAATTGATTTTAGATTCCACTCTCCCGCAAGAGACACTTACATTGAAACAATTAATCTTCAACTAGTTTCTAAGGACCTAGTCGGTGTTGTCAGCTTGTTCACAGGATTCGATATGATTGCCTGGGCACAAGAAGGTGTTATTTATGCATTAGATGAATACCTTGCAGACAATGAAACATGGATTAACATTATTCCTGAATCCTGGAAAGAAATCTACACATGGAATGGACAAATTTGGGGAATACCTAGAGGAGATGACGGTCATCCATCATGGTTTATTAGAACTATGAGAGGTGACTGGTTGGATAATTTAGGGTTGAAAAAACCAGAAACAATAGATGCTTTTTACGAAGTATCTAAAGCCTTTACCCTTAATGATCCTGATGGCAATGGCGAAAATGATACATGGGGATTCTGCTCAAGAACTATGTGGCTAATGCAAGATATGTTCCATGCACATGACGCAAGGACAAATCACGTTGGCGCATTAATACCCTTATGGAATCCTAACAGAAACATTTGGGAAGACTCAGTTATTAAGCCTGAAATGGCTGAAGCAGCAACATTTTTACGTAAATGCTACACAGAAGGCCTAGTTCATCCTGAAGTATTTACAATGAGTGCTGCTGATGTTAGAGCTTTAATGTCTGATGGACATGCAGGATCTTGTTACTATTGGGATACTTGGTTGATTGCTTGGGAAGATGCTGTTAAAACACATACTCCTACAGGTTACATGGTTGGTATTGGAGCAATTGGCTCTAAAAATATTTCAACAAAAATTAATCCTTGTGGTATAGGAATTGGTGCTCCTAATGTTATGACAATCTACACAGAACAACCTAAAGAAGTAATTAACTGGTATGTAAATCTATTGTATGGAGAGCCTGAAAGCTATTACACCTTTAGATATGGAATACCACAAGACAATAAAGATGCAGGCAAAGGCGTATTTATTGATGGCCAAACAGTATATCTACTATTCCACCAATTGGATAAAGCAACAAATACAGTTAGCAATTTGGGTACTCCAGAGGTTGTTACAGGACATCCAGATTATGCTTTAGATATTGGTTCCTTTGGATTTAAAACTGCATATAATTCTGGCGATCCTATTTGGGATGTAACAAGAGCTGTTACAACTGCTAAAAATCTTGAAAGAAGATACGATGTCATGAATGAATATGATGACGGAAGACTCTTCTTGCCACAAGAAAGCTTGCAAGAACCAGACAACGAAGAGTTTACTACTGTTAAGTCTGAGTGGGCAGCAGCAGGAACAAAATATGTTACTGATGTTATGATTGATGGTATATCTACAGAAGCTGCTCTAAAAGCTTATCTAGATACTATTATGTCCTTTGACCCTCAGTTTACCTTAGATTTACTCAATGAAAGACTAGGTAAAACATCAGAGCAAGACTACAATGCACTTTGGTCTTCAATGAACTAAAAATCAAAAAATCTTCATAAAAACAGTAAA
Organism: uncultured Clostridiaceae bacterium; assembly: GCA_964563155.1. GTDB lineage: Bacteria > Bacillota > Clostridia > DUPQ01 > DUPQ01 > DUPQ01. Next base: position 23,897 of record CAZLVL010000001.1, on the reverse strand, counting down.
ACCGGGTATATCCCGGTTTTATTTTGTATTAAGCAATGTTTAAATATATTACAGATAAATGATAATTTTATTGACATTTGGTCCATTATTAAGTATGATTTTACTATCTGAGAAGTGAAAAAAATAATGGAGGAAGCTTTATGAAAAAAAATTAAAGTACTTAGTTTGATTTTGGTGTTATTGATGGTAGGTTCATTTATTTTCACAGCCTGTGATAATAAGCCTGTAGATCCTACTGAAACAACTACAACAAAACCAACAGAGACACAAACAGAAACAACAAAACCAACAGAAACTCAAACAACAGAACCAGATAAGGGAATCGAAAAACCTACAAGAATTGATATTACATGTCTTGCATATTTCGGTGACACAACAGAAAACTTGGATATGAAAAAAGAGTTCAGGGATTATGTTTCAGACAAGTATGGAATTGACTTCCAAATCCACTCTCCCGCAAGAGACACTTATATTGAAACAATTAATCTACAACTAGTTTCCAAAGACCTAGTTGGTATTGTCAGCTTGTTTACAGGATATGAAATGATTTCCTGGGCACAAGAAGGTGTTATTTATGCTTTAGATGAATACCTAGCAGACAATGAAACATGGATTAACATTATTCCAGAATTCTGGAAAGAAATCTATACCTGGAATGGTCAAGTTTGGGGAATACCTAGAGGAGAAGACGGACATCCATCATGGTTTATCAGAACTATGAGAGGTGACTGGCTGGAGAACTTAGGCTTTGCAAAACCTGAAACAATAGATGCTTTCTATGAAGTATCTAAAGCTTTCACACTAAACGATCCTGATGGAAACGGTGAAAATGATACTTGGGGCTTCTGCTCAAGAACCATGTGGCTAATGCAAGACATGTTCCATGCTCACAATGCAAGAACCAACCACATTGGTGACCTTGCTCCTCTTTGGAATGCAAATGAAAACATTTGGGAAGACTCAGTTATTAAGCCTCAAATGGCTGAAGCTGTTACCTTCTTACGTAAGTGTTACACAGAAGGTCTAGTTCATCCTGAATTGTTCACAATGGCATCTGCTGATGTTAGAGCTCTAATGTCTGATGGACACGCTGGATCATGTTATTATTGGGATACATGGTTAACCGCTTGGGAAAACAATGTTAAGAAAGTTATACCAACAGCTTACATGGTGGGAATTGGAGCAATTGGCTCTAAACACATTTCTACAAAGATTAACATGTGGGGTAAGGGAGTTGGTGCTCCAAACGTACTAACAATCTACACAGAACAACCCAAGGAAGTTATTAACTGGTATGTAACCCTAATGTATGGACAACCTGAAGACTTCTATACCTTTAGATTTGGTATACCTCAAGACTCTAAAGATGGTACTCAGGGTTACTATCTAGATGGACAAACAGTATACCTCTTGTATTATCAATTAGATAAGGCAACTGGAACTGTTAGTGCTTCTGGAACACCCGGCGTTGTAACAGGACATCCTGACTATGCTCTAGATGTTGGATCCTTTGGATTTAAAACTGGATATAACTCTGGCGATCCTATTTGGGACGTAACTCAAGCAGTTACAGCTGCAAAGAATCTTGAAAGAAGATATGAAGTTCTAAATGAGTATGATGATGGAAGACTCTATGTTGCTCAAGAAAATCTACAAGAGCCTGACAACAAAGAATACACATCTATCGCAGGTGAATGGGTAGCAGCTGGACAAAAATATGTTATGGATGTAATGATTGAAGGAATTTCTACAGACGATGCTCTAAGAGCTTACTTAGATACTATTATGGCCTTTGATCCACAATTTACCCTAGATCTTATGAACGAAAGATTAGGAAAAACATCTGAACAAGACTATGCTGCTCTTTGGGGCTCAATGAACTAAAACCTAAAAAACTTTTCAGAGATACAAGCCGGGACCTAGTCCCGGTTTTTTTAATGTATGACCAGCATCTGTCAATCTGAGATAGAAGTTCGCAAGAATCTTTTATATTGCTTTTATTTTACTTTCTTTTAACTTAATACTCTTTAAAAAAGCGAACAGATTTTGCTAAGATTTTCTAGCAAAAATCAGTAGTTTAATTGACTTAAGGATTGGGCTTTAGTATTATTGTAGTTAGTAATATAAATTTAATATTGGAGGGCGTTCTATGAAGAAAACAAAATTACTTGCTCTAGTCTTATGTGTTTTGCTTGTCTGTACTATGGTTTTTACAGCTTGTGACAATAAGCCTGGAGGCAAAGACCCTGTAGATCCAGGAAAACTTGTTGACAAGCCAGATAGGCTTGATATTACATGTTTAGCCTACTTTGGTGATACTACAGAAAACCTGGATATGAAAGAGGAGTTTAGAAATTACGTATCCGAAAAATATGGTATTGAATTCTATATTCATTCACCTGCAAGAGATACCTATATTGAAACAATTAATCTGCAATTAGTTTCTAAAGACTTAGTAGGTATGGTTGGACTATTTACTGGGTACGAAATGATCGCTTGGGCGCAAGAAGGTGTAATCTATGCTTTAGATGAATTTCTTGATGGAAATGAAACATGGATAAATATTATTCCAGAAGACTGGAAAGAAATATACACATGGGACGGCCAAGTTTGGGGAATCCCAAGAGGAGATGACGGACATCCATCATGGTTTATTAGAACTATGAGAGGTGACTGGTTAGAAAACCTAGGACTTGAAAAGCCAGAAACAATAGATGCATTCTATGAAGTTTCAAAGGCCTTTACATTTAATGATCCTAATAAAACTGGCCAAAACGATACTTGGGGCTTCTGCTCTAGAACCATGTGGCTAATGCAAGACATGTTCCATGCTCACAATTCTCGTACAAACCACGTAGGTGATTTAGTTCCTCTTTGGAATGCGAATGATAATATCTGGGAAGACTCTGTTATCAAGCCACAAATGGTTGATGCTGTAACCTTCTTACGTAAGTGCTACACAGAAGGACTAGTTCATCCTGAATTGTTTACCATGAGTGCAGCTGATGTTAGAGCTCTTATGTCCGATGGAAAAGCAGGATCTTGCTACTATTGGGATACATGGTTAGTAGCTTGGGAAAATAATGTTAAGACTCACACACCAACAGCCTATATGGTAGGAATTGGTGCCATAAGTTCAAAACACATTTCCACAAAGATTAATGTTTGGGGTAAAGGAATTGGTGCTCCATTTGTATTGACCAAATATACAGAGCAACCCAAAGAAGTTGTAAACTGGTTTATTAATGCAGTTTATGCAACACCTGAAGACTATTACACCTTTAGATTTGGTATTCCTCAAACCTCTAAAGATGCTAAAAAAGGTGTCTTTATTGACGGAAAAACAGTATATCTATTAATGTATCAATTTGACCCAGCTACAGGAACAGTAAGCAGCCCAGGAGCACCAGGCGTAACAACCGGACATCCTGACTATGCTTTAGATGTTGGTTCCTTTGGTTACAAAACAGCTTACAACTCAGGTGATGCTACTTGGGATGCAGCTACAGCAGTAGCTAATGCAGATAACTTAGCTAGAAGATATGATGTATTAAATGAATACGATGATGGAAGATTATTCGTAGCTCAAGAAAATCTACAAGAACCTGATAATCTTGAATTTACATCAGTTGCTGGAGAATGGGCATCAGCAGGACAAAAATACGTTACCGACGTTATGATTGATGGATTGGCTCCTGAAGTAGCTCTTAAAGCATACCTAGGAACAATCATGTCCTTTGATCCACAATACACCTTGGATTTAATGAATGAAAGATTAGGAAAAGCTTCACAACAAAATTATAATGAGCTTTGGAATTCTATGAACTAAGATAAGAACAAAGAATCGTTATAAAAAGAGAATAATGGATTTTAAGGGTCTAGAGCAATCTAGGCCCTTATATTAGCTAAAAAATCTTTTATTTATGTATAAAGGTTTTGCATCTAAAAATGGTCTTTACTTGACAAATAATATATAATAAATTAAACTACAGAATATATTTTTTAGTAATGGAGTGTGAAAATCCTTAATGGATAGTGACAGTTTATACCGAAGTCTTACCTTGCTTGTCCTTATATTTATAGGGAGTCTTTTGTCTGGTATGGAAACGGCATATTCTTCTTGTAACAAAATTCGTCTTAAGAACAATGCAGAAAAAGGAGATACCAGATCTCAGTTAGTTTTAAAATTGGTTGATAACTATGATAAAACCATAACCACCATTCTTATCTTATTAAACATTATTCATATTGTAACTGCATCTGTTGGTGCAGTGCTTGCAATAAATCTAATAGGAGATATTGGTTCTTTGGTTTCTACCTTTGTATTAACTATTTTAGTTTTTACCTTTGGGGAGGTTATGCCAAAAAGTATAGCTAGAGATAATGCAGATGCCTATGCTAAGGCTTTTGCCCCTTTATTGTCCTTGTTAGTGGTCTTGGTTACTCCTTTTACAAAAGTTTTAACCCTTATTGGAAAACTTTTTAGAAGCTTTCTAGGCCCTAAAGTTAAAAATGCTGCCATGACCGAAGATGAGCTTCAAAGCATGATTGAGAGCATTGAAGAAGAAGGAGTGTTAGATACTGACCAAAGTGAACTTATTCAATCAGCCATAGATTTTTTAGAAACAAGTGCTGAAGATATCTTAACACCAAGGGTTGATATGATAGCTCTTGATATTGAGTGGAGCAAGGAGAAAATTGATAAACTAATTATTGAAGAGAAATATTCAAGAATTCCAGTTTATAAGGATTCAATTGATAATATTATTGGAATATTGCAGACAAGAAAATACTTAAAAGGCCTTTACTATGATAAGTCTGTAGATATTGAGAAGATTATAGATAAGCCCATATTTATTCACCAAAGTATGCTCTTAAATAGATTGTTTGAAATGATGAGTGCAAAACGTACTCATATGGTTATTGTTACAGATGACTATGGGGGGACAGCTGGTATTTTAACCATTGAAGACATCATGGAAGAGTTGGTAGGGGATATATATGATGAAGATGATATTGTTGAGCAACTCTATACACAAATTGATGAAAATACCTTTGAGGTTTTAGGGAAAATCCAAATGGAAGATCTCTTTGACCTTTTTAATATAAGTGTTAATGATGATACCATAGACCATAAAACACTTTCAGCCTGGACCCTGGAGCATCTTCAAAGTATACCTCTTGTAGGTGATAGTTTTACAGATCTTGGGTTTTTAGTAAGTATAAAAGAACTAGATGCTATGAGAATAGAAAAACTTACTGTAACCTATATAATGGAAGATGATACCTTAGATGAGACAAAAGAAGTCAAGACAGCTAGAGATTTAAAAGAGGAGGTAGCCTTATAATGGATTGGATAATGTACCTTCTAATAGTTCTTTTTCTTTTTCTTTCATATTTCTTCTCAGGAACAGAAACTGGTTTTACCTCTTTAAATGTTGGTAGACTTCGTTTGGAAGCAGAAAATGGCGATAAGAAAAAACAAGCAACCTATGAGTTATCAAAAAGATTTTCTGATGTTTTGTATACTATTCTTATTGGAAATAATCTAGTTAATATTGGAATATCTTCTATAACAACCCTAATTGCTTTGAAGATAATAGAAGATACAAATTCTTCTTGGCCTATACAAGCTATTGCAACAGTTATAATAACCTTACTCATATTGATTTTTGGAGAGATTACTCCTAAGCTTATTGCCAATGAAAATCCTAATCACTTTGCACAAAGGGCCACACCATTTATAAAATTCTTTATTTTCTTGTTCAAACCCATAGTTTTACCGGTTACCAAGATGGTTGATAAAATGTCAAAGATTTGGAAGCCTAAAACCTACCTTCCTACTTTAACAGAAGATGAACTAATTACCATAGTTGAGACCATGGAAGAAGAAGGGGGCTTTACAGAGCAAGAAAGTGATTTGATTAAATCAGCAATAGAGTTTTCTGCAGACCTAGCCTTTGAAATATTAACCCCAAGGGTAGATGTCTTTGCTGTGGATATTGACCAGGATCCTGTAAAAATTGTGGAACAAGTTTTTGAAGAGGAATACTCTAGAGTTCCAGTTTACAAGGGGAATATTGATAACATAGTAGGGATACTAAGTACCAAACTTTTAGTAAAAGCCGCTGTTAAGCATAAAAACATTACAGATATAAAGTCCATGATGAAAGAGCCTCTTTTTATCCACAAGTCTATGAGTATTTCAGACATAATGGAAGAGTTTAAACAAAAGAGAGCCCATATGGCTATTGTTGTAGATGAATTCGGTGGGACTATGGGAATAGTCACCTTAGAAGACGTTTTAGAACAGTTAGTAGGAGACATTTGGGATGAAACAGATGAGCCAAATTTTGATAAAATCGAAACCACCTCTGGCATTTATATAATTGCTGGAGATATGCTTTTAGATGATTTTTTTGATATAATTGAATACAACGACAAAGACTTTGATTCTGAATATACTACTGTAGGTGGATTTGCTACAGAAGTATTGGGGCATTTTCCCCAAAATAATGAATCATTTGAATTTAATAATTATATTATTACTGTCATCGAAGCCCAAAATATGAGGGTGGAAAAGCTAAAGGTTGAGGTTAAAGAAAATGTTGATGAATAATCTAGTTTGGTTGGGGCATGCAACATTTAGGGTGGATAAAGATATTATTGTATATTTTGACCCATTTCAAATTGATGAGGGTAAAAAAGCCGACCTTATTCTAGTATCCCATAAGCATTCTGACCATTGTTCAAAGCAAGATATTTTAAAGATTTTAAAGAAAGATACAGTTATTGTAACTGAAAAAGACAGTGCAGAGATTTTAGGTATGGATAATGTTATTGTCCTTGAGCCAAATCAAAGTGTAGAGGTAAAAGGGGTTAAGATAAAAGCTGTTAGAGCCTACAATGTGGATAAACCCTTTCACCCCAAAGAAAATGACTGGTTAGGCTATGTAGTAGATTTTGGAGACTTAACCATCTATCATGCAGGGGACACAGACATAATAGAAGAAATGAAGGATATCCAATGTGATATTGCCTTGGTTCCTCTTTTTCCTGGAGATAAGTATGTTATGAATCCAGTTGATTCAGGCAAATCTACCTTTTATTTTAAATCTAAGTATGTGGTACCTATGCATTATGGTACTATTGGTGGAGATGAGTCTGATGCCCAAATTATGAAAGAAAATGCCAACCCAAAAAGTGTAGTCAAGGTTCTTAAACAAGTTAAAAATACTTTTTAGAGTCTAGTATTTTTACTATGAGTTTATACTGAAAGATTAATACAAAAAGATTAATAAATTACAGTAGGTAAATAGAATAAAGGAAAATATGAAAAAAAATCTTTTAAGAAATAAGTCAGCTTTTAAGGAAAAATTAAGTGTCGTTATTATAACAATTTTGTATCTCATTTTATCTTTGATTAATCTAGGCGATGCTAAAGCGCCTGTTAATGGTTGGACCCCAGAAAGAGCTGGTTCAACCCTATTTGTGGATTTTGAGAAGAAAGAAAAAATTGAAAGAATAACCTACCTTTGTGGCTTGGGAGAGACTTGGTACAATGTGACATCTTTAGATTTGTACTACAAGGACAATGCTGGAAGGTACGAACACTTTGCAACTTTGGAAAAAGGAGCTAGTAAATTTCTAAAATGGCTCTATGTAGATTTAGAAAAAATAGTAGAGACAGATTCCATAAAAATAGTTTCAGCCACCTATCAAGATCCTGAAGATAGGGTTATCAAAGGAACTAGGGGAGAGATCATGGAGGTCTGCTTTTTTGCAAAAGACAGTGAAACCCCAATAGCAATAAAAAATGTTACACCAGCAAATCCATATAAGGATGAAAAATCTGCAAATTTATTTGATGAGCAAGACAAATTTGTATATGAACCATCTTACAAAAACTCAACATATTTTGATGAAATATATTTTCCTAGGACAGCCTATGAATTTTTATTAAAGCATCACACCACTTATGAAAATACTCATCCCCACTTAGGGAAAATAATTATTATGTGGTCTTATCAGATTTTTGGTCTCAATCCTTTTGGCTATAGGGTTATGGGAGCTCTTGCAGGAGCTTTGATGTTACCAGTAATGTATGCAATGAGTAAAAAGATTTTTAAGAATCATTACTTCTCTCTTGTTGCAATGTCGCTCTTAGCCTTTGAGTGTATGCACTTTGTTCAAACTAGAATAGGTACAGTAGATTCCTTCCTTGTCCTCTTCATAATGTTAACCTTTTACTTCATGGCCTCTTATTTAGACATGGATTTAAATAGAACCCCCTATTACAAGGGTCTAATTGCCTTGTTGTTATCAGGCGTATTTTTTGGTTTAGCAGTGTCTGTTAAGTGGATTGGCTTGTATGCTGGAGCAGGAATAGCCATACTTTACTTTATTAAAACCTTTAGTCAATTTAGGGGCTATAGAAAGCTGGAAACAAGAAAATTAAAGAATATTGTGCTTAGAAACACTTTATTGACAAGTTTTTTATGTATCTTACTTTTCATACTGGTGCCAGCTGTCATTTATGTTGCAACCTATACCCCAATCTTTCAAATACAATCAGCTGCCATTGATAATCAAAAGTTTACACTGGCAGAAATTATAGATAATGTTATAGCGAGTCAAAAACACATGTACACCTATCACGGTGGAGTAAGTGATCCTCATCCTTTTGAATCTCCTTGGTATAGCTGGCCTATTATGTATCGTCCAGTTTACTACTATTCAGCTCCCATAACCTTAGAAGGGCAGTGGGGCACTATTGTAGCCATTGGAAATCCTTTAATTTGGTGGACTGGCCTTTTAGCCCTAGTTGCTACCTTGGTTTTATCCATTAAAAAAAGAGACAAGAAGGGATTATTTATCTTTGCAGGCTATTTGTCCATCCTATTACCTTGGGCTGTAGCCCCTAGAAGTATTACCTTCATATATCACTACTTTGCCTGCATACCCTTTTTAATCTTGGCCCTTGTTTATGTAATGGACCATTTTTCAAAAAGATATGAAGGATTTGGTAAGTACATCAAATATTATGTAGCCTTAGCAGGCATAATATTCTTCCTCTTTTATCCTGCAATGACAGGAGTAAAGGTAAGTGTAAAATATATTGAACTGCTAAGATGGCTACCCTCATGGTGGTTTTAAATGAAAAAAATGATAAGTGTTTCAGCAAGTGCTGAAAATCCCAAATGGGAAAATATGACAAGTAGAAAGATCCAACTGGGAAAAAGAGATAAGGATGTTAGGTCAGAATTTTATAGAGACTACACAAGAATTATTAATTCTAGAGCCTATAGAAGATTAAAGCATAAGACTCAAGTCTTTTTTGCCACAAGAAATGACCATGTCTGTACTAGAATGGAGCATGTAAACAATGTTGCCTCCATTGGCTTTGGAATTGCAGGATATTTAGGTCTTAATCAAGAATTAGTTATGGCCATCGCAGCAGGCCATGATTTAGGTCATTCTCCCTTTGGTCATAGTGGAGAAAAGGTGCTAGATAAAATTTCTAAAGAGCATTTAGACCTTACCTTTTGGCATGAAAAGAACTCCTTAAGGTTTATAGACTTTTGTGAGACCCTACAAAATGCAGAGGGTGAAGAAGAAAATATGAATCTGACCTATGCAGTTAGAGATGGTATTGTAACCCATTGTGGGGAGATAGAGAGAAAACAAATATTTGCAAGAAAGGACTTTTTGGACCTAGATGACCTAAAGTATGCCTCTTCTGTAAGCCCCTATACTTATGAGGGTTGTGTAGTAAAGGTCTCTGATATTATTGCTTATCTAGGTAGGGATATTGAAGATGCCCTAAGATTAAATATCTTGGACAACAAAGATATTGAGGATTTGGATAAGATACTAAAGCAATATCAAAGTCCCGGAAAAACTGTGAACAATACAGCCATTATTAATTATCTGGTAACCGACCTTTGTGAGCAAAGTTCAGTAGAGCAAGGTATATGCTTTTCAGACAATGGCTTTTTAATGCTTAAGGCAATAAAAGAGTTTAACTATTCTCATATTTATTACAATGAGAGACTAAAGCTTTATGAGAAATTTGTTAATCTAGTTATAAAATCCTTGTTTGATGTTTTATTATCTTTTTACCAAGAAAAAGACACTATAAAGAATATTCTTGATAATTATTCTACTATCTATCCAGAGTTATCTGCATCTTTTTCCAATAGATTGATTAAGTTTTCCCATGTGGAAGATAGGCCAAGTAAGTACAAGAATCAGATTTTATATAATCTAGATAATAAACAAGACTATATCTTAGCTGTCATTGATTACATATCTTCTATGACCGATATGTATGCCAAGAAAATCTTTGAAGAAATAACTTCTTTTTAGGACCTATTCTTAAGGGTAATATTGTAGCCCACCTTCAATGATGGTAGAATTAAGACCATCAGGAGGGTGTGTTATGTCTTTACCTATAGCGTTGCAACTTTATTCAGTAAGAGATGAGATGGTGGCAGATTTTGAGGGAACCTTGAGAAAAATCAAGGGCTTTGGTTATGATGGGGTTGAGTTTGCTTCCCTTTATGGAAAAGAACCCCAATATGTAAAAGATTTCTTAAATGAATTAGGATTAACCCCTATATCTGCCCATGTTTCTTTAGAAGAGATTCTTGAAAAGAAAGATGAAGTATTCAAAACATATAAATTCATAGGCTGTGAATATATTGTAATTCCCTATTTAGATGAAAAAAGAAGACCAGGAGGCCCTCTTTTTGAGAAGACCTTGGAAGATATGAAAGAAGCGGGTAAAAAGGCTAAAGAGCATGGCCTCTACTTGCTCTATCACAACCATGATTTTGAGTTTATAAAAATTGATGAAAAATATGGCTTAGATATAATCTATGAAAAGATATCTTCAGACTATTTAGGGGTTCAGCCTGATACCTGCTGGATTAAGGTAGCTAAAGAAGATCCAGTTCAGTATATTAAAAAGTATAAAGGTAGGGTTCCAGTAGTACATCTAAAGGATTTCTTTAAAAAAGACTTATACCAAGAAGAAAATGAAGATCAAATTAAGATGTATGATCTTTTAGGTGTAAAGCCAAAAGATGACATAAGACAGGTTAGTCAAGAGACCTTCACCTTTAAGCCTTTAGGTTATGGAATGCAAAACATACCTGAAATACTAAAGGCATCAAAAGAAGTTGGAGCCCAATGGGTGGTAGTGGAGCAAGACATGCCAGCAAAAGGTATGACAGCCATAGAAAGTGCTCGTTTAAGTATAAAGTATTTGAATAATATAATATGGTAAAGGAGGAGAGTGATTGGTCATTGACTGTATCACTATAAAGAAAAATGGCAGATAATATTCTTGATAAATTTAAAGAAACACAAGAAGAAGAAACTAAAAGAGATAGCAAGAAGGTATTAAAGGTAGGTATTATTGGTACTGGTTGGATTGCAGAGGCTCATGTGGCTGGATATCTCAAATGTCCTGATGCTAAAATTGTTGCTTGTGCAGACCTGATTGATGGGAAAGCCCAGGCTTTTTGTGAAAAATTAGGCTTAGAGGATGTTAATCTCTATAAAAGCCATAAGGAGCTTTTGGACAATGAAGAGTTAGATGCTGTTAGTGTCTGTACATATAATACAACTCACGCAGAGTGTACCATATATGCCTTAGAAAAGGGAGTAAATGTCCTTTTAGAAAAACCCATGTGTGTTACCCTGGATGAGGCTGTAGATATTATTAAAGCAGAAAGAGCATCAAACAAGGTTTTATCCATAGGATTCCAACCTCGTTATGATGAAAACATGAAGCTTATTAAAAAATTGGTAGAAGACAATATCTTTGGAGATATCTACTATATTCAAACTGGTGGCGGTAGAAGAAGAGGTATTCCTACTCCCTTTGGAACCTCCTTTATAGAAAAAGAAACTGGTGGAATTGGAGCTCTTGGAGATATAGGTTGCTATTCTTTAGATATGGTGCTAAATGCTATAGGCTATCCCAAGCCTTTAACAGTTTCTGGCTATACCTCAGATTTCTTTGGTAAAAGACCTGACTATTATCCTAAGAACCCAGAATATGCTGATGTTTTTGGAGTGGATGATTTTGCAGCCGCCTTTGTAAGGCTTGAAGGTGGAATTGTTTTAGACTTTAGGATTTCATGGGCAATGAATATGGATACAGCGGGAGATACTTTAATTTTAGGTACAGAGGCTGGTCTTAGAATTCCATCTACCGAGTGTTGGAATGGTAGTGTTGGTGGACCTATGAAGATATATCATGAGGTTTCTGGTACGCAAGTAGAAACTGAACTACCTATCTTAAAAACCAAGGAAAACCTCTTTGATATGAAGATAAGATCCTTCTTAGATGCCATTCTTGATGGAACCAAGTCACCAATCCCATCAGAAGAAATTTTATACAATCAAGCTATTATTGATGGTATTAATAAATCTGCTCAATTGGGAAGAGAAATTGAAATAGTAATACCTGAAATTTAGAAATAGGAAAAAATAAAAACTGGCCTTGTCTTATCCCAAGGTCAGTTTTTTATGTAAGAGAAGAATCTTGCCTAGAAAAATGTTTTGAATTAATATAAACACAAGAAAATGAGGGATATGGGTTTATGAAATATAGCATTAGCCAAAAAGAAAGAGAATATTTAAGAGATTTAGCAAAAAGACAAAAGGAAATATCGCAACTTCCCATAATGGAAGAAAGAACCAAGCGTTGGTATGCCCACAATGATAATAAAAAAGGTCAGCCCATGATAATTGTTGAGGCAGATACTTTTCAAAATGAGATATTACCCCCTTTGAAGTGTGAATCCCCCTTTGCCAGAAGCATTGAATTTGACATAGCAAAAAACATAGTTGTTCATGAACTGCTAGATGATGACCAGGTTTGTCCTGATTCTTTAAGATTTTCTTGGGATGTAACATATAAAGAATTGGGTATAGATATAGGTGTTAAAAAATCAAAGGATTCTAAAGGCAGAGAAATTGGCTATATATATGAGCATCCCATAGTAGATTTAGATGCAGATTTTCATAAACTAAAGCAATCCACATTTACAGTTGATAGGCAAAACTCAAAAGATAGAATTGATAGTGCAAAAGATATTCTAGGAGATATTCTAAAGGTGGAGATAGATACTGGATTTCATAGATGGGGTAACATGATTACCATGAAGATAATCCAACTTATGGGCATGGAAGCTTGGATGGTAGAGATGATAGATAATCCAAAAGGAGTTCATCGTATAACCAAGCTTGTTACTGATAATCTTTTAGCCTACCAAAGGTGGCTAGAGGCTGAAGGTCTTTTAACCATGAATAACAAAAATCATTATACTGGAGCGGGAAGTAGAGGCTTTACTAATCAGGTTCAAGATCCTGAAGATGGCAAGGTTCTAATGAAACATATGTGGGTTAATGTAAATTCCCAAGAGTCCACTGGTATATCTGCAGACATGTATAAAGAATTTGTTTATCCCTACATAGATATGATAGCCAGAGAGTATGGCTTTGTATATTATGGATGTTGTGAAGCTGTAGACCCACTTTGGGATATTTGTCTAAAAGACTTATCCAATATGAAAAAAGTTTCTATATCTGCCTGGTGTAATGAAGAGTTTATGGGAGAAAGATTAGCTAATGGACCCATAATATATTCTAGAAAACCATCTCCCCACTATTTGGGAGTAGGCTATGACTTTGACCAAAAGGAATATGAAAATCACATATTAAGAACTCTTAGAGCTGCAAAAGATTGTAATCTTGAAATTATCTTTAGAGATGTTTATACCTTAAGTGGTAATTTAGAAAAGCCTAAAAGAGCTGTTCATATATTAAGAGACCTAATAGAAAAACATTGGTAGTTTTTAAGCACTACCAATGATGTTTTATCTTTAAATATTTATAAATATTTATTCAGCTTTTAATAAAAATCTGAACTAGGTGTCGGTATTTATAACCATTAAAAATTACTAAAAACTATTTTCCTTCTAAAGGGAGCTTCTTGGGTGAGGTAGATGCTAAAGGCGTCTTTATCTCCAGTTAGAAGTTTTTTAAGGCAAATATCAGAAAACTCATTTTGTCCAGTGGAATCTAAATGGGTCTTAATATTTATGGAATAGGGCATAAACTGAGGAAGGTGAGAGTAGGTCATTTTATCATTTTTCATAATAAGGCTTTTACCTTTTTCTGTATGTATAAAATAATCTTTTGAATCTATGAGACCCTCTTGGTTAAAAAGTAAAGCTATGGCACAAGGATAAGAAAAATCACTTTTCCCAATTATTTCTATCTCTGCTCCATCTTTTAAGAAAGTTGCATTAATCTTTATATCTAAAAATTCGTCCTTACCTTTTACAGTATAGCCACTTGGGGTTTTTTCTATTTGATCAAATTCAATATAGTTTTGGCCTAATACCTTTAGGTGGATACCGAGGAATTTGTATTGATATTTAAGGCCTATCTGATTATTGGCCATTAGGGTCATACTTGTATCAAAATTTCGCATTCTAGCAATAGAAGAGTTAGGGAAGAAACTATCATGTTCTTTAAAGTTCAATTCCTTTTCAGCTATTTCATTGAAATAATCAATGTTGTAGTCCATGTATTGGTATTCTTGTATAGCTGTTTTGTAGTATCCTTGGTCCCCTATATCATATTTAGACTTAGAGGCCATGTTATGAATATATTTTGCCATATATGCAAACTCAGGATTTTTATCAACATATGCCATGGTCAAGTAAATACTAAAAAGGTTAAAGGGATAGGTCCTTGCTCCCATGTCTTGTCTAGTGGAGTTAAGAGTAAAAAGAGTTCCATCAGGTTCAATGTATTTTGTAGTCATATAGAGGTTTCGACGTACATGTTCTAGCAGCTCTGGCATTTTTAGTTCTTTTGCCATCATTATTAAACATTGATTAATTGTTATATTGTATATGGAAACGGATCTTTCTGAATACTCTCCATATTCATCACAATCTATGCCCTCTTCTAGATATTTGTCAATTTCATCTCTAAGCTCTGGCATATCTAAGATATTCATGCAAAGAGCTAGGCCTGCACCCAATACCCACCTATGATTAGGAGTGTGAAACCCGTTTCCCACCATTCCTTCAGAGGCCTTGGTCATAAACTCTATAATCTTGTTATATAAATCAATCTCCAGTTGAAGAGGTTTTTTGCTTTTTTCAATTTTGCTCTTTAGCATTCTAAAAGAAGGGGCTATTCTTTTTACTGAAAATCCAAGACTTGTTGGGTCATGAGGATTTGTTGAGGTTAAATCATAAGTATTATCAATGTGTAACCTTCTTAAAGAATAATCAATTGCTAATAGGCTTCTTTCTAAAAGCAAGATGCTTTTATAGGACTTAGAATATTTATGGCAGTAAGCAGCCAAAAACTGATGGGCAAGAGCAACACCTCTTGCAGGCTCAGAATAACCGGTTCTAAAATCTATAATACTGCCATAATAAAGGGAATCTTTATCCAAGCATTGAGTTTTTAAGAGGTTATCATTTATGTCGTCTAGCCTACTAATTCTATCTTTAATTATTTCTTTCATAACTTACCCCCTCTTATGCTTATGGTGTGGCTACAAGGAGTCATGTCTGTGAAGTAGACAGTAAAGGCTCCTTCTACAGGGGCAAGGCTGCCTCTTAAATCTCTTGAAGATTTGGCTCTTCCTTCAAAAGCAGAGCTTACACTTATGGTATTTTTTCCATAACAATAGGTAAAGGCTCCTCTTTGTAGTTGTATATGGTCATCTTTTTGTGTAAAGATGCTACATGAATCTGAATTGAAATATCCTTGTTTATCAAAAACTAGATCAAGCTTACAGGCAAGGTCATCTACACCAGATATGTCTATTGTTATGTCAGCACCTTGGTCTAAAAGCTCTATTTTTACATTCATATCTATAGTTTGTAGGGTAGTCATGGTTCTATCTTTTTTATTTATATCAATACCATCAATAGCATTAATGGATTTATCTTCTAAGGGTAAAAAGTAGCCCCATTCTCTATTGTAGTTTAAGAATATTTGATTTCCATCTACCACCATATCTTTACTTTCAAACCTTCCTTTTGGTCCAAAAAAGGTAGCATTTAATCTAAGCCGTAATTTCAGGTCTCCTTCTTGTAAAACATAGAAATCTGGACTATTGGTTATAATAGTGGAAGAAAGATTGCTCCCATTTCCGTGTTTAAATAGTCCAAGGCCTTGGTCTATACCATTAAAATCTGAAAAGGCTTCTTTTTGGCTTACCTTTTGGACTTGCATATCATATATGTTGCGATTTAGAAGAATAAAAGAAGGCATCAAAAAGGCCTCAGGATTTTTAAAGATTTCTAAAAAGTCATCTTTTATTAAGAAGGCTAAGATATAGTGTAAAACCTTTTTATATCTTTCATCATTATCTAAAGCTACTAAATAGAAAAATGAAGAAATATATTTAGATAAACAAGAAGAGCCATTTCTATCTAAAAGGCTATTATCAGGCTGTACTGTAAATAAAAGTGAGTCAGCTTTTTCTTTAGCCTTTACTAAAAAGGCTTCATTTTCAAAAGGACTATCTTTCGTATTTTTATAAATGTCACAAACAAGATAAATAACTTGATTTTCTATACTTGGGCAGTCTGGTAAAATAGAGCCCAAGTTTTCAAGGATACTTAACTTTTCCTGACAAGGAAAATACTTGTAGGCATGTAGGCTAATGCCATACATGAAAAGCTCCTTAGGCTTTAGGGCTTTAGCTTTTTTGTAGGAAACATCAATGTATTTTAACAAAAGCTCTTGTAAAGTCTCTTTTTTGTTAGCATTAACAAAGTCTAATACTTTGTCATAGGTTAGAGTTAACTGATACATGTTTGATGCATCTATTAAGGATAAGCAAAAAGAATCCACATCGTATAAGGCCTTATCAATATGGTTAAAAGCTTGTTCAAGGCTCTTTATACTCCTATCAAAAGTGTCTTCAGATTTATAGTTGTCAGAAATAATATTCAAACTGGAGCTTAAATTCAATAAAGCCCTTTTAACAAAAAAGGCAGAAGGACAAATTGGTCTGAAATTATGGAAATTAGAAGTGAGAAAATCTGAATCTTTTGAAGAATTTAGAAGATTGTCTGTAAGGTCTGTTAATAAAGCGAAATAGTTTTTCATAGATTAAGCCCTTTCAAACTGGATTATAGCAGAATGGTGTTTTTCGTCAACATAAAAGAGCTTAAAATGTGAGAAAGGTTAATAGACTTTCTTTAAATCTTATTAGAAAATTCCTCTTTTCCCTTAGATTGAGCAGGAAAAAACTGTTTGTATGAAAAGTGTCCATAATATATAATAAGGATAATACGAGGAGGTAAATAAAATATGGAATGGTTATACATTTTGGGTGGCCTATTATTAATAGTAATAATATATGCTTTGTTTATCTATAATAAGTTTGTTGGCCTAAGAAACAAATATGAAGAAGCTTTTGCAACCATTGATGTTTACAGCAAAAAAAGATATGACTTAATACCAAATCTTGTGGAAACTGTAAAAGGCTATGCAAAGCATGAAGCAGAAACATTAACTCAAGTAATTGAAGCAAGAAATAAGGCTATGGGAAGCTCTTCTATTGAAGAATCTCAAACCAATGAAAGAGCCCTTGATACTACTTTAAGGTCCCTTTTTGCCTTGGCCGAATCTTATCCTGATCTTAAAGCCAATGAAAACTTTTTAGACCTCCAGTCTAAGCTGGCATCTGTAGAGTCAGAGTTAGCAAGTTCAAGAAAGTATTTCAATGCAGTTATAAAACTCTACAATACCCTAGTAGAAAAAATTCCTTCTTCTTTTGTAGCTAGAATGTTTGGTTTCCCAAAACAAGCCTATTACGAAGTAGAAGCAGAGGCAAGAGAGAGTGTAAGAGTTAGTTTCTAAAATGAGAAAAACTTCATCCTTACAAGTAATACTTTTTTTAATTGCGCTTGTCCTTTTGACAATGCCAGTTTTCTCTGCAAATGCCTATGACATAAATGGTTACCATATTACCGATTATCACACCAGCATTGTGGTCAAAGAAAACAATCAAATGGAAATTACTGAAATTATTACAGCTAATTTTACAGGTCCAAATAAGCATGGTATTATTCGCACCATTCCAACTGTTTTTGAAAAAAGACTAATATATCTTGAAAACATCCTGGTTGACCACCCCTATAGTGTGGAAAAAGACAGGACATATTCAGCTATAAGAATTGGAGATGCCAACAAAATCGTCTCTGGTGAAGTAAAATATCGCATTACATATTCCTATGATTATGGTGACGATTTAGAAAAAGCTTTTGATAAGATTTACCATAATCTCTTAGGAACCGATTGGGATTGTAATATATATAACTTTACCTTCCTTGTTCAGATGCCCAAGGATTTTGATGTAAATGAGATTAATATAACCTATGGGCCTAGGTATTCACAAAGAAAGTATACGGATTACCAGATAGATGGACTTTCTATTTCAGGCCATTTAACTGGCCTAAGCCCTAATGAAGGGGTTACTTTGGCTGTAAAGTTGCCAAAAGGATATTTTGCAAATACCAGACAAGCCCCAGGTTTGAAGGTTCCTGTTCTTTACATAATGGCACCTATTAGCATTGGTCTAGTAATATATCTATACAACTTTTGGAAAAAGAAGGGAAGAGACCAAGAGCCCATTGTAGCTCCTCAATTTTATCCAATAAAAGGTCAATCTCCAGCAGAAGCTGGCTATATTATTGATGAGGTGGTGGATAACAAGGATATTGTGTCTTTAATTTTCTACTGGGCAGATAAGGGATATATAAAGATAATTGAAGAAAAAAGAAAGTTCACTTTTGTAAAACTAAAGGAAGCTAATTTTAGAAATAGCTACGAAAGCTATATCTTCAACACTATATTTAGTTATGGAGAGGGAAATGAAGTAAGCATATCTGATTTGAAAAACAATTTTTATACTAATGTGCCTACAATTAAAAAGAAGATTATTGGAATCTTTTCAGGAAACAGAGCACTAATTGAAGGGGAATCCTTGAAAAACAAACAAAAAGCTTTGCTGTTTTGCTTCATACCATTTTTAATATTTCTAGCTATATTAGGACTGGAGTTTAGGGACTTTTCTGTAATACTTATATCAATTCTCTTATTCTTCCCATTTTTTGCGATTCTTTTGGCAGTCTATAGTAAAAGTGAAAGTAATTGGGTCAATCTGAACAATTTTAAAAAACTTATGATTGGAGTCTTGGCTGGCCTAATGGTTCTTTTTGGCTTTTTAATAATGCAGGTCTATTTAGAAGAGGTTTACCCATATTTAAATACGGCTCCTTATTCTTATAGTTACTTCATAATACTTCTTTGTAGTAGTATAGGTATTGCCTTGGGAGTTGCTATGAAAAAAAGGTCAGATTATGGTCAAGAGATGTTAGAGCATTACTTAGGCTTTAAAGACTTTATAGCGACTGCAGAGATGGATAGGCTTAAAATATTAATAGATGAAAATCCCACCTACTTCTATAATGTTCTTCCCTTTGCAATTGTTTTGGGTTTGGAGAAAAAGTGGGCTAGAAAATTCCAAAGTATGATTGTAGAACCACCCGATTGGTACAGTGGATATTCCATGAGAACCTTTTCTACAGTATACTTATTATCTAGGATGAATACGGTTGTAAATCAAACCAATGCGTCCATGGCGGCTCCTCCATCTACCAGTAGTGGTAGTGGATTCTCTTCTGGAGGTTTCTCCGGAGGTGGCGGAGGCGGCGGGGGCGGCTCTAGTTGGTAAATATAAAAATATTTAAATTGCATAGAAAGGAAGAATGAATTGTTATGGCAAACAAGGTGGAAAGACTAAAAGGTACCTTACCTAAGGTGGGAATAAGACCTACCATAGATGGTAGAAGAAGAGGTGTAAGAGAGGAGTTAGAGCCGGTTACTATGGCAATGGCTCAGTCTGCAGCCAAGTTAATTTCTGAAAACTTGAAGCATCCCAATGGTCTACCCGTTGAATGTGTTATTGCAGATACATGTATTGGTAACGTAGCAGAGTCAGCAGCTTGTGCTGAAAAGTTTCAAAGAGAAGGAGTTGGTCTAACTCTTACAGTAACCCGTTGCTGGTGCTATGGAAGTGAAACTATGGATATGGACCCTCATATGCCAAAGGCTGTTTGGGGCTTTAATGGAACAGAAAGACCAGGAGCTGTTTATCTAGCCGCAGTGCTAGCAGCCCATTCACAAAAGGGCTTACCAGCATTTGGAATATATGGTAAAGACGTACAAGATTCCCAAGATACACATATACCTGACGACGTTAGAGAGAAGATTCTAAATTATGTTAAAGCAGGTTTAGCTGTTGCATATATGAAGGGAAAATCTTATGTTAGCCTAGGTAATGTTTCTATGGGTATTGCAGGCTCAATTGCAGATCCAAACTTTTATCAAAAATATTTAGGAATAAGAAATGAATATGTAGATATGTCTGAATTTATTCGCAGAATGAATGAAGGTATTTATGATAAGGAAGAATTTGAAAAAGCTTTAGCATGGACCAAGGAAAACTGCAAAGAAGGAAAAGATTTTAACAAAAATCCCAAGAGCAGAGAAGAAAAAGATAAAGATTGGGAAACCAGTGTGAAAATGGCTTTAATAGCCAGAGACATTATGGTAGGCAGTAAATACCTTACTGATAATGGCTTTGAAGAAGAAGGTTGTGGAAGAAATGCTATCTTAAGTGGATTCCAAGGTCAAAGACAGTGGACAGACTTTATAGCAAATGGAGACTACATGGAGTCTATTCTAAACTCATCTTTTGACTGGAATGGAATTCGTCAGCCCTATCTAATGGCAACAGAAAATGATGGACTAAATGGAACTGCCATGTTGTTTGGTCATTTGTTAACCAATACCGCCCAAGTCTTTGCTGACGTAAGAACCTTTTGGAGTAAAGAAGCGGTTAAGAGGGTTACAGGTTATGATTTAGAAGGTAAGGCAGCAAATGGAATTATCCACCTAATCAACTCAGGTGCAGCAGCCCTAGATGGTACAGGTAGATGTGAAATAGATGGAAAACCTGCCATGAAACCCTTTTACGATATTACCGAAGAGGAGGCTCAAGCCTGCTTGGATAATACAACTTGGGGTCCTGCCAACTTAGACTATTTTAGAGGTGGTGGCTTCTCATCTACTTTCTTAACTAGAGGAGAAATGCCAGTTACCATGACTAGGGTAAACTTAGTTGATGGCCTTGGCCCAGTTTTACAAATAGCTGAAGGTTGGGTTGTGGATATAGATGAAAAAGCTCATGATATTTTGAATAAGCGTACTGACCCAACTTGGCCAACCACTTGGTTTGCTCCAAGATTGACTGGAGAGGGTGTATTTTCTAGTGTATATGAAGTTATGGCAAAATGGGGAGCTAACCATGGAGTTCTAACCTATGGTCATGTAGGCCATCTGTTTATAACTTTAAGCTCTATGTTGAGAATTCCTGTAAATATGCACAACGTAGAATATGACAGAATCTTCCGTCCTAGCACCTGGTCTTCTTTTGGAACCACAGACCTAGAAGGTGCAGACTTTAGAGCTTGTCAAAACTTTGGACCTTTATATTAAAAGATATATAAGTATAAAGAGTATACAAAAAACAATATTTAAAAGAATAGAATTGTATAGAAAGGGAGCTAACCTAGTTAGCTCCTTTTAAAAACTTTCTAATAATCTTTCAAGCAGTTCACATTTTTTATATTAGATGTATAATGAAGGAGATTAGGACTTGTAATTGAAAGGATCTAAAAATGAATCTTACACAAAAAGAAAGAAATGTATTAAGAGAAGCTGCAAAAGTATATATGGAATATGCAAATCTGCCTATCCAAAAGGAAAAGATTGAACTTTGGAAGTCTTTAAATCGCAGTCAAATGAAAAGACCCATGGTTGTAATAGAACAGATTCCATGGAATGAAATGAACATAAATAATGAGTTGGATCTTTTTGTTCAAGATCCTCTATTTAGAAAGATTGAAGATAAGCTTAAAAGAGAGATTTATAAGTTTAAACACTATCCTGTGGATATGGTAATAGATCCATTTATAAGGATACCTATGGCCATAAGTAACACTGGCTATGGAGTTGTAGCTAAAAAAGAAACCCTTCACCATGCAGGTAATGTTAATAGCCAAGTCTTTACTAACCTCTTTGAGACTATGGAGGATGTTGAGCAAATAAAGGATATGGTCATAACCCATGACAAAGAAGAGACAATGAGAAGATTAGAGTTTGCAAAAGATCTCTTTGATGGAATAGCTCCTGTTATGCCAGAGGGAAACATGTTTCACTTAGGTGTTTGGGACGCTATAAGTGAGTTTATGGGGGTGGAAAACGTTTACTTTGATGTTATTGATGAGCCAGAAAAATTGCATCTTATCATGGAAAAAATGACTAACTCTGTCTTAAAGGGTATTGAACAAACCAATGAGCTAGAAATATATGATGTTAATGCAAATGTTAGTCACTGCTCTTATATTTATACTGATGAGCTTTTACCTGGTAGTGGACAAGGTAAAAGAGCAATAACAAAAAACGGTTGGGCCTTTGGTCTAGCTCAGCTATTTTCTTCTATGTCTCCCGATACTTTTGAAGAATTAGAAATACCATATATAAGAAGGATGGCAGAACATTTTGGCATGATTTATTATGGTTGTTGTGACAGATTAGATGATAGATTAGAATCTGTAATGACCATTCCTAATTTGAGAAAAGTATCTTGTAGCCCTTGGAGTGATAGAGAAGCTTTTGCTGAGAAAATAGGGCCTAAGATAATTATGAGTAACAAGCCCACACCAGCTCTAGTTGCAACTAGTAAATTAGATGAAGAAGAAATAAGAAAGGATTTACAAAGAACTGTAGATGCTGCAAAGGCTAATAACGTAAATCTAGAAATTATATTAAAAGATATATCTACCGTTAACAAAGAACCTGAAAGACTAACCAGATGGGCAAACATCGCCATGGATGTAGTTAATAACTATTAGTCCCGATAGTCTAATGGATAGAACGGGGGATTCCGGTTCCTCAGATGCGGGTTCAATTCCTGCTCGGGACACCATATGGAAAAAAGAATGGATACCAAGTGTATCCATTTTCCATTTAGTAGAGAAGAAGATTACTATTAAACAAAAACTCTGTAGGACATTTTATCTTGTTCTTTCCATTATTTTTATCTCTGAATCAGATAATCGTGTGAAAATTATATAAGATAAATCTTTAAAGCGATACTTTAATGCTATTAGATAGCCCTTATTTTTGCAATATATATATTGAATTATGTGATATATATGTTACAATAAGGGTGAGGAGGTTAATTTAGATGGTAAATAAAGTGAAGATAGCCCGTGTTCAAGTTGACTTAACACAGCAACAGTTAGCAGAAAAAGTAGGGGTCACTCGGCAAACCATTAGCTTGATTGAAAAAGGTAAGTATAATCCCTCACTAAAATTGTGCTTGGAGATCTGTTATACAGTTAACAAATCATTGGATGAAATATTTTGGGTAAAAAGAGAGAGTGGTAAGGAATGAAAAAAATAAAAGATGAACGTTTAAAATTAAAAAACTTAAAAAACATTCGTATTGCGTATATCGTTCAAACGGTTGGTATCATTGGGATATTAGGGTATGACTTAGTTACAAAAGGTTTAGATGGCATGACTGCAAATCCTCTATGGTTTGTCTTCATGATAACTACCGTAATATTTGCATATTTAACCATTAGCATAAGTATAGATCACGAAACAGATGAAAAGTCCCCTAAAAAGGGTCTTACTGTGTCGATTTTAGGAGACTGTGAAATAGTTTGTGTATGAATACCCTCCAAGCTAAGGTAAAATAAAAA